>JAYZCF010000156.1:0-15227 GCA_036338455.1 Planctomycetota bacterium
TTGGCCACGCAGAGGGGCAGACAGCAGCACGGCCAACAGGACTCCCAGGATGACCGACAGTGGGACCGAGAGGAGCGAGTAATACAGAGAGTTGGTCAGTGCCTGGCCGAACCCCTGCTGGGAGACCAGGTCGCTCAACAAACGGCCGTAATTACCACCGCCGATCCACTGGGGCGGGTTGACCATGTCGTAATGGCAGAAACTCCACCATGCAGACGCGATCAACGGCCAGACAAACAGCGCCAGAAACCCGATGATCCAGGGTAAACAGAAAAGCCAGCCGGTGGCCGTTTCAGGAGTGGGTAATCTTTTTCGGGGCATCGCGAATGTGGGTGAAATTGGCCGTTTTGCGGTCCAGCACTGGACTCGTTCTGACTTATTTTCAACGATTGTGGGTCAGATACCAAGTATGCCAGTGGACCGATCGGTTTTCACGTCTTTTGGGGGCAGCGACGACGGTGCCTTGCTGGTTGGGCCTCGTGGGATCGACATGGCCTGCCCACCTGCCCTCCCCGCAGGCAGCCTCGGTGCGTTAGGATGGGGGTTGGCCGACTATCTAATTTAACCGTCAATTCTCGGAAGCCATGAACGACATTTTTTCTGACCTCAAGTGGCGCGGACTGATCCATCAAACGACCGCCGACGACCAGCTTCCCGCTTGGTTGAATTCGGCGAGCCGGACGGTCTATGCTGGGTTTGACCCGACATCCAATAGTCTTCATGTGGGGAGTCTACTTCCGCTCATGTTGCTTCGCCGGTTCCAGAAATCCGGGCATCGGCCCATCGCCATCGCTGGGGGGGCTACCGGTATGATCGGCGATCCGAGTGGCAAGAGCGCCGAGAGAAATCTGCTCTCTGCCGATCAGCTGTCGGAGAACCTGCAGGGAATCGAGTCGCAGATGCGGCGACTGCTCGATTTTGATTGCGGAGATGCCTCGGCCATTCTGGTCAACAACAACGATTGGATGGGCCAGTTTAGTTACGTGGAGTTCCTGAGGGATGTGGGAAAGAATTCTCCGGTCAATGTCATGCTGGCCAAGGACTCCGTCAAAAGTCGCCTGACGAGTGAAGCCGGTCTAAGTTATACCGAATTCAGCTACATGCTTTTGCAGGCCTATGACTTTGTTCACCTGAATCAAGCGTATGGCTGCGAGTTGCAGATTGGCGGCAGTGATCAGTGGGGCAACGTTACCGCCGGAATCGACCTGGCCCGTCGCATGCATGGCGCCCAATTGTACGGAATGACTTGTCCTTTGCTGACCAAGGCCGATGGGGCCAAGATGGGTAAGACCGAGTCTGGTGCGATATGGCTCTCGGCAGAGCGGACCAGTCCTTATGCTTTCTATCAGTATTGGTTGAACGTGGCCGATGAGGATGCGGGGAAGTGCCTGCGTTTCCTGACGGAGCTGGACCACGAGGAAATCGAGGCCCTGGACCAGTCACGACAGGAATCTCCCCATCAGCGTGAAAGCCAAAAACGGCTGGCCGAGGCAGTGACCTTACTGATCCATGGAGAGGCCGGTCTGTCCAGAGCACGACAGGCAACCGAGATCTTTTTTGGGGCTGAGATCCAGGACTTGTCCGATTCTGAGTTAGGGCAGATTTTCTCGGATGTTCCCAGCCTGACCGTCGGTTTTGATCAGTTGCAGGAGCCGGGTTACTCGCTGATCGATGCCCTGGCCGATTCAGGGCTCTGTCAGAGCAAGGGCGAAAGTCGCCGAACGATCAAGGAGGGCGGGGCGTATGTCAATAACCGACGTGTTCCAGACCTGGAGGCGACCTTGCAGCGAAAGGATCTGGCCAGCGAGACGATGATCGTCCTGCGCCGCGGCAAGAAAAAATATGCGTTGCTCCGCTTTGAATAACGGACCGCGGGAAAAAGCGTCGACGCATTAAATCCTTTTTTCTTTTGCCAGCACGACTGTTGCCGGCATTTCTGTTGGCAGCTGCTGAAATGCCAGCAAGACTGCTTCGATAAACACGATTTAACAAACGGCTTCGATTTGCCCGGACCCAGTGCCCCGTTTCCCACAATGCCAGCATCGCGCCTGTTAAATTGGGGTGTCAAGATCTACTAATTATCCGAATTGTATCGAAATTCCTAATGGCACCGAGCTTACGATGTCGAACATTCCTAACACGTGTACCTGTTTTGCAGGCGCCAAAAATGCGCCGCTGACGGGATATAACCGAGTTTTTAGGGCTTTCCACTGCCCAGTGTCGGGAGACATCAATGAAGACGAGTGTAAGTTTCGCCTACTGCGTTGCCATAGCGATGATGGTATTTGCACCCAACTGCGGTGCTCAGCAACCGTATGTTAACGGTGCCATGGGTGCAGGAGGCCAAATTTCTCAACCGGCCAACGGTATTGCAACAGGAATGGCAGCTTACGAGGCACCCTTCCCAGGACGCATCTGGTTCGGGACGAACATCGCCGACAAAGCGGTCGGGTTCAATGGGATTTATCTCTCGCTCGGTCTCAAGACACGCCTGTTTGAAGATCGCCTGGACGGCCGTTGGTTGACGGAATTCCGGGTGCATCAATCCTTGAATCACGAAGATGAAATCTTTGCTCCCGCGGATCAGGGCGGTGGATTTTTTACTAACATTGGCCTGGAACGAGTCTTCTCCCTGGATGCGGCCAACGCCGACATCACGGTGGGGGCTTGGGTCGATTACGACGATGCGACCAACTACCAATTTGGTCATGCTTACTGGCAGGTCGGCATCAATGCTTCGATCAAATCCCCGAACTGGGATCTGATTGGAAACGGCTATTTCCCGACGAACCGGGACGGTCATACCCAGGGTGATCCGAATGGAAACGTTCCGTTCTTCCAGAATCAGATTGTCTTGGTACCCGGCATCGATAGTGCCTTGACCGGTTTTGATACGACCTTCCGGGTTCGACCTCGTGCCTTCTCCCACTTGAACGGTTCGATCGACGTGGGTGCCTATGGTTACAGTTCCAACATCATCGAATTCTTTGCCGGTGGTCGTGCCAGGCTGAACGCTCAGCTCTGGAATAGTTGGATCGTCTCGGGTGAACTTTCTTATGACGATCGCTTCGATCTGACCGGTGGAGTCAACCTCAGCTATGTCTGGGGTCTGAATGCCCGTGGTAGCGAGTATGCCGGTGTGGGGCGCGATCTGGAGAGAACTGTCCGAAATGATCACATTGTCCGCTACAACCAGCAAGTCGTTTACGCCATCGATCCGGACACCGGTGCACCGTACAACGTTTGGCACGTGAATAATGACCCCATCGATCCGCTGGCGCTCCAGAATGGTACGTTTGAGAATCCGTTTTCGACCCTGGCACAGGCCGAAGCCGTCTCCAACGTGGACGATATTATCTTCGTCGATGAGGGTGATGGAACGACGCAAGGGTATGACCAGGGGATTCAGTTGAAAGAGCGGCAGATGCTGCTGGGCGATGGTGTTCGTCACCTAATCCGTATTGATAACGGCCCCGACTGGGGGCCGTTTTACGAGTTGATCTACAACCTGGATGGCAACTTGCCTGCCATCACGGGGAATCGTCCCAGTTACTTGGGTGACGCGGTGCGGCTCGATAGCAACAATGTGGTGCGGGGCTTCCTGATCGACGGCAACCAGTCAACCGATGGAATGAGATACGGTATCCACGGGTCTGCCCTCTTGGCTGGTCATGCAATTGATGGAGCCATAATTGAAGACAATGTGATTAATGGCGCCTTGCTTGATGGTGTTAACATTGAGGGTGCAGAAGGAGTTTTGGAATTTCGGCGAAACTTGATCGGGGAGTTCGCGGTTGGCCCGGGCCCTGACCGGCCGAACGGTGGTAATGGTATCTTTATTAGCGACTTTATTGACCCGAATGGTCGGTTGATCGTTGAGGATAACAACCTCGTCGGCAACGGTGACGGTGGTACAGGCGCATTGGGTGGTAACGGTCTACACTTGCTCGGTTACCAACTGATGGCTCGTGATCGAGCCTTGCCAGATTTTCAACAGGAAGTGGGCGTGCTGATAGAAAACAACGTCATCTCAGGCAACTTGAGAGATGGGATTCTGTTGGCCGAAAATCTGTATGCCGCATCAGGCGGTCCGATTGCCGGTTCTCAGACGACGGACATCGATATTATTTCGAACCAGCTGACGTTTAACGGGGGTAGCGGCGTGAATGTTGCCAACCAGTTGGCGTTTGGTGTCGGTGTGATGGGCGGTGGTCGCCTCCGTTTCCTGGACACGACCAGCACGGACAACGCGGGGGCCGGTATTCGAGTCGAGAACTGGACCAACCAATTACTTGACGCGAACGGCTTCCCCACGGTGGATCAGACCATTATTGCCAGTACGACCGATGGTCCGACCTCCAATATTTCCCGAAATGGTCGGGGTATCGAGGTCTTGCTAGGGGACACGAATCTGCCTAACCAGGGCTGGAATCAGAACTTGCTCGTCACGGGCGCAACGGTAGATAACAACCTGGGGACCGGGATTCGAGCGACGGTTGACGGCGTGGGCGCCGTGATGAACACCGATATCGTCGACAACCTGTCAATCAGCGGTAACGACGTCAATGGGATTACGCTTACGTCGCTGGGTGGCTCTGCCCAACGTGCTGTGATCGAGAATTCGGCCGCGGGCGTGGGTCCGGCCCTCCTGGGTGTGACAGGTAACGGAGGTACCGGGATTGACCTCATCGCTGGCAATGATCTGAATGGAAGTCAGTCCTTTGTCGAAGCCTTTGTCCGTAATGTCAATACGAGTGGTAATGGGAATCATGGTTTCAATATTGCTTCCTCGGACGCAGCCCATGTCGATGTGTTTGCTGACAATGTCGTTTCTGTCGGTAACTTTGCCCACGGGATGAACATTAACGTCACGGCCAAGGACGCGCCGCCCTATTTTCCCCCGGTGCTCAATCGGATCACGCTTGTGGATAGTACCATGGATGCCAACGGTGGCAACGGTTTGACCCTCCGGACCTACGGTGGGCTGACCGATCTCCTGGTTGTGGGTAGTACGTTTAATGACAATCAGGGAACCTTGGCACGTACCTCGCCGTTTCCACTCTTTACCGATTTGAGGACCGGCTTCGGAATCGACGTGACAGCTGCTACCGCGCCAGGGGGAGCGATTGTACCGGAAGAAGAAAATTATACCCGGGTTCAGGTGTATGGCAGCGAGATGGACCGAAACGCCAGATCGGGTGTGACGATGGAGAGTCGCGAGCAGGCCAATCTGTACGCCACGTTTGAAGGCAACCAGATGGCCGATAACGGCTTTACCTTTGGCGAAATCGATCTCATATTTTTGAGGATTCCGTATACGAAGCTGAACGATCGTGGTGTGGATGCTGGCGCCTATGATAGTTCCAAGTTTACATTGAATATGTCCAATAATTCGATTACAGGAAATGCGGAAGAAGGATTGTCCTTGCATGTGAGCTCTCCCCCTACAGCCGGCCCGAATTTTGCCCAGTTGAACGTCTTGTTGCGTGATAATGCGATTACGCAGAATGACCAATGGGCCGATGAAGATCTGTTTAAAGTTCCCAACGAACGTGATATCGTTTTTGTTAACGGCACGGGAGGGGGCCTTGCCAATGGCCTCTTAAACTTGGGTATGTCGAATAACGCGATCTCTATCAACCCGGCAGTTTCGGATGTCCAGTCGTTCTTCAACTTCGGAGCACAGCCCAATTTCCGAATCGCATTGGATGGTGTGACGAATGGATTTTCTGCCAACGATGTCATCGCAGACCGGACCGTTGGCGCTCTCTACGAATTCCCAATTCCTTGGGATGATTTTGATGCCGGGCCGCCTCCTTCGATTTTCTATGCTATCGATGAAGCTTACTTTGAATTCTTAGGTGAAGGCTTCCCGTTGATGCCACCTCCGTTCTAAACCGGGAGTCGGCTGAGAGAAAAAACAACAGGCGTTGGCCCCCGGTCAACGCCCGTTTTTTGCGCTGTAGATAATGCAGGGGGGAGGAAAACTCAAGCCGGCGCTTCAAGCATCGGCCGCATCGGTTTGGGCATCATTCTGCCGTTTTTCGCTCTCTCCCGTTTGAATCTCCGGAAAGCTTTCGAAGGCCTCTTCGGTGGAGAGTTCCGGGAATAGCTTCTCGACACGTTTCCACTGGTTCCAGTCGGAACGCAGGATTTGCGAGTTGAGCCCCAATCTCCCCTCGGCCACCCATCGGCTCAAGGTCTCCAGTGTGGCAGGCCCGTATTCTTTCTGATCTGCTGCCCGCACCAACCACATGTCAAAGGGAGGTTCTGCTTCGAGTTCCGGGTTGACGTGGAACTCGACCGGTGGACGGACTTGCGGGGGTCTCAGGGGGCGAATCAACTCACCAGGGAAAACGAATAGCGGGGGGCGATTTCCACTTTTGTCCGATTGCACGATCCACTCAAGGGCCAGCTTGGCATCCTCATGATCGGGGTGTCGTTTCAGAAATCGCTGCAGATCACTGATCGCGTCTTCCCATTTCTCTTCCTGAGCCAAGGCGGCCGAACGGGCCAGGCGAATCTTGCAGACCATGGCTCGGTCGTCACGAGCCCGGTCAAGCGCTTGGCAGTAGTCATTGATGGCCCGGGCGGCCCGACCCATCTGGTAGAAGACCTTTCCCCGGTTCAAGAGCAGGTAGGCCAGTTGTTGAGGTTCGGGAAATCGGTGTAATGCCTTGGTCAACCAGATCAGCGCCAGCTCCCCCTGGCCGGCTGCTGCCATGGCCGAACCGCGTTCACCATACGCTTCGAGACAATGATGGTCCAGGCTGAGTGCCGATTCAAAATCTGCCATTGCTTGATCGAAGTTCTGTTGGGCCGCTTGCGCTTGTCCGCGTCGCACCAACAGGTTCGTCTGGTCCGGGGCCAACTCCAGGCTGCGGGTGAAGTCACTGACCGCCCGACTGTAATGTTCTGTTTCCAGCAGTGCCAAACCGCGTTGATGGTAGAGGGTCGGATCGAGCGGATCGAGCCGGATGGCTTGTTCCAAGGAGCGAATAGCCTTGTTCCATTCCTGTTTACCAGAAACCAATTCGGCATGCAGCAGGTAGTATCGCGGATCATCGGGTTTCGCCTTGATGGCCCGCACGATATCGGAAATGGCACGATCCTGGTCCCCCGATTCGGCGAAAGCGATTGCCCTCCAGTAGCGAGCTGTTGGATTCTCTTTGTCGGATTCGAGAACTCGTTTCAAGTCGACCAAGGCTTGTTCGAAATCCTGCAAACCGATCGAGCATTGTGCACGGCGCAGGCGTACGTCAGGATCTTCGGAAAGTTCTAACGATTGGCTGAAGTTTTCCCAAGCTTGCTGAGCGTTCCCGAGGAACTGGTAAGCAAGCCCCCGGCTGCAGTAAATTTCTTCGGATCGATTGCCCCGCTGTTCCATCCGGTCGTAGTGGCGGATTGCCTTTTCCGCGACTGGCTTTCCGAGTTCCTGGTAGGTATCGGTGGCAACTGGCCGGGAACGGATGGCCTGCTCCACGCTCAAGATCGCTTTGGACCATTTCTCGAGTTTGGCACACACCTGCGCTTTCCAGATCCAAGCGCCGGCGTGATTCGCGTCGAGGTGGCTCGCTTTACGGAAGTACTTAAGCGCGTTTTCCAGCTGATTCAATTGATAGTAGGCATTACCGCGTCGGTAACAGAAATGAGCCTTCCTCGACCGTGTTTGGCTTAAGCGTTCGGCCCGAACAAATTCTTCGATGGCGCGTGAGTAGTCGCACAACTGGTAATGGATTTCAGCCAGTGTGCCAAAGACCTCCGGCTGCTGGTTGTCCAAGCGGGCGGCCTTTTGACACTCGGTCAAGGCCTGGTCCAATTGGTTCATGGCGATGAACGCTTGGCTCCTGCCCAGGAAGGCCCGGCCACAGACCGGCTCGATGGTCAGTGATCGGTCGAAATCAGCAATTGCCCGTTCCAACTGGTTGGTTTTCAGGTAGGCTTCGCCCCGTTGCAATCGGGCCATCAGGGATTCCGGAACAAGCCGCAGGTACTTGGAGTAATCCTGGATGGCCGAATCATGGTTTTGAATCGCGAGGTAGGCGTCGCCGCGAATTAGCAGCGCTTCCTGCATTTCAGGGGCCCGCTTCAAGAGGGCCGTCATGTCGGAAACGGTTCGCGCGTTTTCCCCCAAGCTTAAACGCAGTTTGCCAATTTCCAGCAGAAGATGGACGTCCGCCTCTGACAGTGCTTTGAGTTGATTCAAATCGGAAGTGACCTGCCGGCTGTTTCCTAATTTTTGATTGGCCCGTGTGCGGATCATGAGGGCATCGATCAGGGTTTTTTCGTCTGCCTGTTCAATTACTCCCTCAACCAGCTGAAGCGCTTCCGCCGCTTTTCCCGCATCGAGTTGCAATCCGGCCATTCCGAGAGAAGCCTGGGTGTGACCGGGCTGTTTGGAAAGCGCATGTTGAAAATCTCGCCCCGCTTTGGTCTTCCGTCCTGATTGGAAATAAACCCATCCCCGCTCGAAAAAAAGCTCGGCGGAGTCATTGCCTGAAATGATTTGTTGGCGGTAATATTCGCTGGCTGTTTCGATATACGAGTCCATCAATTGCAGGTATTGATCCTTCTTGTCACCTGCCATGTCAACCGCTTTGGCCAAGTCATCAAAAGCCCTTGGCCAGTTATCCTGCTCGCCGTGGGCCGCGGCCCGCCAGGCATGCGTTTGAGGCTCGGGGTGATAGCGAGAGATCGCCTCGGTACAATCGGCTTCGGCTCGCTGGTAATCTTCTAATTTCAGGTAGACATAACCGCGCAATGAATAACATTCTGCCAGACGTTCCTCAGGAGCATCGAGAATCGCTCGGTTGAGCGAGCGGAGCGCAGCTTGGAAATCCTCCTGTTCGACCAACCGCAACGCTTCGTCCAGGTGCAAATCAATTTGAAGAACCACTTGGTCGAGTGGGTCGCTTTGCAGATCACCTGCCTCTGTTTGGAGCGGAGATGGGTCGTCACCTAGCGGGGTTTCTGTGGCATCGCTGCGCGCCGGTTGCTGATAGTTTGGGCGACGAGTGGACATGGTGGGAAACCCAATCTGATCAAGCATGGCAATTACGAGTGACGGACGCGCGGAGAGGAGAGCAGATAGCCTTGGCCGCCGCGCCCCATTATTATCGAGTAGTCCTATTCAGGGGTCAACTTTCCCCCTCCAACCGAGGCTCGAGAATGGTGTGGGAGCCGATATCCTGAACAAATCCAACTTGGATAACCGAAAAAACAGGGAGCGGATTGCTTAGAATTGGTGCAAATTTTGCCAAGATTTGTGGGTAACTTGTCCGTCAAAGCTAAAATAGGTGAATAAGCTTGTCAGTTCCGAACGGTCACCTATTTGACCAGATTTGTGACACTTTTCCCCAATTGACGGAAAGTGGGCAACCTTGGAACTGTTAGACTGTTTAATTCGGATCCGATCGGCAGGGCGCCTTCCGCCCTCCCAACCGTATTGAAAATAGGTGAAAGATGAAAATTTCGTATTCTTGCTTGGTATGGTTCATCTTGAGTTTCTTCGTCGTTCCTGCCGCGCTGTTCGGGCAGGATCGGGACAATCGAGAACGCGATGGTGGGGAACGCGGTAAGCGTGAATATTCCCGAGAACAGATTGAGGGTTACCTGAAGCGGCTCGACAGAAATGAGAGTCAGGTTTTAGAGCTCGATGAGATGTCCGACCGAACCAAACGCTGGCTCGGTGGTTTGGGTTTGGATACGAGTCGTCCGATTAAACTCAGCACAGCGATGAGAAGTGTTGATAGCGATAAAGCTGCGAAAGCAAAAGCAGAAAGACGGAAACAACTCGAAGCGAACCGATTGGTTCCCGGTTTTGGCGTTGAGAAGGAGAGTAGCGAAGACGTCGTCCCGGTTCCCGATTTCTCCGGAACAGCTCCCATCGCTCCTGGATCGCTGGAAGAGAAGTATGGCAAAGGTGTCATGCAGCAGGTCAATAGCACGTTAGAGCGTTACGATACGAACAAGAGTGGGACCTTGAATAGCCAGGAAATTGCGGCAGCGCGCTGGGGACGCCCGACCCCACAGGAATCGGACACCAACAAGGATGGCCGACTCACTCGCAGTGAACTGGCCGAGCGATACGCCGCTCGCTCCCGGTCTTCCAGTTCTCGATCCTCCAGTTCGAAAAGTGATGAATCGAAAGATCGAGATAGCTCGTCGAGCCGTCGCAGTTCGTCGCGCGACAGTGATAGCCGCTCCAGCAGTCGGTCCTCCAGTAGCCGTTCCTCGGGTGGCAACGATCTCAAATCGCGCATGGAGCGTTACGATTCAGAAGTCAAAAGCCGCTACGAAAAGGATAAGCCCGGCTCGGAAAAATCAGGGCAGTCGAAATCAAACGCCTACAATTCAGGATCAGATCGCTATAAGCGTTACGCCGACGCCTTGTTGAAGCAGTACGACAAGGATAAGGACAACAAGCTCAGCAAGGCGGAGGTCAAGTCGATGCGACGTCCTCCCAGCCAAGCGGATAGTAATGGGGACGGCATGATTACCCGGGACGAGTTGATCGAGGCCATCTCCAATCCCAAAAGTTCCTCGTCCAGTTCCAGTAGTAGTGAAGAACGGACGTCTCGCTCCAGCTCGCGGTCGAGGTTCTCTGATCGCAGTCGGAGTAGCTCCGATTCGAGAAGCTCTTCCTCCAGCAGCAGCCGATCCTCCTCCAAGAGTGTCTCGTTTTCCGGGAATGATACGAATAAGGATGGTCAGCTACAGATGCATGAATACGCAAAAGATTGGGATGCCGAGACGCTCGAAGAGTTCAAAAGAAAAGATAAGAACAACGATGGCATTATCACGCGATCCGAGTGGACCGGTCGCTAACTCGCCCTGCGTTTCTGCTTTCTGAAATCAATTCGCTTTCCGCTATTTCTGCCAAAACGGTCCGTATGTGAATCCCGCCACATGATTCTCCCGGCCTCTCATGTATGACTGGGGGAAGCGGTGAACTACTGTGCAGTGGTAGACGCGTCAATGCCCGTAGACCTGCCAATGTCTGGCGAGGGGGACGGGCCATCTCGCTCACGATTGGCGCGTGCGTTGCAAACCGTTGAACGTACACGTCAGGAGGCATTTGGGGTGTCATTGAAAAAGTTACCCGGCCAAAGATTGTCTGAATCATCGCCGCTGGGAGCTGACTCACGCGTGCTGCGTCGATATGACCAGCCGATGGTGGCTCTCTTTTTGCTGATCTCCCTTTTGGGCATGGGAGCCTACTTCTGGGTCCAGTCAGCGAGGCAAAGTGGCCTGGTGGACATCGATCAGGCACCCCAACGGACGGTCCATTTCAGGGTCGATCTCAATACGGCAGGGTGGCCGGAATTGGCCAACTTGCCGGGGATTGGTGAAACGTACGCCCGCTCGATTGTGGAACACCGTCAGCAGCACGGCCCGTTTCGCTCTCACGACCAGTTAATGAGGATCGCTGGCATCGGTCCTGGGAAACTGGAGCGGCTGCTGCCGTACCTGGTCCCGATCCCTGAACCGATTTCCCCGCAGCCCAACTCCGAATAAGATGTTGTTGGCTGTTCCCATGATTCAGCCGGTAACAAGACTTGGAAATTAAAAGAGCAGTATGTTTCAGCTGAAAGCCCCATTTGAGCCTGCCGGTGATCAACCGAAGGCGATCGAGTCACTGGTTGCCGGGCTTCGAGATAATAAGCGACACCAGGTCTTGATGGGGGTTACCGGGTCCGGCAAGACGTTTACGATGGCCAACGTGATCGAGCAAATGCAATTGCCGACTCTGGTGATCTCTCACAACAAGACGCTGGCTGCTCAGCTTTACTCGGAATTCAAAGAGTTTTTTCCGGCCAACGCGGTCCACTACTTCGTCAGTTATTACGACTATTACCAGCCGGAAGCCTATATCCCCCAGCGCGATATCTATATCGAGAAAGATGCTTCGATCAACGATGAAATAGACCGCTTGAGATTGGCCACGACCAGTTCTCTGGTCAGCCGCAGTGATGTCATTATCGTGGCCAGTGTTTCCAGTATTTACGGATTGGGATCACCGGAAGATTACAAGAACATGATGGTCGCGCTGCGGAAGGGGGCGACGATTGACCGGGATGAAATGCTGGGGAAGTTGATTGACATCCAATATGACCGAAATGATATTGCCTTTGAACGATCGAAGTTTCGTGTGCGGGGTGACACGGTTGAAATCTGGCCGTCGTACGAGGAGTACGCCTACCGAGTGGAATTTTGGGGGGATGAAATCGAGCAGCTGGCGCTGATCAACCCGGTGTCGGGTGAGACTCTCTCGTTGCAGGACCAGGTGTTTGTCTACCCCGCCAAACATTTTGTGACGTCTGAAGAGCGGATTGCCAAAGGCGTCAAGCTGATTCGCCAGGAACTGAAGGAACGCCTCGAGTGGTTCCAGGAGCATGGCAAGTTGCTGGAAGCTCAGCGGTTAAACGCGCGGACGCGTTTTGATATCGAGATGTTGGAGCACGTCGGCCACTGTCCCGGGATCGAGAACTACAGTCGGCCCCTGGCAGGACGGGAGGAAGGTGAGACACCCGCCTCACTCTATAATTTCTTCCCCGATGATTTCCTGCTGTTTGTGGACGAATCTCACGTGACCGTGCCTCAGGTCGGGGCCATGTATGCGGGCGATCGCAGTCGCAAGACCACCTTGGTCGAGCACGGGTTTCGCCTGCCCAGTGCCCTGGACAATCGGCCGATGAAGTTCGAGGAGTGGGAGGACCGCGTGAAACGGGCCGTTTATGTCTCGGCCACTCCCGGCGATTATGAACTCGAGAAAACGGGTGGGGAGCTCGTCGAGCAGATTATCCGTCCGACCGGTCTGCTTGATCCCGAGATCGAGGTGGTGCCGGCCAAGGGGCAGGTTGGCCATTTGCTGGAGCAGATCAAGCAGCGGCGGGATCGTGGCGAGCGGGTGTTGGTAACGGCGTTGACCAAACGCTTGGCCGAGGATCTTTCTGCCTACTTTTCTGAAAACGGGGTGGCTTGCCAGTGGCTGCATAGTGAATTGGATGCGTTTGAGCGGGTTGAGTTATTGCAGGAATTAAGGGCGGGTAAATTTGACGCACTGGTCGGCGTCAACCTCCTCAGAGAGGGACTCGATTTACCGGAAGTTTCCATGGTGGCGATCCTCGATGCGGACAAGCAAGGTTTCTTGCGCAGTGAAACATCCTTGATCCAGACCATTGGTCGCTCTGCCAGAAACGTCAATGCCAAGGTGATCCTCTACGGTGACAAGGTGACGTTGGCAATGAAAAACGCCATCGATGAAACGAACCGGCGACGCAAAATACAGATGGATCACAATCGAGAGCACGGGATCACTCCCCAGTCGGTTCAGAAGAGTATACGAGCCGGTATTGACTCGGAGCTGACCGATCATCGGGAAGCGACGGAAAAGGTCGGCCGCGGCGAAGATGCTGTCTTGATTACGGAGGAGCACATTAGCGAGGCCGAGAAAGATATGCTGGCAGCCGCCGAGGATCTCGATTTTGAAAAGGCCGCCATGTTGCGTGATCAGATCAGCCGGATGAGGGAGAAGATTGGGGAACCGATCTCGATGATCGCGGAGACCAAATCGGGATATGGAAAGAAAGGACGTCGCGGCCGCAAACGAAAGGGTGGATCCCAAAAAGTACCCCGCCCGAAGAAGAAGCTCTAAGCCGAATATGGCCCTCTGTCAGAGAGGCTGCCCAAGGTAAGGCCGGGGTTGGGTTGCTAGGTCTTTTGCTAGAAATGGCATTTGCCAGCTGGTCACTGCCGCCGGATGGCTAGATCCAGCACATCCGCAAAATCCAGAAGCCGACAATGCTCATCAGGAATGCGACATATCCGCAAAAGAGCAAAAATCCGGGGGGAAACTCGTCGGTCAGTTTGAGGTCGCTCATGGTACGCAGGCCTGTTCAGGCGGAAGGGTTAAAGGGACGAAATCTTATGGGCGCCTAGCATAGCCAAACATCCGTCGCCTGGCGAGGCCAACCGACCGGCTGGGCCTGAATTATCCCCGATTTTGCAGGCGATGGTCAGACGTCTTTTGCCCTCTTGACCCGTCCGCCGACGGGTGGGGCGGGGACGCTGCAGTTGCTGACCGACTTTGCGAGTGATTCTCTCTTTCCTGCTTCGACCTGAGCGGTGTCTCCCTTTTCTTTCACCGGTGGCGAAGGCAAGTCGATGAGTGTTCAGCCAAATAAGGGAGCGTTCCTAGGTTCTTCCAAGACGCTTCGCGTGTTGGGGCATGTGCGTTGAATGTTAAGAAGTCATGAGGCATCGGTTAATGTTCCTCGAGCGCGCGGCATCTAATTTGGGCCGCTGTTAAGAAGCTGTGAACCACAAATTAAGTTCCTTTGAATTCAAGTTGGTTGTCCCGAAAAGTAGTTTCAGAAAAAACTTTCATGCTTATAAGAATTGGAAGAAGCGATGAAAGTCAAAGGTGTGGTTCGGCAAGAGAGAGGCTCTCACCACCCTGCAAACAGAAAAACATTTTCAGTGTAATAATTTTGGAGATTCGAAACATGATTCGAAAACGAAGTAGCGGTTTTACCCTGGTCGAACTGTTGGTAGTCGTTGCCATTATTGGCATCTTGATCGGCATGCTCTTGCCTGCTGTTCAGCAGGTCCGCGAAGCAGCTCGCCGTACACAATGCCTGAATAACATGCGTCAAATTGGCTTGGGGTTACACAACTACGAAAGCGCTATGGGTGAGTTTCCTCCGAGTCGCAGCAACCCGGACGATAATGTCATCCCGGACACTCGAACGAATAACTCAGGTGCGGAAAGTGCCTTTCAGAGTTGGACAACCATGCTGCTGCCTTACTACGAGCAGAACAACTTGGCAGACACCTTCGATTTCAAGCAGGCCTGGTTTGATGACTACAGCTCAACCAACCATCTCACAATTCAAACCCAGGTTCCCATTTTCCTCTGCCCATCGGCCCCTGGTGACGATCGAGTCGATGATTTTCATGTGATTGGTGCCGCGGCAGGCGACTACGGTTCGATCAACGAAGTCAAAAAGAAAGTTTATAGCCAGGTTCTGGGGGTTGATGAGCCTAGCAGCTCAGCCCGACAAGGTTTCCTGAGTAAGTTTCGAGCGGGGAAAATGCGAGATGCGACCGACGGCACCAGCAACACATTTTTTGTTGCCGAGTGTGCAGGGCAGCCGGATGTCTGGACTTCCCGAGGCATGATGAATGACACGATGTTTGCAAATTACACCGACGACAAAGTGGTT
>JAYZCF010000157.1:0-14431 GCA_036338455.1 Planctomycetota bacterium
CAAGTAATACGACCTTTCGCGTTTACGACTGGGATCGCGTCGATCAGGATGGAAAACCGCGGCCGCTCCACATCGAACAGGCAATTCAAGCCATCGATTTCTCCATGAGTCCCGTGACACCTGTCGCCCAAGACCATCAGCTACAAACAACGAGAGAGACGTTGGTGGAATGTGACAAGTTCAGCATCTGCCGGTGGACGTCAGGCGATCAAAGAGTGATGGCGGAAATTGGCGATGACAATTCTTTCCATGTCCTGATGGTGACCCGTGGCTCGATCCTGCTGCAGGGTGCTGAGGGACCAGACCACGTCTCGATGGGGCAAACCGTCCTGTTGCCTGCCTGCCTAAGATCGATACCGGTAGAAATCTTGCCCGGTTCAGAGTTTCTGGAAATATTCCTTCCCCAAATCGAGCCCCGCCGTACAATCAGCTAGTCCTTTTTTAGTTCCCAGGCATATTCAGGCCATTAATGATTTCACGTATGAACTATCGTTTGGTCCCATACGCGTTGAAACTGCCCGAACTGAGGGCGCTGGTCGGTTGCCAACAAGAAGCGCTACCCGTCCAGATCTGCCAATCGTTCTTGCTGGCCGAACATTCCAAGCACCCCATTGGAGTGGATGCCCACTCTGACCTGTTCGACGCACTAGACGACCTGATCGGTGGGGCGAATCTGGACCCCGAGCGAGGCTGCCATTACGGCTATGCATTCCAGGCGATGTGCCAGCATGTTGGCCTTCGACTCGATTCGAACCAATGGAGCCAGGTGAAATGGGCCGTCCTCGAGGACACAGGACTGAATGCCGTGATGGGAAATGGTTCGCCCATCGACTTGCCGATGATCCCGGATTTCCCCACGATCGGGCATCTCACCAACAAGAAGATCCGCAGACGGATTGAGGAACCAAGGGGAAACAGTCTCAAAATTGAATCGGAAACAGTCCAAGGATTGTTGCGGGACTTCGACAGCTGGGTTGATCAAGCTTACGAAGCGAGACAGGACCTCGTTTTTTTCTATTATTGATTGAATTCTGAGCGCCTCGCACGTTGCGGAGAAACAACCCGCGAATCAAAAAGGCCTGACAGATAGCCCGGCAAGCTAGCAATGGGTTGCGGCTCGGGACCAGCCGAAAGCCTCCCGGCCGCTACGACGTCTCAACGGGCGTTACTATTGCAGGCCAATGGCAAATTCATTAACGTCCGCACCGACTCAGCTCAGTAGTCCTTCAAAAGAATGATTCAATGGCGAGACGAAATCTTGGAACGATTTGGATCGGAACGCTGTTTCTGGTCACCGCCGGAGGCTGCTTGGGCTACCCCTCCAACTTCGGATCGCAGGGCACCATCGGGCAACAGAGAAACGAATTCGTCATCCACGATCCTTACCCCAGTAATGAGTTGGGACCTCCCATCGTCGGGGGACGTCCCCGCGGGTTTGACCGGCCGTTTGCCGAGGCGACTGACGTGCAAGGCTCTCCCTACGCTCGACGAAATGGCCGGATACCCAACTATTGAGCCAACGTCTGTCCGACCCAAAAATCAGTGGCTCGCTCTACCCGCCCTATTCGCCAGGCCCCCGGTTTGTCCTGGCGTTTAACAAGCGGCAATTCGCTTGAGAACGTCGATGCCTCGCTCTAGCATCTCGTCCGAAACCGCATAAGAAATCCGGAAATGAGTATCCCTGTCACTGAATATGTTTCCTGGAATAATCATCAAGTTATTCTCAATCGCCCGCTCCACAAATTGCTGGCCATTCCCCCAAGGCAATTTTGGAAACAGGTAGAAAGCACCCCCTGGTTTTACGATCTCGTAGTGATTCTTGAGCTCCTCCACCATGAAATCCCGACGCTGCCGGTAGGTGTCGATGTACGGTGTGATGTCAACATCCATAGCATGAACGCTCGCCACCTGAGCAGGGTGGGGAGCACAAACAAAGGTGTATTGCTGGATCTTAATCATCGTATCAATGATCTCAGACGGTCCGTGCACGTACGCCACACGCCAACCGGTCATCGCATAGGTCTTGGAAAAACCATCAATGACAACCGTTTTTTTATTGTACTTGGCCGGCGAAAGGTGCTCGTGGTCCATCGAAAACCGGCTATAGATTTCATCTGAGACCAAACAGATTCCTTTTCGATGCGCCAATTCGGCAACTTCTCGCACGACATCCTCGCTGTAACAGACTCCGGTCGGATTGGATGGACTGTTGACGATAATCATTTTGGTCTTTTCGGTAATCGCCTCCTCCACCGCCGCGACGTCAATCTGGAAATCCGGATAGCTGCTCAGCTTGACAGGAACACCGCCTACCAATTCAACCAGCGCCGGGTACATCACGAAGTAGGGATCAAAGAAGATCACCTCGTCTCCCGGATTGATCATCGCCAGAGCAGCCAGGAACAATCCCCCGCTGGTCCCCGAACAGACGAAAACCTTCCGGTCCGGATCACCATATTCCAGATCCACCGCTTCCTGCAGTTTTCCCCGCAACGTCGGAATTCCCTGGGTTAGGGCATACCCGTTGAAGCCATCCTGCACGGCCTGCACCATCTTTTGCTTGATCGGATCGGGAACATCAAAATCAGGTTGGCCAATCGACAGGTTGATCGGATCCTCCAATTTCGCGGCCAAATCGAACATCTTTCGAATACCACTACTGTCAAAATTGCAAGTTCGATCGGCAATCCAGTCGTCCTGGGGTAAAACCATTCCCGCGCTCCCGTCGTCGAATTCCAGGCTATCTTTCTCCATAGTTGCAGTCTTTCATCAAGTCCTGTCTTTTACAAGACACCCTTGCAAATCTGGACAGGTTTGGTCGGGGAATGGCGATCCTACTCCCCTAACGGATTGGTCATTGTCGTTTTGGCTTCCCGAACCTAAAATTTGACCAGCGGTTTCTCGTCGCTTTCCCGGCGAAATCAGAGTTCAACGAGAATGCAAAGAAACATCACCGAAACCGATAAAACTTACCCGTCATTCCGATCCATTGCCCACCAACTCTCTTGAATGAGCCAACCGAGTCGGCAGTGATCCAACCATAGAAGTTAGTAAGCAGCCATGTGTGCCATCGTCGGTCTTGTCGGTACGGAATCTATCAACGTCAGGATTTACGATGCCTTGACGGTCTTGCAACATCGCGGTCAAGACGCGGCGGGTATAGCGACCACCGATGGCCAACGAATTTATCTGTACAAGAATAACGGCTTGGTCGGCGATGTGTTTGGTTCCGAGAACATGCAAGAGCTGGTTGGCGGTATGGGGATCGGACACGTCCGCTATCCAACAGCCGGAACCAGTAGTTCCCACGAAGCCCAACCCCTTTATGTCAATTCGCCGTACGGGATCGCACTCAGTCACAACGGCAATCTGACCAATGCTGCCGAACTGAAGAAAGAACTCTTTTCCCGGGATCGCCGTCACCTGAACACGCGTTCCGATTCGGAAATCCTTTTAAATGTTTTTGCCCACGCCCTTACTCAGCAAGATTTTGAACAACTTCAACCGGAACACATTTTCCAGAGTGTCTCCACCGTCCACGAGCGGTGCCGGGGGGCCTATGCCGTTGTCGGGATGATTCCAGGTGTGGGACTGTTTGCCTTCCGAGATCCGAATGGAATCCGGCCATTGGTTTACGGAACGCGAGAATCCGAATCGGGCACAGAAATCATGGTCGCCTCGGAATCAGTCGCCTTAAACACGGCCGGTTTCAGCAATATCACCGACGTCCAACCTGGCGAAGGAATCCTTTTCGACGAGGCCACAGGAGTCCTTAGTAAGCAACAGTGCGCTGATGAGATCAACCATACACCCTGTATTTTTGAATACGTTTACTTGGCCCGTCCCGACTCGATTATTGACGGAATCTCGGTATACAAGAGCCGGTTGAGGATGGGCGATTCGCTCGCCAGGAAAATCTTGGAAGAACGACCTGACCACGGGATCGATGTGGTTATCCCCGTCCCCGATACCAGTCGAACGGCCGCTATCCAAGTCGCCTATCACCTAGACGCGAAATTCCGCGAAGGTTTTATCAAGAATCGTTATATTGGCCGAACCTTTATCATGCCGGGGCAGGCAATCAGGAAAAAATCTGTTCGTCAGAAATTGAACCCGATCAGCCTGGAATTTCAGGACAAAGTGGTTTTGTTGGTCGACGACTCGATCGTCCGCGGAACGACATGCGGAGAAATCATCCGAATGGCGCGCGAAGCGGGTGCCAAGAAGGTGTATTTCGCCTCGGCCGCGCCCCCCATTCGCTTTCCCAATGTTTACGGAATTGACATGCCAGCCGCACAGGAACTGGTGGCCCACGGTCGAAGCATCGAGGAGATCCAGACAGAAATTGGCGCCGATTGGCTGATCTATCAGGATTTGGAAGACCTGCTTGAAGCAGGCAGAGCCGGCAATCCGGACATTCATCATTACGAGGATTCGGTTTTCTCAGGCGAGTACGTCACCGGGGATGTCGATGAATCGTACCTGAACGACCTCGAAGCGGAACGCAATGACGGGGCGAAGGCCTGAATCTCGGTTTCGTCGACAGGGCAGGGGACTAAGCTACGGCATGCAACCCGCGTTCCATGAAGTCAAGCTGCAACGCGGGAATTATTTTCGGGTAAACTGGGCCCGGTAAACATCGTGACCATTTTTTCGCATCCGTCTTTCAAAATGCGTGCGATAGTCCATGTCGTGAAGCGACTCTGGCTCGGCAACCAGGACCGGCTCGCTCCAACCGTCTTCCTGCTCAAAAACTTGGCGAGTCTCTTCAAAATACTGTTCCACATCCGTCCAGAAGTGGAAGATTCCGCCCGGCTTCAGAACTCGTTGCAAATCAGAAACAAACCCCGGCTGAATCACGCGACGGCGACGATGCCTTTCTTTCCACCAAGGGTCTGGGAAATAGACGTGCGCAGCAACAGCACATTGATCTGGCAGAAACTCTCGAAACAGCCGGAGACCATCTCCCGATATGATACGAGCGTTCTCACGTTCATGCTTGGCTAACCGATAGGCAGCAAAGCGGGCATATTTCCGTGCGATTTCGTTTCCTAAGTAATTGCGTTCCGGACATTTTTCGGAATGAGTCAGGACAAAATGTCCTTTACCACTGCCGACCTCCAACTCCAGATCCCGGGGTTGATCAAACAGGGACTGCGGGTCGAAAGGCTGCTGCAATTCTTCCACGAAACTCAGATGAGAAGAGAAATCAACGTTTGGGTCGATTTTGGGAAGTGCGCGCCGCCCCATGGGTTTCCCCCTGTCGTGCAAAAAAAAAAACGGCAGTCAAACTGCCGTCGTTGTTTCGACTCTATTCGATTCTTATGAAATTGGACTCAGTGAACAGTCACTACGGAGTCTTGATCTTTTTCGTCTTGGCTTTGCGGGCTTTATTGTTGGCCGGACGCTTGCCGTGATTCGCTTTTTTGACTTTGTGATTAGGCTTGGTCATAACGACTCCAAAACGGGATCCTGCGGTACTTTTATTGAGAGTGACAGGCTACCAATCGAACCGTCTCGGAGAAAGGTCTAACTTTTCGTATGACTCAAAAACAGGGCAAATGTTGAAAAAAACCAAACGCCTCACCCCAACTTACCCCCGCTGGGTCAGGTCTACCAACTCGGCCAGCAACTCTTTCGCATGCCCCTTATCAATTGCGATAGCGCAACGCTCTGCACCCGTCCGCAGGTCATCGGCAATCCCGGAAATCCAGACAGCCGCGGCCGCATTGGCCAGGACAATATCACGGGCAGGCCCCGATTGCCCAGCCAAGACTCTCTCGATGATCTCCGCACTCTGTTCCGGGCTATGCACCCGCAACAGGCTGGTCGAACACTGCTGAAGCCTGAAGTCATCAGGGGCCAGTTCGGTATGGGTCACCTGTGTTCCCCGCACTTCTGAAACATCCGTTACGCCCCCCACAGTGATCTCGCCCAATCCATCTCGGCCGTGCACCACAATCGATCGCTCCGTCCCGAGTAAGGCGAGCGCCTTGGCGAGTTTTTCACGCGTCTCCCCGCGGCCGGCGCCAAGGACTTGGTAGGGTGCCTTGGCCGGGTTACAGAGCGGCCCCAGCAGATTAAATATCGTGGGGAAGTCCAGCTTCTTGCGAACCTTCATGACATGCCCCACCGAGGGGTGAAACAAGGGAGCGAAACAGAAACAGATGCCGAGCTGATTCAGGCATTTACTAACCGTCTGAATATTGCAATGGATATTGACCCCCAGTTCTGTCAGCACATCGGCTGAACCGGACTTACTGGTTGATTTACTGTTCCCGTGTTTGGCAACCGAGGCACCAGCGGCCGCAGCAACGATCGCAGCACAGGTTGAAACATTGAACGTATGCATCCCCCCGCCACCCGTGCCACACGTATCGACCACGTTATTCCGGTTGGTCTCCACCGTATCCATATGCCAACGCATTGCCTTGGCGGCACCCGCCAGTTCTTCGACAGACTCTCCTTTTTCGTGCAATGCCTTTAGCAGGGCAGAAACCTGTCGGTCCGCTGCTTCACCTTTCATGATGACATCAAATACGCTGGCCATCTGACCTTCGTCAAGTGACTGGCCCTGCTCCAATTGTTCGATTGCTTCGGGGATCAACAGGTCTTCTCCATCTATGGCTATTGAGAATTCGGGCGGTTTGCCTGTGCAGAACACCCATCCATTGTAGGGCGTTCAGCAACGGTGGTTAACCGTCGACTCAGGTTTTAGGTTTTTCTCTTGTTCCAGTCGGCGGCTATCTCTAGAATCTCCTGCCAACTGCCCGTTTCTTTGTCACTCAGAAATTGCCGAAAACATGCCTCGAAAAGTCATTGTCGACTGTGATATGGGAACCGATGACGCGGTCGCCCTGGCTATGATGCTATTTGACAGCCGTCTCGAAATCATTGCCGTCACCGCAACCGAGGGCTGTGTCACGGCAGAACAAGCCAACAATAATCTGCAGGCCATCGTCAACGAACTGGATCCGGACCGTTACCCCCGTCTCGGGATGGCACGTGTGACGGATTGTGCGCCTCCGGTCAATACCAGTTTCCTCTATGGTGAAGACGGACTAGGCAATTCCGGTTTTGAAGTATCCCAACTCCAGCATCTTCACGCTTCCGACAAGCTTATCGTTGACTGTGTCCGCGCTTTCCCTGACGAGATCACGGTTGTCTGCCTGGGGCCACTGACCAATTTAGCAAGGGCCTTTCAGCGTGACCCGGCTCTACCAACCATGATTGACCGCGTCGTCATGACCGGCGGAACCCTTTCCGGAATCGGGAACGTCACACCGGCCGCCGAATTTAACTTTTACTTTGACCCCTTCAGCGCCAAACAGGTAATCAACAGTCGAACCACCAAAACTTTGATTCCCTTGGATGTGACCCATGCCGTTGAATTCGGTATCGAGATGATGGAGTCGCTTCCCAATGAAAGCACCAGAACCGGTTATTTCCTTCGTCAGATCCTCCCATTTGCATTTCGATCTTATCGTCAACAATTGGGCGTTGAGGGGATCTTCCTCAATGACGCAGTGGGCGCATTGGCCGTGATCGAGCCTCAACTTTTCGTTTTCGAAGAGATGGGCGGGGAAGTTGAAACGGAAGGTGAATTAACACGCGGTGCCTCTATTTTTGATCGACGCCAGCCACCCGAATGGCGGCCCAACATGGAAGTCGCAACATCGATCAACATCGACTCTGCCCGGCAATACCTGATCGACCAATTAACAGTGTCGGGAAATCGGTCTGGCAATTGACAATGCGCAATCGGCCAATGCGGGAATAGGCAACTTCTGTATCACTGAACTCGCTACGTCACCCGGCGATATTGAGGCGATTACGGTCGCCCACCTTGACCTGCACCTTCTTGACCCCACCCTTTCGAAAAACCGAAAGCTCAACCGTGGTGCCAATCGGCGTCATGCTAACTTCGGTAACCAGGTGAGAATCGTTGGCGACCTTCCGGCCATCAAATTCCAAAATAATATCACCTACCTGCAAATCGACTCGATCGGCTGGCGAGTTGGGTGTGATGGCCGAAACACGAGCTCCATGTGTTCGTTCCAGCCCCATGGAGATAGCTTTGCGAGGAGTGAAGCGAGCATCCAAGGAAACACCGAGAAAGCCTCGCTGAACTTCGCCGTGATCAATCAGATCGGAAACGATTCGCGTCACCATATTAATCGGGATAGAGAAGCCGATTCCGTCACTGCCACCCGAGTTACTGGCAATCGCCGTATTGATCCCAATAACTTCGCCTTGCAGGTTGAGCAGCGGACCACCACTGTTCCCCGGATTGATCGCCGCATCGGTTTGGATGAAGTTTTGAAAACGGACACCTTGGGGGCCCAACTCCAGATCGCGCCGCCCCATCGCACTAACAATCCCGTAACTGACGGAATGACTTAAACCAAAAGGACTGCCAATCGCAACAACAAAGTCGCCGATGTCGACGGTGTCGCTGTTGCCCAGCAGGGCAGGGACCAGGTCGTCACGGTCGACGAACATCACGGAGAGATCGGTTTGCCGGTCGTGAAAAACGCGGGAGGGCAGAAACCACTTACCGTCTGCCTCAATTCGAATATCAGACGGCGAGGAATTTTCGATCACATGATAGTTGGTCACAACATAATGCCGCTTACCATGCTTCAGAACAATTCCTGAACCCGCCTCCTCAATGTAGGACGATTGACGATTTTCACCGGACGACAGTGTAGGCTTCTGTGGCTTCTTGGCTTCGATGTGAACCACCATTGGGCGAACCGTCTTGACAACATTTTTCACTACCGAAAAAGGTTCCAAGAATTGGCCTGATATCGAATTGATTTTCCGGAAAGGTGTATCTCCTGTTTGCATCGACTGCGCGTCGAGGCCAGCCTGCAAAAGGGCAATCAACGCGAGGGAGAACCAAAGAATATTCGATTTGTTAGGTAGGTTATTGATCATGGGAGGTATCAATCGGGGATTGGATTGCCGGCAGTCTATCGAAGTTGCCAGTCAGGTTGTGGCTGAATCGACAGGTAGAAGACGGGTTAAACTAATTTCAGGGTGGGTTTTAACGGTTAGGAAATATTGAAGTCCGCATTCAAATGGTAATCGTCGTTGCTACCAAGAATGATGGACCAATCGGCAACGGTTGACGGCTCCACTCCATGCTCTTCCGCCTTGATTTTGCATTGGATACAACAGCTGGCGTAAGGCAATGCCCGCAGACGTTCCAGCGGGATACGGCAACCACACGCTTCACAACCGCCATAAGTGCCTTCGTGGATGCGCTTGATAGCGTTTTCGATATAATGCAGTTCCCGGCTCTCAACCTCTGCCAGTTGCGAACTGATTTCTCCGCGGGCACAGTCGGTTGCAAAATCAACCTCATCGCCGCCTTGCCGAGCACTCAACTCCCGCAACAAACTGTCGTCACCATTAAGTGCCTGTCGCAGAGCATCTCTGCGTTCGATCAGACTCTCACGTATTTCTTTAATTGATTCGTTTCGGTTCATCGCAGGGCTCTCAAACCATTTGCATCCAAGGGGTCGCCGGGACCAACCGGCTCGATCTTTCAGGTCCGGCACCGACGTGGGTGGCTCGAACGTTCTGCCGAACTATAGTTCCGTTTTGGAACAGCCGTTTGGAAAATGTCAATTTTGAAGAAATTTGAAAACGCCACAGAAACCGCGTGAAACGAGGGGTTCCGGTAGCTGAAAGCTTCTTTTTCAGGCAAGAACACCGGGGCCGCGAGCCGCGTTCAACCCGATACAAAGCTTCGCTTAAAACTACCGGGCAGCGGCGATTCAGCCCACCTGATTTCAGTCATGACGGTTGTAGCGATGATAGGAAAGGCCGGAAAACCGGCTGGCTAAAGTTACCTCGTTCCATCGGATCCAAGACAAATCGTCGCAATCAGCCAACGAGTCGTTCCCAACGCGCGATGCCTGATCGGAATTTCCGGAAATCGCAAAGCGGGCAGGGAACAGGTGCCGCGCTTTTTCCAAGGGGAGTTGAACTGCCCGTTTAGTAACCTCGGATCGCCTCGAGGTCCTTGAAGTCGGTCAAGTGGTAAGCAACTTGGGCCTCATCGCACAGCCGACAAAAAGACCTGAGAGCCACGCCGAAGCCATCCGGCCCGCTAAACCCACCGAACTGTCCACCGCCTTTGACATGCGGCTCGAGATCAGCAAACATCCCTTCGACACCTCGCGTTGCCAGGCGTCGATTCAACTCGGGGAGGTAACCTTTCAGGTCCTTCAGGATCTCAAAGTAACCCGAGTTCCCCTGCTCGACGGGTACAAAATGCTTTAAAGCATCTTCATCAACATGAGCCACCCGACTCGATGGTCGAGGATTCCGGAAATCCTTGACATGAATCCAACCGAGCCCCGGCTTCATCGCCTGATACTGCGAAAAGATCTCTTGCTGAGTGTAACCTTGGGAAACAAGGTTACCACCATCAAATATCAACAGTAGGGATTCACGAGCCACGCGACGATGAATCTCGGCGAGCAAATGGCCGTTCTGCCCCACCAGGTTCGCCTCCACCTCCAGCCCAAATGTCAAATCTTGCGCATCACACATTTCAGCAATGGCCACCAGGCGTTCAATTACCGTATCCAAGTGGTCCTCGGGACGTTGACCCTTAGGATGATAGAACGAAAAACCACGTATCAGCTTTGATCCAAAACGAACTGCCAAGTCACAAGCTCTTTGAACGTCGTTTTCCAGGTATTCCTGAAAAGGAATAAACCGATTCGTCGTCCCGTCTTCCACATCCAACAGCTTGACCTTGCCGATAGGGGAACCAATCGAAGAAACGCGCAGGTGATATTCCTCCAACTTGGCCGTGACCTGCTCCAGCTCCGTAGGCTCCAGTTCCATCAGGTTCTTGGTACCGCCACCCGCGTCGACAAACCTCAATGAAACATATTGCAAACCCATAGCCGTCATGGCCGAGAACTGTTGATCCATTGTCTTCTGATTGGCCGACTCGTCAGAGAAACCGGACAGGATTAATTGCTGATTTTCCATTTCCATAGCCATCAGGATTTCACATGTTCCACAACGATAACCGACGACAAGCCACCGCGCGGGGTAAACTCAGCGGTCAAGGTAACACGGCGAGGTTGGACTTTAGACACGAAATCGTCCAGAATACTGTTCGTCACATCCTCATAGAAAATACCTTCATTGCGAAACTTCTGAAGATACAATTTGAGACTCTTCAGCTCGATGCATTTTTCATCGGGGACATAGCGAAAAGTCAGGATCCCAAAATCGGGGTGGCCCGTTTTGGGACAAACGGAAGTAAATTCGGGACATTCGATTTCAATGGTGTAATCTCGACTGGGAAACTGGTTGTCAAACGTCTCGAGATCCTCACAAAACTTGGTTGGCATGTTCTACCTTTGGCCTAAATAGTTAAAACGGAGACGGCTTGACCGAGTATAGCGCTTTCGATAGATCGATAAAGCGTTATTCGGAATCCGACATCATGTTAGTATCTGAAATCTACAGTTCCCGACAAGGTGAAGGACGCCTCACAGGCCAACCGAGTATTTTCATCCGAACAACGGGATGCAATCTACGTTGTCATTTTTGCGATACACCGTTTACTTCATGGTCACCCGAAGGGCACGATATCCCGATCGGGGACTTGCTTGCTGAAATTGATAAAATGAGCCCTCAACACGTGGTTTTGACGGGCGGTGAACCGATGTTGCCCCGTGAAGTCGTCGAGCTGACAAATCGACTGCAAGAGCAAAATTACCATATCACGATCGAAACATCCGGCACTATATTCCGGGAACTCCCCTGTGATCTTATTTCAATTAGCCCCAAATTGGCCAATTCGACGCCTCCCGCCAGCCGAGCAGGGGAGTGGACCCAGAAGCACGAAAACGCCCGCCATCGACCGGATATTGTCGACCGCTTGATTCAGCGACATGACTACCAGCTGAAATTTGTTGTCAGTCATCCGGCGGACGTCGATGAAATCGAAAATTACCTGGAAGAACTTTCTGAAATCGATCGGGAACGGGTGTTATTGATGCCCGAGGGTGTCGAACCTGCCAGGCTGGAGGAGCGGGAAAAATGGCTGGTGCCGATTTGCGAAGAACGACAATTCACCTACTGTCCTCGAATGCATATCCAGTGGTACGGTAACCGGAGGGGCACCTGAAGGTCTTCTTTTCCTGCCACGGCACGCAGTTGCCACTTCGACGGATTACGGGCATGAGAACTGCTGAAATGTCAGCCGAGCAGGGCAGGGGAGGCGTATCGAACTCGGATCGATTTGATTAAAATGCGAGTTTGCAAACGACGACTGCCCGGCAGGGTACCATCCAGCGAGGCCATTCTTAAACATGCGTAGCCCTATTTTCCTTCTATTTGTGGCAATCACGTTTTGCTGTTGGGGAATCTATGGTCCCCTGCTTCACGTCGGACAGGCAGGCATGGGCGCCGATGGCCAATTGAGCTCGTTGCGGCCTTTCATCTGCGTTGGCATTGCCTACTTCCTGATCGCCGTAATTTTTCCCATCTTCATGTTGACGACCCGGGAGGAACAAGGGCACTGGAGTCTCACAGGATTTGTTTGGTCATTTATTGCCGGCGCCGTGGGAGCGATCGGGGCACTGGGAATTATCCTAGCTTTTAAATTTCACGGCAAACCGGTTTACGTGATGCCCATCGTTTTTGGTTGCGCACCGGTAGTCAACACCTTGGTGACCATGTGGATGTCGCGAACGGTCAAAAACGCGTCCCTCCTTTTTTACGTCGCGGTCACTACAGTAGCGATCGGTGCGGCAGGCGTCCTGACATTTAAGCCGGCTCCGCCCAAACCAGTCAAACAAGAGGCCGGCGCAACCACTGCTGCGAAAGAAACGGAAGACAAGACCGATGCCGACGGCCAGGCCGGTGAGCAGGATGCGGACAAGAATTCGAATTCGCCAGTCGATCAGGCGGATGACACGAAGACAGCGGATGACACGAAGACAGCGGATGACACCGAAACAGCGGATGACACAGAGAAAGCGGATGACACAGAGAAAGCGGATGACAATAAAACCGGGAAAACAAGCACGGAACAAAACGATCCCAAAGTAAAAGAAAAATCGCCCGAAGCGGCAGCAGCCAAAGACAAACCAGCGGACGCAGGCACTCAGACGGGGGAAGAAGCGGCAGGTCTGGTGACACAGGTCACCGATTTTTTCATGGTCTTTCTTAGCCTCTGCGTGACGGCCCTCTGTTGGGGCAGTTACGGCCCGGTCCTACACAAGGGCCAGGCCAAAATGGGAGGCAGTCGTTTGCGGCCATTCCTCTGCGTTGGCATCGCCTATTTCACCATTGCTGTCGTCGTCCCCTATTTCCTTTTGGACATGTTCCCGGAACCAGGAGGTTGGTCACTGGGTGGTACGCTCTGGTCATTGCTGGCGGGTGGCGTGGGCGCCATCGGCGCTCTGGGGATCATCTACGCCTTTAATTTTGGAGGAAAACCAATCTTTGTGATGCCCCTCGTATTTGGCTTTGCCCCGGTTGTAAACACATTGACTGAGACCATCAGTAAGGGGCTCCTGGACCAACTTTCACAATGGTTCTTCCTGAGCCTTTTGCTGGTCATCTTGGGCGCTGTTACGGTTCTGCTTAGCGCGCCGAAAGGAAAGCCCAAACCGGCCAATCCTGCTTCGACAGCCACAACGGACTAAGTCGTAAAGAAAACGGCCACAACAGGATATTCAATAAAAACTCCGGATATCATGATGGAAACAGAAGAGAAAGTCAGGAAAATCGATGGGCTTCTAAGCCATGTTTGGATGGTCCGGACGTTCCTGAAACACTCCGAAGAAGCAGAAGAAGATGATGAACTCAACGAGGTTTTCCGTTCCCTGTACGACTATATGCTCGCTTTAGGAGGACCCTTGAGCGCGGGAGATCATGAAAAGTATCTTAAAATGGCGCGCAAAAAGCTTGGCAAGTTGAAAAAGACCACGGCGCTTTTTCTGGAGATTCAACCCGAAATTTCTTCCCACACCAACTTCCAGATGGCAGCCCAATCGTTAAAGTTAGCGGTCGATCAAGTCGATGCAATCCTGACAGAGAAGGAAAGCTGAATCGGGCGCGCTGGTGATTCTGCTCGCCACCCCGCCTCACTTGGGCGGGACCGTCTCTGGAATCCGATCGAGTATTGGCCCGCTGATTATCACCGGTAAAGGTTGGCTGCGAACTTCCGTTCCGTCCACCATGGCAATCGCCTGAAGCTCGACCGGGCCGCGGCCCAATTTCTTCGTGTCGATTTTAAATACGCCATGATCACCTTAGGCAAAGCCAACCCTAAGGGTGTTGCAATAGATCGAAATCGACTCGGCACCGACTGATTCCGCCGACAATTGAAGACGTTGACCTTCATCGACTTCATGAAGATCACTGCTCAGTTCAATCGAATGCC
>JAYZCF010000158.1:0-22941 GCA_036338455.1 Planctomycetota bacterium
ACCACCTGGCTCATGAAAGAACGGATCAGGAACAGCCCTCGGCCACCCACCTTCTGTACGTTCTCCGGAGAGGTCGGGTCCGGGATATCGGCCGGGTCAAACCCGCGACCTTCATCCGAAATCTGGATACAAACGTGTTGATCCGAAAATTCAGCCTGCACGCGCACTTTCCTGTCGCAATATGGCGACTGTTGGCGACGCTGCTGGATTTGACGATAGTATTCGGCGTCATCACCATCGCGGAGATCAGCGGGAACTTCCAGATTGCCATGATGCATTGCGTTAACCAACGCCTCGTCGATCGCCATCCCGATCTGCAGTTGATCGCGACTGGACCAGGCTGGCATCGATTGTTGGAGATGCTCAATCAGAGGGCCGATCAAGCTCAGATCGTTCTCCAGGACAAAAGCGAGATTGGTGGGAACCGGCTGATTTTTAATCACGGCCGAAGCTGCAAGATGCTGGGAGAGCTCTAGCACTTGGCGAACCGTCCGGACCAGATCCTTTTCGAGGACCGATTTTGGTGAATAGCTGGCAGCGCCGTGTTGCAGGGCCTCGATGGCCGTTTTCTCGCTCCCGTGGGAGGTGATGAGTACCACTGGAAGGTTGCTGTAATCCCGCTTGACGGCTTTCACCAGCTCCAGGCCATCGACCACGGGCATCTGTAAATCGGTCACGATCAGATCGGGAGTCGATTCAGGCAGCATGGCCAGTGCCTGGCCGCCATCCTGGGCGAACTCGATTTCCAGGTCTTCCTCCCGGCCGAGCAAACCACCAATCAAGTGGCGGTCAATCGGGTTGTCATCGATGACCAATATTTTTACCACGCGCAATACCTCTTGCTCGGACCTCGGCCAACCTTCGCCAACCATTGTTGACCAACAACCGGACTGGTTCAATCTTGGAATTGACGAATATCGACAAACCCGCCCGATTCGACCGTTGATTCGATCCGATCGAACAAATGAATTAATTTTGTCCCCACCACGGCTGGTGTCGGCATTTGGTCAGTGCCCCGATGACTCCGGAGCACGGCTAACGAGTCGAACCGGTCGTCGGGCGGGTGGCCGCAAAGGTATTCCTGCATCGAGGTGTCAACCAGGCCCGGAGCTACAGAGGCAAACCAGGTTTCCGGTTGTTCGCGAGCGTACAACTGGATCAACATGTTCAGGGCGGCTTTGGACAGGGCGTAACCGTTCCAGCCCCGCTTGCCCGTGATGGCCGCCCCGGAAGAAATGCCAATCACACGCCGAATCGGTAATTGAGAACGGAACAGCGCGTCGAGGACCAGCTTATTGGCCCACACGTTGATATCCATCAGCGCCCGCAGCTCTTTCAGCGAGACTTCGGCCATGTCTGACATGCGACCGATCACTCCCGCATTCAAAACAACCGTGTCGAGTTTGGGACATCCGTCCAACAATGCTGCCAAGCCCGGGCCAATCTCCGGTTCACAAAGCAGGTCCAGCGAACGAAAAAAAAACTGCGGCTGCCGCTCCAGCTCCGGGGCAGGACAACGACGACTGAGTCCCCAAACCGTCGCGCCCTGCCGCAAGTACTCGCGGGCCAAACCTTCTCCAATACCGGAGCTGACTCCTGTGATCAGAATGTTTTTTGAATTGTCCGGCTTCATTTCTGTCCCCGCCTGTCAAACGGATGCAAAACGGATGCAAAACGCTGACCTCTTGAACCTTGATGATCTATCCGGGCGCATTATACCGCCTGACCAGCAACGGAAATGGCACTAGTGGAAAACCTATTCCACCGTTTCCCAATCGAATTTCATCGAGTAAGTGGCTCGATCCTTGGTGGGGCGGCGAGCGTAAATGCGCACATGGTTAAGAGGGTTGTAACGCAGGTCAAACGTCGCGCCGGTCCGACTGACGAATCGATGTAACTGAAATCGCCTCTCTTCACCCGCAGGGATCGGTTCCCGTTCGTAGATCTGGTAGTGCCGGTTGACCTGGATGTTGAGGTGGGTCCAATCCTGGTCGCTCTCGTTGCGAATCACCAAGTCCCCCGAGGGGACCGCAGGGCGTTCAGAATATCGTTGCTGATAAAAGGCTGCTGGGGGGAGACCCTCGGCCGACACGGACGCTTCGAGATCGCCTTCGTGGACCTGAGGTAGGTAAAAAAACATGACCGTGATCAAGACAACCGGGATGATGCACATGGCAACCAGGGTTGCCGTCAGGGCCCGGTGGCTGAGCTTGGGAGCCTGTTGATAGGAAGTCGATTCCTTACCGAGTGCAGGCGTGGGATCAGGGGAGATTGTCTCAGTCATCGTGGCGCTCATGATGGACGGTCCTGCCTGTCACCGTTTCCGCAGGAATCTGCTCGGTAATTTACCGGGACAGGCCGATTTAAAGTATAACGGTAAGTGAAGTTCTTCATCATGCCCTATTAACCTTTCCCATGCCGCAAGAAACCGATCGTTTTATTGTCAATGCAACCTGGCTGATCAAGCTGAGATGGGTTGCCGTGATCGGCCAGATGCTGACGGTCATCGCCGTCCTTTTCCTGTTCGGAATCCAGATTGACATGCTGTGGGTGCTGTGGACCGTGATCGGCCTGACGGCCGCTTCCAACCTGGTCCTGTTGTTCTGGTTTACACGCTGGTCTACCAGCCAAGACCGGAAACGGTTGCAATGGGACTCCATCCTCGGGCTGACGATGGTCATGGACATGTTCTCCCTGACCGCGCTGCTGTTCGCCACAGGGGGGCCAAACAATCCGTTTTTCCTGTTCTTTTTCGTCAACCTTTGCCTTTCTGCACTCGTCTTAAACCGCAATTGGGCTTGGGGACTTAACCTGTTGGCTCTGGTCTGTTTTGCCTGGCTGATGTTTGATCACCACCAAATCGAAGAGCTCGATTTCGGCGATTGGCTGATGCCCTACCGTGAAACCGGGCAACTGTCGCTACCGCAGCTTGGTCTGCTGGTCGCCTTCTCCGCCTGCGGTAGCGTGATTGTCTATTTCATGACGCGTTTAACGGCCGAATTACGGCAACAGCAACAAGATCTCGAACGGGTTCAGGAGATGCAATCCCGCAACGAGAAACTCGAGGCCCTCGGTACACTGGCCGCTGGCGCGGCCCACGAGCTTTCCACACCTCTCTCCACCATTGCGGTTGTAGCCCGCGACGTGGAGAGGGCATTTCAGGAGAATCCTCCCGATTTCGAGGGCGCTGACAGTGTCGTGGAGGACGTTCATCTAATCCGCAGCCAGTTGGACCGCTGTCGCAAGATACTCAACCGCATGTCAAGCCGAGCCGGCCAGCCGGCCGGAACGGAATACGAGGAAGTCACCATCGAGCAACTGGTCGACTTGGTCCTCTCGGAACTATCGGTAAACCACAAAGTTGAGGTGGATCTGGATGACTCGGTGGCAGATGAACGGATCTGGGTCCCCCTGGACGAGCTTGGCCAAGCCTTGCGGGGTCTTGTTCAGAACGCCTTGGACGCGGGCCCCGAGGCGGTCCGTATCAACATCGTGCGGGCAAAACGGAACTGGTTGTGGATGATCAACGACAGCGGGCCAGGCATGACGCCTGAAATTCTCAATCGTGTCAGCGAACCCTTTTTTACGACCAAGCAGCCGGGCAAGGGGATGGGTCTCGGTTTGTTCCTCGCCGAAAACGTCATCGGCCGATTGGGGGGTGAAATTAAAATCGAATCGACACCCGGGGAGGGGACCCAGGTGGTAGTACGAATCCCTGAAGAACCGGTCAGGGGGCTGGAGCATTTTAAGCAGCAAAAACGTGAATGAAGGCCAAGCACGCCTGAAACGATTCCCGTTTTCGATTCTAATGAAAGTCAGGTAAGGCTGTTCCTGTTGCCAGCCACCTGCAAAGCCCTGAAGCCTGCGTCACCCGAGCTACCCATGAACGATGCAAAAACCATCCTGGTCGTTGACGATGACGATGTTCTACGATCGCGGCTTGAAAAAGCGTTCCACAGCCGCGGACTGCTCGTTTACGCCGCCTCCGATTTTGATGCCGCACTTCAACTAGTCCGGGCCAACTCTCCGGACATGGCCGTATTGGACCTGAAGATGCCCGGGCGAGGCGGGATGGAGCTGTTGAAGGAAATCAAACAGCTATCCCCCTCCACCGAGATCGTCATGCTGACAGGCTATGGCAGCATCACCAATGCGGTGGAAGCTGTAAAATTGGGGGCCCTCAATTACATCACCAAACCGGCCGATGCCGACCAGGTTCTGGCCGCCTTCGGAACACCCGGTGAGCCGCTCGAAGCAGCCGAATTCCCTCCACCCTCTCTTGCTTCGGCCGAATGGGAGCACATTCAGCGCGTTTTGGCCGATTGCGGCGGCAATATCTCGGAAGCGGCGCGAAGGCTTGATATTCCCCGCCGGACCCTGCAACGTAAATTGAAAAAGAACGCCCCTTAAGTCTTTTTAAGGCAGGATTCCTTCCTTTATACGGCCGCTATCGAGCCCGCGCCGGCTGGTCAGGGTCGCTCGATTCACGTCGCACAAGTCGACCACCGAAGCGCCTTCAGACCCCCCTAAACGAAGCGATCCAAACAAGTCTCACGCCCCCCTTTTGAGGGGCACCCCAATCCGGCCTTTTTCACTCCAGAAACCCCTTGACGACTGGCAATTTGAACCGTAAAAAACCGACATTAAATTTAATATACCCCCCCAAAAGTATGCGACGAATTACCACGTCGATTTTGATATTGGTTTTGATTAGATTCTGCAGTTAAATGCGGGTGGGGTTCCGCGCTCGATCCTGCGCATCCAGGATGGCCACTTTGGCAGCGCTGACCAAGGTTGCGAACTTCGCCGCCTTGTGAAAACGACGACTCTCTCGATTCGATTTCTTTTGGATTGCACACAATATGCAAGAGTTTCACTTTCCCAACTGGGTGAACAAATTTACGCTGATGATGCTCGCTGGCGGGCTGCTGGTAGCGGGGTACCTCGCAACCTGCCTGTTTGCCGCAATCAATCCTTCCATCATCAACATCGGTCATCAGCCGACCCAGCCAGTCCCTTTCAGTCATAAACTCCACGCTGGCCGGCTGAAAATGGATTGTCGTTACTGCCACAATACGGTGGAAAAAACGGGGCACGCCGCCGTACCCCCCACGGCCACCTGTGGCAATTGCCACGGCGCAGATTTGACCAAGCCGGGGACAACTCTCGGTGTCGTTCACCCGGACAGCCCGCTGCTCAAGCCGGTTCGCGTTAGCTTGGAAACAAACGACCCAGTCCTTTGGAAGCGAGTGCATGACCTGCCCGACTTCGTCTACTTCAATCACTCAGCACACGTGAACCGAGGCGTAAGTTGCGTTTCCTGCCATGGTCGCATCGACAAGATGGAAGTCGTGACCCAAGTGGAGCCGATGTCCATGAAATGGTGCCTCGATTGCCATCGCAACCCGACCCCCAACATCCGGGACCCCCAGCTCGTCACCAAACTCGACTTCAAGAGTGACGACCCGAACTACCACGAGACTTGGGCTGAGAAATTGGGGGTCAACCCCAACACGAATTGCAGCACCTGTCATCGTTGATGAATTCGTTAAATTTCCTGAAAAAACATATTCATAATCGTAGCCAGTAAAGTTCGAACAACATGAACAGACCGAAACTGAAATCGGATATCGACATCGAACAGATGGAACAATCGCCCGAACTGCAGCAAGCGATCGAGCGTGACTTTGGGTCGGCCATCGGTGAATTACCGGATGGGTTTTCGCGCCGTCGCTGGATGCAATTGATGGGCGCTTCGCTCGCCCTGGGTGGGATGACTGGCTGCCGATACAAGGAAGAGCAAATCGCACCCTACGCTTTTCGCCCGCAAAATCGAGTCCCCGGTGTAGCGGAAAAATTTGCCTCCACCTTTGATTTTGGCGGCGTTGCCCAACCGTTGCTGGCCACTTGCTTTGACGGCCGGCCAATCAAGCTGGACGGCAACCCGGATCACCCGAATTCCCACGGCGCCTCGACCTCGTACACCCAAGCTCGGATTCTGGAGCCTTATGATCCGGAACGTCTGCGGACCCCGATGCGGAAGGACGAAGGCGACTCCAAGCCGAATGCTGTGCACAATGAACAGAACTGGGAGGCGCTACAAAGATTTGCGCAGCCACTCCTGAGCGCCTCCGATCTCTCCTCGGTGGCCTTTCTATCCGAGCAGATCAGTTCGCCGAGCCTGTTGAAACTCAAGAAACAGCTAGAGGCCAAGGGAGCCAAATGGTTTGTCTATGCCCCAATCAACAGCGACCAACAGCTAGCCGGATCCGTGCAGGCCTTCGGTAAAGCCTTGCGGCCCCACTATCAGTTCGAACAGGCAAAAATCATCCTGACTTTGGACGCTGACCCAATCAACATGGACCCCAACGGCCCAGCCAACGCGCGAGGTTTTGCCCTGACGCGCGATCCGGATCAGGAAAAAATGAGCCGGATGTACGCGATCGAAAGCCAGTTTACGTTGACAGGAGCGGCTGCCGATCATCGTATGTCCGTGACCAGCACCGACATGGCCGGTTTCGTCGGTTCCTTGGCTGCGGCCATTGAAGCCACGACCGGCAAGATCAATCCGGACCTCCCTTACCGCGAGAAGATGTTGGCCTGTATCGCCCAGGATCTGGTTGATCACAAAGGGGCCGGCATGATCATTTGCGGAGAGCGCCAGCCGGCCGAGGTGCATGCCGCCGTACACGCTCTGAACAACAAACTTGGTAACCACGGCAAAACGATCCTGTTTACCGAATTGCCCGAATCGGACACACAAAATCACCTGAAAGCGATTCAGGATTTTGCCGGTGGCAACTTCAAAACGGCAGTCATCGTAGGTGGCAACCCGGTTTACACGGCACCTCGCGCTCTGAAGATCGACGAAACAATCAAGGGGATTGGCAACACGATCTACCTTGGGCAGTACCGCAACGAAACGGCCCGCTGTTGCCAATGGATCGGTAACCCGTCCCACCCCTTGGAGGCTTGGACCGATGGCTATGCCTATGACGGGTCGGTTTGCATTGGCCAGCCGCTGATTCGGCCCCTGTTCAACAGTCTGTCGGAAATCGAGCTGCTCTCGACTTGGATGGGCCTGAAAACGACCGACGGCATGACGATTGTTCAAGAAACTTCTGGCCTTTCCGGGAATGAATGGTCCCAGTCGGTCCACGACGGCTTTATCGCGAATTCGGCCGCCGAGCCAGTCTCGGTCACGTTGGCCGGTGGTGTCAAAATGCCCGCTGCCACCAACGGCTGGCGAGAGGAGTGGGATGGTTCCACGCTGGAGCTCGTCTTCACCCCTAGCAGCTCGGTGTACGACGGCCGGTTTGCCAATAATGCCTGGCTGCAAGAGTTGCCCGATGCTTTGACCAAGCTGACCTGGGATAACGCCTTGCTGGTCAGTCCGAAAACATACGACGTTTTGAAAAAGAGCGGTATTCGGACTCAGATGATCGCCAACGTAACGGTCGGGGATGAAATGGTCGGCCTGCCTGTTCTGATTCAACCCGGCCAGGCCGACGGCTCTTTAGGTGTGGCGATCGGTTATGGGCGAACCGCGGCCGGGCGGGTCGGAGGCGACGGATGGACCGGGGTCGACCCGGTTGGGGTCGATGTCAATCCGCTACGGACCGCCAAGAACTGGCATTTCACCTCCATCGAGGCACCCACCGAAACGGGCACCTCCTACCGGCTGGCCTTGGTGCAGGATCCCTGGAATATCGACTCTGTCGGGCGGAACGAGATTCAGAATCGAATGTTCATGAATAAGGACAAGCGCGAATCCAACCGGAGCGCGTTGGTGCGGGAAGGATCTTTTGAAAGTTACAAGGCGTTCTTGGCCGAGCATCCGATCGATCATTCGCACGGTCACGACGAGGGCCATGCCGAGGATCACAAGGATGATCACGCATCCCGGCCGGCGAAAACGGGCGCCCTGCCGGTGATCAACAATGTTTCGTTCGTGCAGCCAGTTGACGAAGATCACGATGACGCACACGGGGGAGGACATGGTGATGGACACGGGCACGCACACTGGCCAGAAGCATTCCATTTGCATCATCAAAACTTTGACATCACGCCCGGCTCTCGGCGCGTTTATGAGTTTCGTCCAAACGAGGGGCCAGAACAGGGTCACCGCTGGGGTATGACGATTGACCTGACCAAGTGCATGGGCTGTCACGCCTGCGTCGTCAGTTGCCAGGCAGAGAATAACATTCCGGTGGTTGGTAAGGACGAGGTTTGGCGAGGCCGTGAAATGCACTGGCTGCGAATCGACCGTTACTACGGCGACAACCTCTACAACAGCGAAGCCAAAGACAAGATGGTTATCCACCAGCCAGTATCTTGTCATCACTGCGAAAACGCGCCTTGCGAAACGGTCTGCCCGGTGGCAGCGACCGTGCACAGCTCGGAAGGCTTGAACGACATGGTCTACAACCGCTGTATCGGCACCCGCTACTGCGGGAACAACTGCCCCTACAAGGTCCGGCGATTCAATTACTTCAACTACACCGACGCGGTTACTTTCCTTAAGTACCCCGGCGCCAACAAGATGTCCGATGCTGACCTGGCGATGCAAAACCTGATGATGAACCCGGACGTCACCATTCGTAGTCGTGGGGTCATGGAGAAGTGCACCTATTGTGTCCAGCGAATTCAAGCAGCGAAGATCCAGGCTAAAAACGAACACCGCGAAATTGGACCGAACGAAATACAGACTGCCTGTCAGCAGGCGTGTAGCACGAATGCTGTGCAGTTTGGCGACTTAGCCAACCCGAAGAGCAATGTTCGCAAGGCTTACGACAACCCGCGTCGTTATGCGATGCTTGAAGAATTGAACGTTATCCCTCGCACGTCCTATCTGGCCCGGGTGCGAAACGTCAACCCGGCCCTAATGGAGTTTGATGACCGCGACGCAATTCGCGGATACGCAGAACGACACCCCGAGCCTCAGCCTCACTAACGGACTGGCCTGGCAACCAAGACAAGAAACCAATCTTACGAGAATTGAATAAATGGCGACAACGGTAGAACCCATTTTGGACAACACGTTCGACGATCCAGACCATCGCTCTCCCCTGGTGCTTGGCAACATGGATTATGCGGATGTGACGGACAAGGTCTGCTCCATTTGGGAGGCTGACAAAGCGCCCAAAGTCTGGTGGCTTGTGTTGATCATGGCCATCTCCATGCTGATGATGTTTGGGGCGTGTATCAGCCATCTGCTGATGAAGGGTGTCGGGGTCTGGGGGAACAACAATCCCGCCTATTGGGGTTGGCCGATTGTCAACTTTGTTTTCTGGGTCGGGATTGGTCACGCCGGTACACTGATTTCCGCGATTCTGTTCCTGTTCCGTCAGAATTGGCGAACCAGTATTAACCGGGCCGCCGAGGCGATGACGATTTTTGCCGTGATTTGTGCCGGCACATATCCGGGGGTTCACATTGGCCGTGTCTGGGTCTTTTACTGGCTGTTCCCAGTGCCGTCGGAACATTTGGCGATGTGGCCCAACTTCCGCAGCCCTCTGCTGTGGGACGTGTTCGCGGTTTCGACCTACTTCACCGTTTCGCTGCTATTCTGGTACATGGGGATGGTTCCCGATATCGCCACGTATAGGGATCGCGCCAAGACAAAGATACGCAAGCTGGCTTACGGGTTGTTATCGCTCGGTTGGACCGGCTCCGCCCGGGGCTGGCACCGCTATGAAGCGGCCTACGTGATCCTCGCCGCATTGGCCACCCCGCTGGTCTTGAGCGTCCATACCATCGTTAGTTTTGACTTTGCCGTGTCGCAAGTGCCAGGCTGGCACACCACAATTTTCCCACCCTACTTTGTGGCGGGTGCTATTTTCTCCGGTTTTGCCATGGTCGTCACCTTGCTGGTGCCAGCGCGCAAGATCTACGGGCTGCAGAACCTGATTACGATCAGGCACCTGGAAAACATGAACAAGATCATCATGGCCACCGGTCTGATGGTCGGCACGGCGTACGGGATCGAGTTTTTCATCTCGTGGTACTCCGGTGTCCCGCCCGAGCGGTTTGCTTTTTACAACCGCGCCTTTGGTAACTACTGGTGGGCCTACTGGATTATGGTGACCTGCAATGTATTTATCCCGCAGTTGTTCTGGTTCAAGTTTTTCCGAACCAACACGATTGCCATGGTGGTCATCTGCATCTGCGTCAATATCGGAATGTGGTTTGAGCGATTTGTGATCACGGTCACCTCTCTGTGCCGGGACTATTTACCATCGAGCTGGCATTATTTTCATCCGACTGAGATTGACATCATGATGTTCATTGGCAGCTTTGGATTGTTCACAACGCTGTTCCTGTTGTTTTGTCGATACTTGCCAATTATCGCCATTTCCGAAGTCAAAAGCATCATGCCAATCAAAGGCGACGAACACTAACCAAACCATTTTTGTGACCCGTGCGGCCTGCACAGGGAGCCCAATTGATGACAGATAAACAGAACCAAGAGATGGAAGATCAAAAACTGCTGGGGCTATTGGCCCAGTTCGAGGATCCGAACACGCTGATCAAAGCTTGTAATGAAGCCCGTGAATCGGGCTACAAGAAGATCGATGCGTTCTCCCCTTTCCCCGTACACGGCATCGACCCGGCACTTGGTATTCCGCGGACAATTTTACCGTTTTTCGTGCTGATCATCGGTCTAACCGGCTGTGCTGTTGGTCTCGGAATGCAGTATTACGCCAATGCCGCGGATTGGTCCAGCTTGTTCCCCGGTTACAATTTCATGATCAGCGGCAAGCCGTTTTTCAGCCTGCCGGCCAATATCCCCGTCACGTTTGAAGTCGTGATTCTGTCGAGCGCCATCGCGACGTTCCTTGGCATGTGGGCACTTAATCGTCTGCCCCGTCTGGCCAATCCACTGCATCGTATTTCCCGGTTCAAACGGGTTACCAACGACAAGTTCTTCCTGCTGATTGAAACGAAGGATCCCAAGTTCAGCCGTGAGCAAACGGAGTCCGAGCTCAACCAGTGGGGCGCTTCGGCGATTGAAGAAGTAAACGAAGACCTGACCGATCAGCAATTGCCCAGCTGGCTGCAGCTGGTCGGCCTGATGACGGCCTTGATCCTGTTGATACCCCCGGTCCTGATCTTCCGGGCTGAAGGGATGACCAACCGAAAGCCCCGATTGCATGTCGTTCCCGACATGGATTGGCAAGACAAATACAAGACACAGACGATGGCCCCCAATCTCGGGGATGAAAAACACCCGGTTTACCTGTTTGTCGATGGCCGGGCGATGCAGGAGCCAATCCCGGGCACCATTGCTCGCGGTGACCTAGACACAGACAGCGAATATTACCGCGGAATCAAATCGGGTACGGACTCGTTCGCCACCCTTCACTCGGCCGGTGCACGGACCGGCCTGCAGGATGCTGCTCCGCAGGAGCCAAGCGACCAGGATACGCCCGCGGCTGAAAGTTCTGCTGAGCCAGCCGAACCCGATTGGGTCACCCAGTTCCCTCCAAATGTTACCGTGGACCAGGCCTTGCTTGAGCGGGGACAGCAACGTTTCAACATCTACTGTTCGGTCTGTCACGGTTACGCCGGCAATGGCGACGGCTTGGTCAATGTCCGGGCCATGGCCTTGGCAGCTTCCGGCCAGGCGACCTGGACGGCAGCCAAATCGCTGAACGAACCCGAGGTTATCAAGAACCCGGTCGGACGAATCTTTGACACCATTTCCAATGGTCGGGGAACGATGGGGCCTTACAAGTCACAGATCCCAGTGGAAGATCGCTGGGCGATCGTAGCCTACGTTCGCGCATTGCAGGGTACGGGCCTCAAACCAGAAGGGGTCACCAAAGCGGATGAGGATACGGTAGAAGAATAAAACGGGGCTTGGAAACAGGCTGCGTCAGGAAAGCACGAACTCACTTAATCGAAACTTACTATAAAAGTTAATTTGCGATAGTCACATGCACGAAGCACCACCAGCAAAAATCACCTCGCCGGTCGTCTCCCTGAAAGACAATTATGTGCGGCTGATACCCGTTTCGTTGATCGTTGCGGCTGCCGGTATCGGTACTGCTCTACTGCTGTCGATGGACATGCAGCGATTCTCTTTCGCCTACCTGACCTGCTTCTGCACCTTGATGTCCCTCTGCCTGGGCGGCCTCTTTTTTGTCATCGTGATGCACCTGACTCGCGCTGGCTGGAGCGTTACGGTGCGGCGAATCGCCGAAATCATCGCCATGTGTACGCTGCCCATGTTTGTTCTCTACCTCCCAATCCTGATTCCCTTGATGATGGGTTCGGACGAGGTCTATATTTGGAATGTTGAGGGCTGGTCAATCCACGGAGACGCAGAGCACAAAGCGAAAGTCTTGGCTGAAGCCGACTACCCCCCGCCGATCGAAGAGCTGAAGGCGATGTACCTGAATCGCTGGTTTTTCGGAGGGCGGATGGTGGCCTATTTCCTGATCTGGGGAGCCATGGCCTGGTTCTTTTTGGGTAATTCACTCAAACAGGATCGGACGGGTGACAAGCAAATTACCGCCAAAATGCAGAAGCATAGTACATGGATGATGATCGTTTTCGCGGCCACGCTCGTTTTCTCGTCGTTTGATTTCGAGATGTCGTTGGCCCCGTTCTGGTTCAGCACGATGTGGCCCGTCTATTTCTTTGCGGGTTCCATGCTGAGCGCTCTGGCTACCATCACCTTGATTGCGATCTGCCTGCAGCGCACCGGCAGAGTAACCGACGAGATCACAGTGGAACACTACCATGACTTGGGCAAACTGATGTTTTCGTTTGTCGTTTTTTGGGGCTATATCGCCTTTAGTCAATTCTTGTTGATTTGGTATGCCAACATCCCGGAGGAGACGTTCTGGTTCGCTTGGCGGATCAATCCGAATTCCGAAGGTGTGATGACGGGCTGGCAATGGTTCTCCTTGGTGCTGCTCTTTGGACACCTGCTGATTCCACTGCTGGCACTCATGGCTCGCACCGTCCGAAGGAGCAAGAATTTCCTGCTCTACGCAGCGATCTACCTGCTCATCATGCACTGGATCGATCATTACTGGATCGTGATGCCCCAATACTCCGAAATGGTCTCACACCCGGTCGGTCCGGCCGCTGGGCTAGCCTTTCACTTCAATCCGCTGGTCGACATCCCTTGTGCGATTGGGATGGCCGGCGTGTTTGTTGCCCTGTTCTGCTTGATTGCACGCGATCGGCCTTTGGTACCCCTAAAAGACCCGCGTCTGGGTGAGGCTTTGGCCCACCACAATCCTTAAGCTGATTTTAATTCAACTGGAAACCGTTAGAGAATTAACCGATGACAACCGATACAGCGAATCACGACCACCAGGACGACGGCGCCCACGACGCCGGCAAGCCTGAAAAACCAGGTTATGACGACCTCAACACACCGGTTATTCTGCTGGTGGGGGTGATTTCTGCCATCGTCACTTTCCTGACGATCGCCTTCGTACAAGGGCTCTGTTACAAGTGGCAAGGCAGTTTCATCCGTGAGCGGATCACGGATTACCCAAACACTCCGATCAACGAACTGATCGAAGGCCAAAAGAAGATGTTGACTGGTGACTTGCCCGGCACCATTTCGATCGAAGATTCGATGCAGAAAGTGATTGCAGAGTACGGCCAAAAACCGACCAACTCTCCCAACTGAAGGTAAACACTTAAACGTCAGAAAGCTCCAACTAAAATCAAATCGATGCCCAACAATCTCCGTCCAATTCGAAAGGCCACCTGCCCGCTCGTCGTGATCGCCATGCTGGCCGCGCTGGCGGCGCCGGTCAATGGACAACTGAATCGCGAACCGGAAGCGACGCAAGGAGTCGAGGTTATCTCCAAGCTCGGTGACAACCTGGAATTGGACACCCGCTTTCACGATGATCAAAATCACTATGTCCGCTTGGGGGACTTTTTCAACGGGAACAAACCGGTCATCCTCTCCTTTAACTATTCCAATTGTCCCAAACTTTGTAGCGTTCAATTGGAAAACATGACCTTGGCCCTTTCGCAGCTGGACTTTACCGCCGGAGAAGATTACGAGATTGTTTCGATCAGTATCGATCCTTTGGAACAAACCTCCCGCGCTAAAGCAACGAAGGAAGTTTATACCAAGATGTACAACCGCCGCGGTGCGGAAGACGGGTTCCATTTCTTAGTAGCCGACCCGGATACGATCCAGTTCATGACCGACAGCTGTGGCTTCAAATACAAGTACATCCGACACCAAAAGCTTTACTCCCATCCACCCGTTTTCCTGTTGGTCTCGCCCAAGGGAAAAATTGTCCGCTACATTCACGGTTTGGATTACAAGCCGATCACGGTGGAGCGGGCATTGATTGAAGCCGCGGAAGGGAAAATTGGCTCCCCCATTAATCAACTCAGCTACGCACTCGGCTGCTTTGTCTACGATGAATCAACCGGGCAATACACAACCCAAGTCATGGGTATCATGCGAATCGGCGGCGCGGTCACCGCGTTGATCCTGTTGGTCGCTCTGGTGCCCTATTGGTTTTTCCGCCGCAATGGCAACCCATCCGATACCGCGCCCGTTGGGCCGGAAGAGATAACAACCCATCCATCAACACCTTGATATTGGTTTTGATTCCATGAATTTACTAACCTCGTTATTGGCCCAGAGCGATATCCCCATTGTCGACGGGATTCCAATGCCTGAATCTTCCGAGATTCACGAAGGCAGTTATTGGTTCCCGGAGCAGGCCAGTACGTTTGCCGGTGACATCGATTTCCTTTACATGGCGATCCTGTGGATTTCGACCCTGTTTTTTGTGATCATCATCGGCTGCATGATCTATTTCATCCTGAAGTATCGCAGACGCGAAGGTGTCGAGCCGGAGCCGAGCTCCTCTCACAACACAGCGTTGGAAATCTTTTGGTCGGTGATTCCGAGTATCATCCTGGTCTGGATTTTTTACACGGGGGCCAAAGGGTTTTTTGAGATGCGGGTCCCCTTTGACGACTCCGAGGAGATCTATGTCACGGCCAACCAGTTCAACTGGAAATTCGTTTACCCCGACGGTGACGTCTCCAAAGAGTTGCATCTGGTGGTCAATCGGCCGGTTAAATTGATCATGCAATCAGACGACGTTCTGCACGCGATGTTTATCCCGGCTTTCCGCCAGAAAGTGGACATCGTTCCAGGCCGCTATACGTACGCTTACCTGAACCCGAACAAGGTTGGTGCCTACCGGCTCGCCTGTGCTGAATATTGCGGTGACTCCCACAGTCGCATGCGAACTGTCTGCGTGGTTCACAAGGACTCGGAAGACCGCAAGAACACCACCAAATGGGAGAATGAGAAACATCCCGGCTGGGTCAACGGAGAGCGGCTATTCCAAATCAACTGCGCCGGATGCCACAGCATTGACGGCTCGGCCAAGACGGGTCCGTCCATGAAAGACCTGTGGGGTAAAGACGAGCGGGTTTCCGACGGCTCAACCATCAAGGTCGATGAAAATTACGTTCGCGAATCCATCCTGGAACCAAGTAAAGTACTGGTCGAGGGATACGGAACTACCGGCACCCTTTCCAAGATGCCGTCCTTCCAGGGCAAGTTGAGTGACGCTGAGATCGGCTACCTGATCGACTACATCCGTTGGCTAAAGGATTCCTCCAAGTTTCCGGCTCGGGATGAGCTGCCTCCGGCCCAAGTCGCGGGTGAAACGCCCGGCGGGGAAACTGCAGCCGGCGAATCTCCCAAGGAAGAAAAGGTGGCCGATGACTCGGCCGAAGCAAAAAACGAAAACCAGAACGAAAATAACTAAACCAACAAGCAACACACGCTTGATTTCGAGTAGAGGTCATCAAGATGGCAACCGCAGCAGAACGCAAGAAGCTCTTTGGGCACGCCGAGAACAACTATCTCAATTGCTCCAAGGGGATTCGCTCTTGGCTTTTTACCCTGGACCACAAACGGATTGGGATCATGTACCTGATCGGCGTTACGCTTGCCCTTTTCCTGGCAGGTGTTTTCGCCCTGATTTTGCGGCTCAACCTGTGGAACAACACTTCCGACCTGTTGACCGACGCCCAGTACAACCAGATGTTCACGTTGCATGGCGCCGTCATGGTCTTCGCCTTTATCATCCCGAGTGTCCCGGCCGCGCTTGGAAACTTTGTCTTGCCCATGATGTTGGGGGCCAAGGACGTAGCCTTCCCTCGTCTTAACCTGAGCAGTTTCTATCTCTGGGTCCTAGGGACCGGGTTCCTGCTGTGGGCCATCGTCTCCGGCAAAGGGCTCGACACGGGCTGGACGTTTTACACACCCTACTCAATCCAAACCGACACAGGGGTGATTTATGCCACCTTTGGGGCATTCATTCTCGGCTTCAGCTCGATCTTTACCGGACTCAACTTCCTGGTAACGGTCAACACGATGCGTCTGCCGGGACAGGGCTGGTTCAAGATGCCTCTCTTCCTGTGGGGTCTCTACGCCACGTCCATCATCCAGGTACTGGCCACGCCCGTGCTCGGAATCACGCTGCTCCTGTTGATCGCTGAAAAAACGATGCACATCGGAATTTTCGATCCGAAGTACGGGGGCGATCCGGTGCTGTTCCAACACTTCTTCTGGTTTTACTCGCACCCGGCCGTTTACATCATGATCCTGCCAGGCATGGGAGTCATCAGCGAGCTGATCGCTGTTTACAGCCGGAAGAAAGTCTTCGGCTATTCCTTCATTGCTTTCTCCAGTGTCGCCATTGCGGTCCTCGGCTTCTTAGTCTGGGGACACCACATGTTCACCAGCGGACAGTCGGTCGTGGTCACACTGATTTTTAGCGCGATCACCTTTACCGTAGCCATTCCGTCGGCCGTCAAGGTATTTAATTGGCTCGCCACGATGTACAAAGGTTCGATCGCCCTGACCACGCCCATGTGTTACGCCTTGTCGTTCATTTTCCTGTTCGGCATCGGTGGGCTGACAGGTCTGTTTTTGGGTGCCCTTTCCACGGACATTCATCTGCACGACACGTACTTCATTGTGGCTCACTTCCACTTTGTTATGGTCGGCGGAACTTTGACCGCTCTGTTGGGAGGTGTGTTCCACTGGTGGCCCAAGATGTTTGGCCGCATGTACAACGACAATCTGGGAAGGCTCAGCTGCTTTCTGGTCTTCCTCGGCTTCAACTTGACGTTTTTCCCACAATTCGTGATGGGAGCACGGGGAATGCCCAGGCGCTACGCCTCGTATGATCCGGAATTCATTCCATTTCATCGCTGGTCCACCGCCGGGGCAATGGTCCTCGGGTTCGGCATCCTGTTAGCCTTTGGCGTGCTTGCCTACGCCGCTTTCCGGGGCCGCAAAGTTGCCGGCAATCCGTTTGGGGCGGCCTCACTCGAATGGCAAAGCAGTTCACCGCCCGACTTCCACAACTTTATCCACCAACCCGTCCTCCACGATCCGTATGATTTTGGATCGATGGTTTACGACGAGGAACTCGACACGTACGTTCCCAAAGAATTTATGGAACCTGACCCACAGCCGGTCAAAGAACCCGAGCCCCAAACCCAATAGAAACATCCTGAGGGAATGAACATTGTGGTTCATTCGATTCAGATAAACAAAAACAATTTGCCGATTTGCCTCGGAGCCACACATGGCCGTAGTAGAAACTGACCACGAAGCTCACGACGATCACCACGATCATGGTGAGTTTATCGCCCACCACTTTGAATCCGCCGAGCAGCAGTTCGACTCTGGAAAACTGGGAATTTGGTTGTTCCTGGTGACGGAAGTCCTGTTTTTCAGTGGGCTGTTTGTCGCCTACACCCTGTACCGGGTCCTGCACCCCGAGATTTTCGACCAGGCGCATGTCTTCCTGGACAAGTACCTCGGGTTTGCCAACACGCTGGTCCTCTTGTTCAGCAGTCTCACCATGGCGGTAGCCGTTCGCTACGCGCAGCTGGGCAAAAACCGACATGTCGTGTGGTATGTACTGGGAACGATGGTCTGCGCAGCAGCCTTCCTGGGCGTCAAGGCAATCGAGTACACCCACAAATGGGACCAAGGAATCATGGTCCGCAGCTATTTTGACTACCACCCGGGCCACCACGAAGCATCGATGCCCATCGCCCGCGCCTTGGGCGTCTCGGATTACCTGATCTGGCTGAGCATCATTCCACTCCTGTTGGTCGTCGGTTTTGCGGTCTATGCAGGAATTGCCAAGATGGTTCGGCAACCCAATGCATCCTTCTTCTCCGCTTGCATGGCTTTAGCCGTCGCGGGTTATTTCATCGGGGCGATGGCCGGGCATTTCTATAGGTAATTAACCGACGGGGGCATTGGGGGGAGGTCCGAAGAAGCGGCCGCCTTGATGGCTTATGAAAACGAGCCTCACTCGGACCACGAGCACACAGACAAGCCAGCTGACCATCACGATGAAAGTGCGGTGGAACAGCAGAAAGAAACGAGCGAAATCGCACCCTACGAGGGTCCACGCAACGACGAGTTTGACCAGGACATTGGTATATTCTTTAGTATTTATTACTGCATGACGGGCCTGCACGCGATCCACATTATTGCGGGGATTGGATTCCTGGCATGGATCCTCTGGCGTTCCATCTTGGGGCATTGGAGAAGTGATTATTTTGGGCCTTGCGACTATGTCGGGCTCTATTGGCACTTGGTCGACTTGATATGGATCTACCTGTTCCCGTTACTCTACTTGATCGACTAGCCTGAGTTTTTTGTCGGCAACCCGAACCAAAAACCATTTAACCAGAGAAGTATTCACATGTCACATGATCACGATGGCGGTTTTGCCCACCCGGCACCCCCCAAGCTCCTGATTAGTGTTTTCCTTGCCCTGGTCGCATTGACCGTGCTGACCCTCGGCATGTCGAGCGTCGACCTCGGGTTGATGGGGGCTTTTGGCTTCTGGATTGCCATGTCGATTGCCTCGTTTAAGGCTGCCCTGGTGATGCTGTTTTTCATGCATATGTACTGGGACAAGCCTTTCAATGTGCTCGTGTTTCTCTCATCTTCCCTGTTTGTCATCCTGTTTGTCGGGCTGACCCTGATGGACTCTAGCCATTACAAGAACTCGGTCGACGAGTATCCGCGCCAACCTGATCCGCCCGCTTTGTCACCTTGATTCGCGCCCCGGGGAACGGGGCTGCAAACCTGACTCCTGCCATGCTTAAACAATCGCTCAGCTTAATCCCCATCCGCCGTGATCTTTATCAGGCCAAGTTGGTGTTTTACCTGTTCATTGCTTCGCTGAGCATGTTTTTTATCGCCAGCCTGCTGACGTATTATCTGATTCGCGTTCAATCCTTTCGGCCCATCGAGCAGTCGTACGAATCCCTGGCCATTCCTTGGTCATTCTGGGCCAGCACTGGGCTGTTACTACTGGTCAGCCTGTTCTTGCAGCGGGCCAGCTGGATGGTTCATCGGGAACGACAGGTTGAGTTTCGTCGGTGGCTGCTGTGGGGCTGGGCAACGGCCATTGTCTTCATTTTCATCCAAGCAATCGGCCTCCAAGAGCTGCTGACTCATCACTTCACCCAGTCAGACGGATCGACGAAAATCTATGGAATGTCTTTCACGCTCTCCTTGATTCACGTCTTGCACGTGGCCGGGGGAATCATCTTCCTTGGCTATATCATCACCCAGGCATTCCGCAATCGATACGACCACGAGCGCCATTGGGCCGTCGACCACTGCGCTGGCTACTGGCATTTCCTGGATGTCGTTTGGATCATGATGCTGGCCTTGTTCATGGTCACCGGATAATCGTCCACATCAATCGCAACGGCTCCTTTGCTGGGCAGCCGTCAGTCACCCTCAACGGATCAGGCAGAGAACCCGGTTTAACGAGACGTTGGTTACGGAAATCGGGTACAATCGACGATGTAACCTCGCTAACCGGTCAGGCCTCGCATGTCGTTATTTGAACAAGCCGAACGAGAGAACTTATCACGCGCCAAGCCGTTGGCTGCCCGCCTGAGACCTCGCTCACTGGACGAGTTTGTCGGACAATCCCACCTGCTGGGGCCGGGGAAATTATTGCGGCGATTGATCGAACAAGACCGTCTTGGTTCGGTTATCTTTTTTGGCCCACCGGGGACCGGGAAGACTTCCCTGGCGCGGGTGCTGGCCCGCGAAACCGATTGTCACTTCGAGCAATTAAGCGCCATTTTGCACGGCGTCAAAGACCTCCGAGCTGTCCTGCAAGAAGCAAGGGATCGACTGGCAACCGGGGAGGGCGGGACGGTCCTTTTTATCGATGAAATTCATCGGTTCAACCGTTCCCAGCAAGATGCCCTGTTGGCCGACGTGGAAGAAGGGGTGGTCACATTAATTGGCGCCACAACCAGCAATCCGTTTTTTGCCGTCAACGGAGCCTTGGTGAGTCGCAGCACGCTATTTCAGTTTGAGCCGTTATCCAACCGCGAAATTACCGAATTGCTCCAGATGGCAGTCGAGGATCGTGAACGTGGCTTGGGAAAAGAGGAGGTGACTGTAGACGAAGATTCCATCGCACACCTGGCCGAGGTTTGTGATGGTGATGCGCGTCAGGCCCTCAGTGTTCTCGAATCAGCCTGTCTCTCGCTAACTGCCCCAAAAAACCTGACACTTGAAGTGATTCGCGAGGCCATAGCCCACCGGGCAATGCAGTATGACATCTCGGGTGACGAGCACTATGACTGCGTGTCGGCGTTGATCAAGAGTATTCGCGGTAGCGACCCAGACGCTGGAATCTACTGGTTAGCCAGGATGCTGGAGGGAGGAGAAGACGTCCGCTTCCTCTGCCGCCGCCTGATCATCTTGGCCAGCGAAGATATTGGCAATGCAGATCCGTCTGCCTTACCGCTGGCAGTAGCCTGCTCGCAAGCATGTGAACAGATAGGCCTGCCAGAATGCCAGTTAACGTTGGCCCAGACGGTGACCTATCTGGCTTGTGCCGACAAGTCCAACGCCGCGACAATGGCCATCAATACAGCCCGTAAAGACATTCAACAAGGCCGTATCCTGCCGGTCCCCAAGCATCTGCGAGACGGCCACTACGCCGGCGCCGAGCAACTGGGGCATGGTCAAGGCTACATCTATTCGCATGATGAAGAATCAGGGGTGGCCGCCCAGGACTACCTCGGCGTTGAGCGCGAATATTATCACCCGGTTGGCCGCGGCCATGAGCAGATTCTGGCGGAACGTCTGCAGGCGATTCGTCAAACGTTGAGACGTGGCAAAAAGAGGGAAGAGCAGGGAGATGGGGCTATTTGAAAGGGTGAACAAAACTCTTTGCTAGCACACCGCCCAACCACCACCCTCGCCGAATCCCAATAATTGGTCTGGATCCCCCGCAGTAGATTGCATAATATTTCGCCGCGCTATTTTCGTTTCTGGCCAATCAACCCAAGTCGCGGGAGCTCAACCTCCCATGATCCGGAACACGGTTGAGAGCCAGGGGAGAACGAACCCGATGATCGCGAGGAGAACCAAGATGACGGCGAGTCGATGTATCCACCTCGGCTTGTGACTCCAAAATGAACGCTCCGAAGCGAGAATGTACTCGCCGCATTCGGGGCACATGGGCAAGTCGTCGTAGATCTCTGCACCGCAAGCGGGACAGGGAATCGAGTAATCGTCATCGACGTCAAAATCATCGTCGCACATGAAAATAGTGCCTGGGAAAAACAGATCGAGTTGAGACTCACCCGAGTTTCCGCTGTTAAGCGGCCGTCAGTCAAGGAGGACTGCAGTGGATTCACTAAAAAACACAATGGTTGCCGTCATCTTGTTGATCGTGACCTACGGAGTTTACCAGGTCGTCAACACACCCGAACAAAACTCCCAACAAGCGGATCAGATGGAGCCCGCCGAGGAACGATCAAGAACGATCGAACGGGATACTATTCCGAAAAACGTTCTCGACAATGATTCCTTGGCAGCCCACGACCCTGGTTCCCCTCGCCGCCATCTACAGGATGACCTGGCCCCTGCGCCCTTGCCAGAAGTTCAGGATCAACCAAAGCTCCTGCCCAGGAGAGAGGAAATGGCAGAGTTACAGGAATCGCTGGAAACGCCTAACACCTCCGCCGAGGTCGATGACCTTGTCTATATCAAGCCAAAACCCCTCACACCGCCAACACCGGTCACCGAGCCCGAAATTGCCACGGTGGCTGGTACCAGCAACTACAACCCGCAAAAACTACAAGCCGCTTGGCCGCAGGTTGAACAGCTAGTCGATGAAGGGAACTATCGATTAGCCTTGCGGCAATTGAGTGGTTTTTACCCCAGCGCTGACTCGATGGACGAAGTGGACCGGCTGAAGTTGTACGAATGGCTCGATTCACTGGCAGCCAAGGTTATTTATTCGACTGAGCATCACTTGCGCACACTGCCATACATCATTCAGCCTAACGATACTTTGGAAATTCTCTCGGAACGGTGGCAGGTGCCGGCTGATCTGATCTACTTTGTGAATCGCGCCAAGATTCCAAACCGCAATGCCTTGCAACCTGGCAATGAACTAAAAATGATCAGTGGTGCCTTTGACGCCGAAATCGATACATCGACCGGTACCATGACACTCTTTTGGAAGCAGTTGTATGCCGGCCGTTTCAACGTTCAAGTCGATTCCTCCGCTGGCCTTAGCCCGGGTGAATATCGGGTCGTCAGCAAATCAGTCAACGCGATCAACTGTGGCCCGTATCATATCGGGCTGGAAAACGGGATGAGCCTGCATGCCTTGGCCCCGAATTCGGACTCTTCCATCGCGCTAAGCGAGCAACAAGCCCAGGAAGTTTTTGCCATCCTGTCCGAGTCATCCATGGTCCGTATCGCCCAGTAGGCGGTGCCGACCCTTTAAAAGGAATCGTCGGGCTGACGCTGGTAGTCGGCCCAGATAGCCGCCGGTGAAGCGGCCTCAGCAGGCTCCTCTCCCGGCAAATGAATCGGTTCCAGGTAACACTTGAGCT
>JAYZCF010000159.1:0-11715 GCA_036338455.1 Planctomycetota bacterium
CGACCGCAACGCCTTGAGCACCGTGGCAATATCGGTTCCAAATTCATTCGGATTTTCAATCGGGGTCAACGCCTGGTCCTCCAGTGACGACGCGCTACCGTCCCACAAAAACTGACTGCCGTATCCTCGGTTGAGGATCGAAGGTGCATTTCGTTTCCCGACGCGACCTTGAATGCCAATCGCAATCGGTTCGGAACTGGCAAATCCTTGCTCCGGTCGGTGGCACGTGGCACAGGCAACCGTACCATCGCGGGACAGGATTCCGTCAAAAAACAACCTCCGGCCCAGTTCCACTTTGGCCGGTGTGGTTGGGTTATCGCGGGGTGCGACAGGCGCAGCGGTAAACCCTTTGGGAATCGTATCAATCGGCAAATGATCGGGAAGCGTGTCTTCTGGAACGGGCTGCAATTGAGCCGCTTCGGGCTCTTGAGCAACCGCGAGACCAACGGCCCAAACCAACCCTATTCCGGCCAACAACGGGGGCCATGATGAGATTAAACGGTTCATCCAAATCCTCAATTTCCTTGCCTGGAACATCAGTCCAACTCGGCTCATCTTAACATTTTAATGTCCTGACGCGCCCCTCTTTCGCCGGCTCAGCGGAGAAATGGCCTGGCCCCGCGAGGCGCCAGTGATTTTCGAGACGATTCGCAATCTCTCCCATTTCGGGTGTAGTGGTTTGCACGAATCTCTAACAGCAACCGGGCATTCACGGCTCCCTTCACACCGCCGGCGACTCGCAATGTCAGGCAACTGGCATTCGATGGATTGGATATTTTCGTGTAAAATATGACCTTTTCCAGCAATCAAACGGAACACACTTCGCAGGATCCCGGTTTAATTCCCAGACACAAACAACCAGTTTCGACACTCGCTATCCACGGGACACAAAGGGGAGCCGACAACACCCACCCCTCTGGACCGCCTCAACGGGTAACTTTCCGATGAATCCACACTCACTGAAATTCACTATTGGCATCCTGACTCTTTTGATCACCTCGCCAGACTTGACGGGCGAAGAGATCAAACCGCTCGCCTTGGGACAAAGCTTACCGAGCTTTGAGTTGTCCGATTTTCGAGGGCGGTCCTGGCCATCGGCCAATTTCGAAGAATCCAAATTGTTGGCGGTCGTTTTTATGGGAACGGAATGCCCTCTGGTCAAACTTCACGCCAATGAGCTGAATGAGATCGCCAAGAATTATTCCCCAGATCAACTGCAGATCATCGGTGTCAACTCAAACACCCATGACTCGATGACTGAGATGGGTCATTTCGTCCGCACCACCGGTATCGAATTCCCGGTTCTCAAGGATGTCGGCAATCGCTTTGCTAACCAGCTTGGGGCGACGCGTACCCCGGAAGTTTTCCTGTTTGATGCCGATCGGAAATTGCGTTACCGTGGACGTATCAACGACCGTCACAGCTATGGACAGACACGACCAAAAGCGAAGCAGCATGACTTGGTGGATGGGATCAATGCCCTGCTGGCAGGCCGGTCCGTCAAGCAGCCGACGACCGAGGTCGAGGGCTGCATCATTGGTCGGGTTAAAACGACGGCCGGTAACGGTCAAGTAACCTTCGCCAACCAGATCAGCCGTATCTTGCAGACGAATTGCGTCCCCTGCCACCGCGCGGGCGAAATTGCGCCTTTTAGCCTGACCGACTACGAAGAGGTCTCAGGATGGGCCGACATGATTGGTGAAGTTGTCCGCCAACAACGCATGCCCCCCTGGCACGCCAACCCGGCACACGGAGAATTCAAAAACGATGCAAGGTTAACCGACGCCGACAAGCAATTGATTTACCAATGGATTGCCGACGGGGCTCCGCTGGGTGATATCACCCAACTCCCGGCTCCACTGAAAATAACCGACGGTTGGCAGATTGGTCAGCCGGATCTTATCGTTTCAACGAGCCAACGGCCGTTTTCTATCCCGGCCACCGGGGTCATGCCTTACAAGTACTTTGTCGTGGATCCCGGTTTCAAGGAGGACAAATGGGTCCAAGCGGCGGAATGCCGCGCCGGGAATCGATCGGTGGTTCACCACATCCTCGTCGGGATCCGAGGCCGACGCGAATCGCTGCACAGTGGCATCGAATCCGAATGGGTAACTGCCACGGCGCCGGGCGCGCCTCCTCTCCAACTCCCCGAGGGTCACGCCAAGCTCATCCCGGCCGGTAGTCAACTGGTGTTTCAGATGCACTACACACCCAATGGAACGGCGACCGAAGATATCAGCCAGGTCGGTTTCATTTTCGCCGACCCAGAATCGGTGAAGAACGTCGTGGGAACGCAAAAAATTTACAACCGAAGATTCCGGATCCCCCCCCGCGCCGAGGACCACGAAGTTCGGGCCAGCATAGAATTGGACAAAGACCTTGTCATCCTTTCCCTCTTTCCCCACATGCACTTGCGAGGCAAATCCTTTCGATACGTCGCCCACTGGCCCGACGGGCGCGAGGAGACCTTGCTCGATATCCCGCGTTATGATTTCAATTGGCAAAACGGCTATGACTTGGCGGAACCATTGCATGTGCCCGCCGGTACTCGGCTAGAGTGCATTGCCCACTTTGACAACTCGGAAAACAACTTCGCCAACCCGGACCCGGAATCAGCTGTCCGCTGGGGCGACCAGACGTTCGAAGAGATGATGATCGGCTACTTTGACTGCTATCATCCGGCGGATCCGGCGAATGCGGGGGCGGACAATCCTCGCACGCGATCCTCTCTTGGCTCCCTCGAAACAAGCGATACGGGGCTGGAGTCCAATCTTCTCAAGCTGGCCCAACAGGCACTTGCCAGCCCTGCCCGGATGAACCGATTTGGCAGGCATCTGAAACAGAAAATCCCCCAACTCGATCGAGTCTGCTGGACCGCCATTAGCAAAGGGCAATTACGTGTTGAGCGCGTAACCCAGGTCGAAGATCTTGAGGCCAGCCTCCGTGGTGAAGGTCTCAGCCGACCCGCCCGCCAATGCCAACTCGGTTCCTTTGCCAAACAGTCAGAGCCGGTCAAACTGACGAAGATCGGCTCCCTGAACAAGATCGATATGCAGTTTTTCGGCGCGCAGGTCCACTCCAGCTTTCACGTACCGATCCAATTTGAGGGGAAGCAGGGCACAGTCAATTTTTGGAGCCGAGAACCGGATGGTTTTCCTGAGGAGGCCCAAAAGCTGCTGGTCCAAATCAGCCGCGCGATGGTCCAGCCGTAAAGACTTTCTGGAGTTTCTATTTCTAGTGCTTCAGTTTCTTGGGCTGACAAACCAGCTTTTTGCGGTTGGCGACTCGGCCACATTTCTTGCAGAGGTGCGATGGACGGGAAACCAGCTGCGCGTATTTCTTGGGTGACTCCTTGCGTAGCTTTTTCAGGTCACATAACTTTTTTGACATCGTGCTTGCCGCGGCCGTCGAATCCCGGGTGCTGTTTCTGATTCGGTCATTCTAGTTGAAGCCCCTCAAGAAGGAATAGAAATGCGACTCCTGTTGACTGTAATTTTCTCGTTGATTCTGCTCGGCATGGTATGGGTGACAGTGGTCGCCTCGCTGGAACGAAACGTCTTTACGGCAGGTTCGGAATTGATGGCTGACGCATGGTTCCGCGCCACCTTGGCGGATGCCTATTTTGGCTTCGTCACGTTTTATGTCTGGGTCGCCTACCGGGAAAGAAGCTGGACGGGCCGGATCTTCTGGCTGATTGCCATCATGCTTCTGGGCAATATGGCAATGGCAGTTTATGGTCTCTGGCAACTCAGCCGAGCCAATACCCAATGGCCCCTCTATGCGATCCTGCTACGTCCCGAACATTATGAACGGGCGTCGCTTGCCGAGCCGGCGCACTGATCCAAAAATTCAACCGTATCAGCAACTCGAACCGTCCTGTTCCGAACGGCTGTCCAGATCGATTCGATCGTCGCCGATCTGGACAACTAATTCGTTGGGATTGCAACAAACGGGACAATCTTCGACATAATGCTGGTGGGAACCTGCCGTCAAATCAATGGGAACCACGATCTCTTCCCCGCAGCTGTCACAAATGTAGCTGGCTTCAAACTCCACGTTCTATCCTCCCTTGCCAGGTTAGCTCGAATCCAGAGGCCCTTATCGAAGCCGCTCTTCGACGTACCGCTGAATCGAAGCGCGGGTCACGGGCGATCGCCAAATTTTCAGATACTCGGCGAAAAAAGCTTCTCGGTTCTCAACCACCTGCCGCATCACGGGAGCCCGTGACTGCTGTTTGGTCATTCGAAAGGCGGCAGCAGGTATTTCCCCGAACTCCTGGGCAATCTGGTCGGCCCGTTCGTACAGTTTTTCCTTGGACACGACTTCGTTGGCTAAACCGGCGGCCACGGCTTCCCCCCCTTCGAACATCCGGCCGACGTTAACGACCGCCTGAAAATCCTTCGTGTTCGCCACGAATCGCATGATCTCAATCGCCATCATGGGTAGTGGAACACCAACCCGCATTTCGGGGATGCCAATCCGCGCCTGCGGAGCGATCAGTCGAAAATCGCAAGCCGCAGCCATCATGCACCCGCCGGCCACGGCGTGACCTTCAATCATGGCGATCACCGGTTTGGGAAATAGAAAAATCCGTTCCATCACCCGCTCCAGTTCTACCAAGAACGGCTCGATATAATCATCACTTTCGGACAGCCAGCGTTTCAGATCGATACCAGCAGAAAAGACCCGCTCATTACCCGAGAGTATTAGTACCTGAGAGGAATCGTTTTCCAGGATTTCAAGGTGTTGGACCAACTCCCGACAGAAATCGATATCCATCACATTCACTTTGCCATGGTTCATGACCAGGCGAGCCACAGGTTCGTGATTTTCCAGTCTTAACATATCGGTTGGAGGGGCGTTTGATCGCCTGCAACAAGATTCGGGAGTTTTTCAAAATCCATCTCACCTGATTCTCGCTCGCAACACTTTATTGGTAAACCGTCAAACGAAAAAACAGTGAACAAGCCCCGCCTCGAAGGACCCGCCTCGAAGCGAATCTTGCCGGTGAACCACGGATGTCCCGTTTTGATATTCCCCTCTCAAAACGAGACAGCTTGCACGCTCATTCGCATGGAGGAGCGGTAAATATCCCCCGTTTTGCGAGTCCTCGAAATTTCTGTCGGATTGGCACGCCGCGTGCATTTCGTTCCGTAACAAGAGCGGGCATACAAGCCCGAAACAAGCCCTTTTCTACCTGCTATCTAGGGTGCCCGCTCTCTCGCCAACAATGACAACGCGACGGCCTAACTCATGGGTCGTCGCGTTTTTTTCTTGCCGCTGCCTAAATGCTGCTGCCTAAATGCTGCTGCCTGACTTCAGCCCGCCCTGCACGCTATTCGAGAAATTCCCACGTTATATGATCGACTTTTGTCTTGAACCGCTGAAAACTGCGGTTCAGGTTCAACCGGTCGTATTGCAACCTGGCCCGGACTAGGCCTGTCCCCGCTTCGACAAAACGCGACAGGTCACCCGTCGGCTCGCACACGAAGGCGCGATCCCTAACCGGCCGGTGATGAACTGCCCACATCCTTGGGTCCCCCTTCTCCATCATGGGGGGCCCATGCCAACATCAAGGGAAGCAGGATAAACAACAGCGCTCGGGGGTCACGAAAGTGTTTCATCGTGGAGTGTCTCTTGCAGGAAAAGGAGCGATGCCAAACTCGCTGTGCTGCATACCCAATTAGAGGGGTGCGCGCTACGACTGACCGGGACTGGCCTTCAGTTTCTTCCACTGAACAGCGCTCGTCCAGCATCTCTTTGGTCAAAACGAACGAGTTTTCAAGATAAATCGCACCTCTTTCCGCTTGGGTATCGAAATATACAAAATCCAAAATAAGGCCATCCTTGGCCAGGATAAAGTTCAGGTTCGTCGACAAGTGGAGCCGCTTCGGTTTCCTCCAGATTTTACGACCGGCTCGATTTCAGACCTCGAAGCTGAGGGGGCTTCAACCTATAATTTGCCTTTGCCTATGTCCGTCGGCTCTATCGTTGACGAACTCTCTGCTTCCCATCCACGGATCGATCCAAAAGACCATGAAGAAACCGAAACCCTCGCGTCGCCAGTTTTTGAAATCATCTTCCCTGACCGGCGCTGCCGGCTACCTGACCTACTCCTCGAGCGTCTCTGGCGGGTTACCCCGCGCTGTCGCCAAACCACGACGGTCTCCCAATGAAGAGCCGGGGATCGGATTTATCGGCACTGGAATCCGGTTTCATAGTTACCTGGGCAAACACGCTCTCAAGCATGGTCCCTGCGTGGCAGTCTGTGATGTGGATTCACTGCAGGCAGGACGAGCTCTCCAGGTCGGAATGAACAACCATCGCGAAAAGAAACGCCCCTTGGTGATCGATGCCTATGAAGATTATCGCCGCCTGCTCGACAACAAGGATATCGATGTGGTTGTTATCGCCACAGTCGATCATTGGCACTCCAAGATTGCTATCGAGGCGATGCAAGCCGGCAAAGATGTCTACTGTGAAAAACCCGTCACCCTGACCATACGTGAAGGACAACAAATCCTCGACGCACAGGCCAAGACTGGCCGCGTTTTACAAGTCGGCACCCAGCAGCGCACCGAATTCAACAAGCGATTTGCCCAGGCTGCCGCCATGGTCCGCGACAATCGGATAGGGGATATTCAGGATGCAACTATCTGTATCGGAGGTTCTCGCGAGTGTGACGCTTTGCCCCTGGCCCAGGTCCCCCGCCACCTGAATTGGGAGATGTGGCAAGGACAATGCCCGGAGAAACCTTACCGCGCCGCCGGCGAAGTCGTCGACGTGCAGGGCTGGGGAGCGGGGCACCCGTTCAGCCGGACCCATCGCTACTTCCGCTGGTTCTCTGAATATTCGGGGGGGAAACTGACCGACTGGGGCGCCCACCATGTGGACATCGCTCTCTGGGCACTCGACAAACATGGTCGAGACGTCGGACAGATCGTGATTGAACCGCTGGAAGTTGAGCACCCAGTGGCACTTGACGAAAAGGGTATGCCCACACGCGATGACCGCTTCAATTGTGCGACACGATTCAAGGTTAAATGCACTTTTGATGACGGGGTGGTCTTCTGGATTCGCGACACGGCTCCTGACAAAGGTTTTGAAAACGGGGTCATGTTCACCGGCAAAGACAAGCGCCGATTCCTGGTGAATCGAGGCAAACTGGTAGGGCGACCGGTCGAAGATTTAGCCGGAAAACCGCTACCGTCCGGCGCGTTGGCCAGCCTGTATGTCGATGATCCAACCGGCCTCGAGGGCTATGGCAATGATGGTTTCCACATGCACAATTTCTTCGATTGTGTTCGGACCCGAAAACAGCCGGCGTCAGACATGGAATCCCACCATCGGATGCTTAACCTCTGCCACGCCGTCAATGTCGCGATGCGGCTGAACCGGAAAGTCGTTTTTGATACGACAACAGAGACATTTGGCAATGACACATTGGCCAATTCGTTCATCGAGCGAACACCACGTGCCGGTTACGAAATCAAGGTCTGATCCTGTGTAAAACCGGCTGTGTGAAACCGGCTGCGCAGACCCAACTATTTGCGATTCCCACCCTCGGGACCAATCGATTTTTCCGAGAGGGCTTTCGCCTCGAGCACCTGGCTCTGGCGGGGGTCGGCCATCGAGTACTTGAAGCCTTGACTCGTTCCGGCCGCCCCGTATTCGCCTTGCTTGTTGAGGGCGATGAAATTGATATCGAGGTTGCCCAAATTCTTTGGGTCGAGCTCGGCAATTCGACCAATTGCCTGCTCACACGCATCGGTCGGACTTGCGCCCTGCCGCATCATCTCGACCACCAGGAACGAACCGCAGTGTCGCATCACGTTTTCCCCCAATCCCGTGGCTCCCGCCGCGCCGACCTGGTTATCGACATACAAGCCACTGCCAATGATGGGTGAATCACCGATTCGACCAGGGATCTTGTACCCCCAACCGCTGGTCGAGCAACCGCCAAAAAGATTGCCTTGTGCATCGAGTCCCAGCATGGCGATCGTATCGTGATTTTCCTCGTCGATCTTGGGCGGATCGGCCTGCTGCTGCTTTTTCCATTCCTGCCAACGCTGCTTTTGTTGGTTGGTGAGCAGCTCGGTCGGTTTCACGCCATGTTCCATGGCAAATTGTTTCGCCCCCTCGCCAACCAACATCACATGCGGCGTTCTTTCCATGACCATGCGGGCCACCGAAATCGGGTGAAGGACATCCTGAAGTCCACCTACGCTGCCAGCATTATGGTCAGGTCCGGTCATGATACAGGCATCCAGTTCGACCTGGCCGTCCGCGTTGGGAATCCCACCTACGCCAACCGATGCATTACTGACGTCCGCCTCGGTCACCCAGATCCCCTGCTCGATCGCGTCGACCATCGAGCCGCCACGCTGGGCAACTTTCACGGCCTGTTCACAGGAAGCTTTTCCAAACGGCCAGGTGGCAATGAACAACGGTGCATCCACGACGTTGGGGGTACCGCGGCGCGGTTGCTCCCTTGCCAAGCCCTCGCGATTCGGCAAAAGATGGAAGGCACCCATCGCGGTAAGCCCGGTGGATCCCTGGATGAAACGGCGACGATTAACAGGCATGGCAACCTCGAATCAGTGAATACTTCCAGTTGAAAATGCTAACGCGTTTTTATATCAGCTTGCACGCGCGAACAAGGACCTGGCGGACTACTGATCGGCAATCTGCTGGACCGAACCGCTCTCGACATAACCGACCACCCCCGAATCCGATTCGACCAACCGATAACTGCCGGCCTCCTTCAAAATCGTCACCCGGGTACCAGCCGGAAATTTGCCATCGGGCGCCCTCCCCTGCTGGGGACCTGTCGTGTAATAGACCGTCTCGCCGGAAATCAGGTACTTGCCCCTCCGGGTCACCTCCGGCTCGACCGGTAGTCCGAAGACCGCATACATTTTCCAACCGTCCTCGGTCTTGCGAAAGAAGTAGAGACCGCGACCCGTATGGATCCGCTGGTAGGCGGCGTTGAACCGCCCATACGTGACGTCCAGTTGACAGATGCTGGGGGTCAGGTATTGGCAACGAGCGTGATCCATCATGCTGTACTTATAACCAGCCTGAATATTTTCCCGCACGTCGCGATACCGTTCGATCAATGCCTTCGAATCCGCGGCGCTGACCACTTGTCCGGACAGATCCACGAACGATGCGGGGAACGTAAAATACTCTGCAATCCGCGGATAATCAGCATACTCAAAGGCTCGGCCATACTGGTTCCACAACAACAGCAGTTCCCGCTGCAGATCATCCGTTTTCAGGGCTGCCGAGGCGGCCATTGGGGCAGGCTCCTGCCCCTCTAAAAAGGGTAACCGGTCCTGGGATACACCCATCCGAACTGTCAGCAAGCAGGTGACAAGCGTCACCCCAATCAACCAATCAGAACGCCTCATCCTTTACTCCTTTCATCCCAACCTGGGGTTCACGTCCGAGTTACTTGAATTGCAAGGAATACAGGTCGGCATCCCGCAGTTCAAACCGCAGCCGGATTGGCTGGTTGGCAAGCTCCGACAAGTCGGAACGACCAGACCAGCTGACCTTCTGGTCGATGCGATCACCAATCATCTCATCCGAATCCGCCAGCGAAAACCCTGGGTAAGGAGTCCCATCCGGTTTTTGTATTTCAACCCGAATTGATCCCGCCGCGCTGGTCGCCATGTTGATCGACAAATGCCGCTCCGCCAGTTCGACTCCTGGCTGCAAGGCTACCGGTGGGCCAAGTCGATTCACCAATCGCTGTTCCAGATCGGCCGTCGTCTCTACCCCATCCGGTTCGAAATCGAGTAGGACGCCCCGATCCTTTGTCGTATCGATCAACCGAGCTGAACCTTCGCTGGCCAGCCGGGCAATCTCCTGTTCCGACAGCGCCCTGGAAAGCACCAACAGATCATCGACCACACCCCGAAAGGGTTCATTGTGCGTCGAGGTGGGAGGATAATCCTCACCGAAACGAAGGTCACCCAGGGCGAGGCGGATCGACTGCGGATCGGCCTGGCGCTGTTCGGCAACCCGTTGGCCGTCGAAATAGATCCTCGCCAAACCGTCTTGCCAGGTCACGGCCAGGTGATGCGGGTCTCGATCACCAGACTCGGCGCTCCAGTCACCCAGCTCAGCGTGGCTGACCTGCAGGTCAAAATCATCCAGCATGAAACGCAAGGCATTCCCGTCTTCGATCGCGCCGCCCGCGTTAAAATCAAAAATCAATTCTCCCGGCACGGTCGAGCCGCCGTCGTAGGCTGAAAATAACCGACGGTGCCCCGCCGGTACATCGCGAACCTGGGCGGCCAAGGTAAATTGATTACCAAGTTCAGCAGTCCCCGGCAGGGGAAGCGCGACCGGCACATCCACGCGCATTGAACCCGTCCCATGAATCGGCAGGTCAGCAGCCGCCACGGGGAAACGGTAATTGGTCTGCACCTCCTCCCGCCAACGCTCCCGCTTGGCCAACCGTTCTTCGTCCGAAGCCTCGGGAAACTCGAGCAAAGGCGTCCGCATTTCGCCACCGGAGTAGCCGGCATGGACCGAGACCAACCCGTCGGTCCGCATGCGATACCGTTGCAGAAATGCTGTCGGTTGACCGTAATTGCGACAGAGGTAGAGCGACATTTCATGCTCGCCGGTTGGAACAATTCCCCGCGCCGCGTAATTACTTCGCGATACCCAATTCTCCTCACCCGGACCGGGGCGCACAAAGGACTCGAGGAATTGGCGGTCCACATCACCGCCCCCCCGTGAACTGATCAGCACCGTGTCACTGCAATCGTTGGAATACCTTTGGACCACCTGAATCCGCTCGGCATCGCTAGAGGTGATGACCCGCCGTCCCGGCATGAAGCGAGCGGCCAGGCCGAGGTAAATATGGGGAGCCCGAAAATATGGGGCCATCTGATTGGTGTAAAGATGCTCCTGGGGAGCGTCGCCAAAATCTACGGGCTGCGGGTCACTCCAGTGAATGAAGTCAGGTGAAGTCGTCCGGCTGATAGTGCGAAACCCGCGGTAGCCCCCGCCGGTCCAGGTCCGAAAATAGCAGACATACTGCTGCTCCGCCTCCGACCAGAAAGGAACATTCTGGGAATCGAAAACGCCCTGACGAAAAACGGGGTCTTCCTGCAGGCGCCGCCACTGAAATCCATCGGCCGATACATAGGCGATCAGACCGGACGTTTCGGTCCCACCGAGCGCCTTGTAACGCTGGTCGTCGGCCGCCGCCGGGTTGCGGTCCAAGAAAGGGGCAAAGTTGTGGGAGACGGGGGTCTCTCCCATCAAAACAATGTTATTCGGCTTCACCCCGTTCCAAGAATAAATTTCGAGGTCGGGCTTTTTCCAGTGAATTCCATCCACACTGACGGCGCAGCAAGTGACTTCCAAGTCACTCCCATCGGCACCCGCCCGCGGCAACCCCCGGTAGTAAGCCCGGTAGAGATCGTCCCCCTTGATGACGGTCGCGTAACCGGCAAACGCCCCCTCCCACGGCTGATCAAACCGGATCGCTGGCTCGGCCGCCTGGGGGGAGTGCAATTGCAGGCGGGCACCGTCCATGGATTCAATCAAGTGCCGGTCGACAAACAGCTCCCTCCGGGTACCGATCGGAATCGGTGCGGTCGCGGCGGCACTGGCTGCCACGCCATCCGGTTCGGGTACCCCCTGTTCCTGGAACCCACCGAGGAACGCGGGAGAAACCAAACAGGAGAAAGC
>JAYZCF010000160.1:0-20613 GCA_036338455.1 Planctomycetota bacterium
TTCTGAATCACCAGTCGCTTTCCATTTCGACAGGTGTACCATCGTCTGCGATCACGCCCCTCTTTGATCGCGTTCCGAATCAGCAATCGCCGCAACAAGGCCTTTAAAATCGTAACGCTGCGCCTCCGCGGTAGGGGGGTAGCCGAGAGAGACGAGCACTCCGCTCGTGGTAGGGCTAATACTGACCAGCCGAGTCCGTCTTAATAAATCGCCATAGAGGCCGACCAGAGAGCGGGCGATCGCCGAGCTGGTCACGACCACCCATTGAATGCGGCCTTCACCCAAACGATCCACGATTTCCGTGTCCGCCACCGTGACATCGGCCGAGCGGTAGGCAACCACCTGTTGAAACGGGACACTCGCCGATGAGAGTTGTTCAGGCAGAACCTGGCTGCCACGATTGCCCCGAAAAATCAGAAAGGGTGCCCGCACGCGTTGTTGGACCAGCAAATCCGCCATCGACTGGCTATTGGAGTCAGTGGGTACCTGGCTCGTTTGCCCGCTCTGATTCACCAGTTCGGCCGCGGTCCCTTGTCCAATGGTAAAGCAGTGAAGTTGCCCCAGCGTTTTCATCAAACGTTCTTTTTCACCAAGAATTTCAGCCCTTTGGACCACCGCTTGAATTCCGTTTCGGCTCAAAAAAACAATACCCCGGAAATTTGGCATAGACCGCAACGCCTGATCAAGCTCGCCCCACGCCTCCAAGGGCAGGATCTCGATAACCGGGCTGTAGACGACCGAGGCGCCCAACTCAACCAAACCGGCTCCTAACGGGTCCTGCCCGATCTGGGCAGGTCGCGGAATCAGTACCGTTTGACCAACAAGTAGGGTTTCCACACTCAAAACGACCTCTACCTGTCTGAATTACCGAAAATTTAACGCTAGACAAATTGGGAACCAATCGCCATATTAGGGGATTGTCTGGGTCGGCCTTACGCCCGATACGGCCTTCATTTGTCACCCGAACCATTGATATACCCGATCGATTAAACCATGCCAAACTCCAAAGGTGCCGAAAAACGACTTCGGCAAAATAAAGTACGCCAAGCCCGAAATAAATCAGCCAAGTCGCGGGTCAAGACCCAGGTCAAGAAGGTACTGGCAGCCGTAGAATCGGGGGATGTCGCGCAAGCTGAAACAGAATATGTGAATGCGGCACGGAAACTGGACCAAGCGGGAGCCAAAAAGATCATGCACCCCAATGCGGCTGCCCGCAAGAAATCGCGTCTGCAGAACGCAATCAAAAAAGCGAAGTCCGCCAGCTAACACGGGGCGTCCGCTCCGTTTCTTCTAACGCTTAACGCTTTGTAACGTCTAACGAAGACTCCCCGGCCGTTTCTCGAGCACGGCCGGCCTGTGGACGATCTTCATCACCACCCAGCAAACGACCAAGGCTCCAACCGTGGCAATCAGGCCATTCAGTACCAAGGGCAGCCACTTGATTCCGTGACTGCGATAGTTCAACGGTAGCGATAGGTTCTCATCGGGGAAGGGGCCCCACTGATACGCAAACGGCCAACCCCAAGATCGCATCTCGAGCACACCCGTTGGTTCCGGGAAATACAGCCGCCACCCGTGTTCGCTGGAATACTTGGCTTGCAAAGGAGACTCAGGCCTGATCGCTTGATGAGACAACGCCAGCCAATTCGTAGCAAAAAGGAGCGACGGCAGGAGAATTAAGGCAAACAAACTGACTTGGAATTTACGCATCGATCGGATCTCTTGACTCGCGACTGACACGAGAACGCGGCTCGCTGGTTTATGTCCAAGCCTCTGGCGGGCGAACAACGCATCGCATGCGGATTTCAAACACTGCACAACAGCAGAGCCAGCTTCACATCGGATTCACTCGCCAGCCCCTAACGGCGCCGAGAACGAGTCTTCTTGATCGACTTTTTACGTGGCGCAGGCTTGGCTCGACCACCCGATCGACCTATCGATTTCTTCCCGCCACCGCGCAACGCGGGCTTTTTCTTCGCCCCCCTGGAAGAGCCTGCTTTCGCTCCTGCCTTCGCCTTTCGTTTTACTGTTTTTTTGCGACGCGTTTCGGCCGCTGGACCGGCCGCGCGCTTTCGGCCGCCCCCTGACTTGCCTACCTTCTTTTTGCCTCGGGCCCGCTCTGTCCCGCCAGTAGCTTTCTTCTTCACCCGCTTCCGAGCTCGAGTCGGCTTACCCGCGACGCGTCGCAACAGGTCAACCTCGCCCAACGTCAACCGTCGATGAGCGCCTACGGGGAGATCGCCCAAGGGGAGGGGACCGATCGCGACACGGCAAAGCCGAACTACTTTATGCCCCAGCCGGGCCAGTAGCCGGCGAATCTCACGATTGCGCCCCTCGTCCAATACAATTTCTAACCAGCAACCATCCTGCGTCTTCTTCAGACTCCGAACCTTGGCTACTTGGACCTTCGCCTCGGCCAGGTAGACACCTTTTTTCATCTGGTTGAGGGTCTCGCGGTCAGGCATGCCCCGCACCAACACGTGGTAGGTTTTGGAAACGCCGTAGCGGGGATGAGTCAGCAGGTTGGCCAGGTCACCATCGTTCGTAACCAGGATCATTCCCTCACTCGACTTGTCGAGCCGGCCGACATTGTAGACACGCATATCCGTATTGATCAGGTCGACCACCCGCAAGCGTCCGGAGGGATCCTGCACCGTAGATAGCACGCCGGGCGGCTTGTTCAACATGAAATACTGGAGTCTCGACTCCTGCAGTCGTTCACCATCAACGTGGATCACTTGCTGGTTAGCGTCCACTTTGACGCCCAGCTCCTGGACCACGACGCCATCCACCTCAACCCGTCCCGCTTCGATGAGTTTTTCACACTCCCTCCGGCTACCAAAGCCGGCAGCGGCCATAACGCGCTGCAGGCGCTGCGGTTCGCCGAATCGGGAATTCAAACGTTTTTTCTTCTGCTTGGCCATCGAGATCGTCTGGGTAGAAATGAAGGAGCTGACCAGTCTAGCTCATCCGCACGACAAATGTAAGAAACGATATTTCCCGGAGCGATCGCGGCCCAGAGGTTACTGCGGACGACAATTTTCGCTAATGCGGGCCTGGATGTTGCGCAGAATTCGCTGTTCCAGTGAAAAATCCCGACCCAACGGAATCCAACCTTCCGATTGACTGACGTCACTGTCGTAGCGGTCGATATCCAAGCTGTTGTCGTGCCGCAACGGCTGACCGTTGAAGGTTGAATATTGCGGAAACTGCTTGTCCTCGAGCTCTTTGTAGACCTTAACGTCAATCATGTAGCTATTTCCGGTAGGGATAACCCGTACTTTGGCAAATCGACGTACCGTCTGAAACGTAGCGAGCAGCCGCTCGAAACCAGGGGTGGAATCCTTCCGCCACGGCTCGAAAATTGTGCCCCCGATTTGCGGGTGAGTCTCGATCCAGCCTTCCGTCATAATATTGTCAACGATCCGAATCCGTTCTTCTTTGTAAACCCGAAAGTAATCATCCAATTCATCAGAGACCTCATCCATAACGAGGGTTCGGTCGTAAAGCGGTACGGTCAGGGGATTCGGAACCTCGGCTTGGGGCGCGGCCGGTTCGTTGACCGTCGAGAAAACTCGGCAGCCACAGACGATCCCGAGCAACAAGGCGAACAGGCTCAGATTCAAAATCGGATATTGTTTACAGGGCAATGACATACTCGATCCCGGATTTTGGGGCGAGTAGTGTCGAAGAAATACGGGCCGGCAGCAAGATCAAGTCCATCACCTGCCGGGAGCGTGCTAGCTTTCGGAAACCGTGACAATCGAGGGTTCAAAAGACTCGGGTGGCTCAAATCCAAGGCATTCGACGATGGTCGCCGCCAGCGAGCTGATCCCGAGTTCAGTCTCGTCCGCCAAATCGATCTGGCCTTCTTGTCCCACTGCGTAAATATAGCAGGGAACAGGGTTTAACGTATGACTGGTCTTCACGCAGAATGCGCCCTTTTCATCTCGCTTTGGATTTCCCGCTTCATCCAACGCATACATTTCATCCGCATTGCCATGGTCCGCCGTAACAATCAGGACCCCACCCACGTCGCGCACCGCTTCGATCATGCGGCCGATACAAAGATCAACCGCCTCGACGGAAATTTCAACCGCCAGCAGATCACCGGTGTGCCCTACCATGTCACCATTGGGAAGGTTGGTTCGAATAAAATCGTGCCGATGATTCTGCAGGGAGTCGACGACCACATCGGTAATCTCTGCTGCTTTCATCCACGGACGTTGATTAAAGGGGACATGGTCCGACTTGATCTCGACATAGTCCTCCAATTCCTCTGAGAACTTACCCGACCGGTTTCCGTTGAAGAAATAAGTAACGTGCCCGTACTTTTGTGTTTCACTCACGGCCAATTGACGGACCCCGGATTCGACCAGATATTCCGCCAAAACTTCTTCGATGGCGGGTGGTGAAACGAGAAAGTGCTTCGGAATCTTTTGGTCCGAGTCATACTCCATCATGCCGGCAAATAGAACGTCGGGAATGGGTCCTCGGTCAAACGTATCGAGGTCAGGTTCGTCAAAAGCACGCGCCAGTTCAATCGCGCGATCACCACGGTAGTTAAACAGGACGACACTATCGCCGTCGACAATCGGTCCAACCGGCTTGCCGTCCTCTACGATGACAAATTCTTTGAGATCCTGGTCGACGACCCCCGGATCATCGGCCCGCAGCGCCTCGAGTGCCTGCTGAGCTGTGGCAAACGATCGCCCCTCGCCTTTCACATGCACGTCCCACCCTCGCTTGACCATCGGCCAATCGGCACCGTAACGATCCATCGTGATATACAATCGCCCCCCTCCCGAAGCGATCCGGTAATCAAAGCCGTCAGCGCTGTTGATACTCGCCAAGTGCTCTTCCAATTGGGCGATGTAGACTTGGGCTGACTGGGGAGGGACATCCCGACCGTCCAGTAAAATATGAACTCGGACTTTTTTGACCTGTTCCACCTGGCAGCGACTGAGCATCGCCAGCAGGATATCGATGTGGGAGTGGACATTCCCGTCGGACAACAAACCAATAAAATGGAAAGTCCCTTCTGTGCTCAGCACACGCTCCACGAGTTGCTTCCACGTATCTCCCTCAAAAACCTGCCCCGAACGGACCGCATTCTGAACCAACAGGGCACCCTGATCATAAACGCGACCGGATCCGATCGCGTTGTGCCCTACCTCACTGTTTCCCATATCCGAATTGGAGGGCATACCGACCGCCCGACCATGGGCCTTCAACTGGGTAAACAGCGCGTTTTCCGCCAACCAATCCAAATTTGGCGTGGTGGCGCGAGCTACCATATCGCCCGCATCTCCACCACCCATTCCAACGCCATCCATGATCGCCAAGATCACAGGCCCTCGGGAACCACCAAAATCTGCATGTCGCTTGAGCTGATTCATCACGATCCAAAAAATTGATTGAAGTTTCGTTGCTTCCAGAACAGGCTACCAATTACTGCCCCATTGCGAAACCGCTGTGCCACGTTGTAACGAACCGTTTATTGACAACAATAGTAGTCTCCCGTCCAGCCAACTTAAGATCCCGTTCCCACGGAAATACCAATGCCCCAACCAAAATTAATCTCGTTTGATCCCCAGGGAGTTTTCTTCGAGCCGCACGGTATCGACTCTTCGCAAATGGACGCGATGGCCAATGACATGAACCGCGTCCGGGCTGAAATCTTGAACGAAGACCTGCAGCAATACGAATCGGGGCAGGTTCCCGCTGACCGACAACCGCTCGACGCCGGCTTCATGGAACTGCCTGAGCGAATGCTGGATGCGTATCGGACCGATCGCTCGTCGAGTGAACTGGGAAGGATCTTAGAAACAGCACAGCGAATCCAAGAAGCCGTTGATCGCGTCGTCGTTCTGGGGATCGGTGGTTCCTACATGGGTGCTCGCGCCTTGATGGAGTCTTGCTGCCAACCGTATTACAACGAGTACAGCCGAGCTGAACGGGGCGGTCGCCCGAGGATCTACTACGAGGGAAATAACGTTGACAATGACTGGTCACAGGGATTGCTCCACCTACTGCGTTGCCAGGAAGACGACCTTCCCTGGTCGATTGTGGTGATCAGCAAGAGCGGGGGAACTCTGGAGACAGCGGCAGCGTTTCGGCAGTTCCTGCGCGCCTTGGAAGCGGAAGTCGGAAAAGATCGATTGCCAGAACTGGTGGTTCCTGTCACTGGAAAGACGGGCAAGCTCGCCAACCTAGCCGACGCCATCGGCTGCTCCAGCCGTTTTCTGGTCCCCGATGGGGTCGGTGGTCGTTTCTCCGTTTTCTCTCCGGTGGGTCTGTTACCTGCAGCCCTCATGGGAATTGACGTCGTCGCCTTGCTGGAGGGGGCCGCCGCCCTCAACGATCATTTTCGGCAGGCCAACTTCGGTTCCAACGTCGTCCTCGACTTCGTCGCCATCAATCACCTGCTGGAACGGGAGCAAGGCTGTCATACCCGAATCCTTTCCGCCTGGACCAAGTCCCTTGAATCTGTCGGTTTCTGGTATGATCAACTTCTGGCGGAGAGTCTGGGAAAGCAAGAGCGAGGCGCCCTCCCACTGACCACGGTCAATACGAGGGATCTTCACTCTCGGGCCCAGCAACACCAGGAGGGTCGCCGGGACAAACTGATCAACAACGTCGTTCTCGAGAGCTGGCGTTACGATCCCCTGGCAGTCGGGATGAGTGAATGGAACGAGGATGGCCTGAACGAGCTGGCGGACCGGACACTTCCCGAGATCATGGACGCCGCCTGCAGGGGCACGAACTTGGCGTACCGCGAGGACCTCAGACCCACCACCAATTTGCGATTGCCGGGATGCAATGAATCGAGCATCGGACAATTGCTGCAAATGTTGATGCTGGCCACGGTCGTCGAAGGTCGCCTGATCGGGCTGAACCCTTACGGCCAACCCGGCGTAGAAAAATACAAATTGAACATGAATCGCCTGTTGCGGGAATCGTGTCCCTCGGAATGATATTTGACAAGGAGAAGAGAGTTGCCAATCAGTATGCAATGGCTAGGGCACGCGACCTGGCTGATCGAATCGGATGGACGTCGGTTATTGATCGACCCATTTCTGAATGACTCTCCTACTTCACCCGTCAAAGCGGAGGACGTTGATGCGGACGTCATTCTCGTTTCCCATGGACATTTTGATCACGTTTCGGACGTGGCATCGATCGCGCGTCGTAACGGGTCCCAAGTAATTGCCAACTTTGAAGTCGCTGATTGGTTTGCCAAGAATCACAACTTGGAAAACACAGTCGGCATGAACATCGGCGGCAACTTCAAAACGGATCTCTTCAGCGTCAAGATGACCCACGCCATTCACAGCTCTCAGTTGCCCGACGGTTCCTACGGGGGTAGTCCTGCCGGGTTCCTGCTCAGCCTAGGTGATAAGACCATCTACTTTGCCTGCGACACCAGCCTGTTCTCTGACATGCAGTTGATCGGGAAAGCCGGTGTGGACGTGGCCGTCCTGCCGATTGGCGACCTGTTCACCATGGGTCCGGCAGACAGCATTGAAGCGATCAAGCTAATCCAGCCCAAACAGGTTCTGCCAAGTCATTTCGGCACTTGGCCACCGATTGAGCAGGATGCGGAAGCGTGGGCCGAACAGGTTCGCAAACAAACCGAAGCGGAACCAATCGTATTGTCACCGGGCGACAGTCACGCCTGCTAAAACAGACATCCAAACGCGTTATCGAACGGGATGAAAAGAAAATGAACGTATGTTTTTCCAAGGCAGTGCTGACTTGCTTTTTGATGTTTGCGATGTTGTCGGTGTCGACGACTTGCGCCCAAGAAACAATGCTCCAGTGGAAGCTTTCAAGCAATGAAAAATTTTCACTGGAAATGCAGCAGCAGGTGGAAATCATCAGCCAGGTCGACCGTCGCTCGCGCACCAGCTCCAACGACATGCAGATCTGGATCGACTGGGAAGTTACTGGCGTCGAACCAACCGGCACATACACCATTCAACAGACGATCCAGCGGATCAAACTGACCACCAAAACCCCCAACGAAGGTGGAGAACAGGTAATCAACGTGGACACCGATTCTCAGGAAAAAGGGAGCGGACTGGCAGGCCAATTGACCCAGATGATCGCACCACTGGTCGGCAACACGATCCGCTTTCAAATGACGGAGCGCGGCATGATTGAATCGGTGGACATCCCTGAGTCCAGCATGGAATCACTTCGCCAGGCGCCTGAGTCGATGAAGCTGAGGGAACTGTTTTCCAAGCAGGGATTGAGCGAAATGTTTGGACAAGCCGCTCTCCAAGCACCTGACAAACCGGTTGCCAAGGGAGAACAGTGGGAGTCTCAACGTGAAATCTCCAGTGAATTAGGGACGTTTGATCGAATCCAGAAGTTCACCTTCGAGGGTCCCACAACGGACACTCCAACACAAGTCATTTCACTCCAAACAGAGATGCAGGAAAAGGCGCCATCGGAATCGGGGGCAAAACTGGAACAATTCAAGGGCTCCGGCACATTTGAATACAATGCGGAAGAAGGCATCTTCACAGCAAGCCAAGTTAACAATGAAATGGTCACCAGCAAGCTTTATAGTGATATGTTGATCAAAACTAATGTGACGAGCCGAATCAAGCTGCGTCTGCGAAGGCAATAACTCCCTCCCTCTCGGTGTTAACCATACTGTGAAACCCAGTTCCTCTCCCGATTTCGTAACGGTTGCCCGCGTCGGTGAAATTGATGAAGGGCAAGCTAAGGCTTTTGAGGTTGGCGAATATGTTGTTGCCGTCTTCCTGCACGAGGGCCAGTACTATGCAATTGATGACATGTGCCCCCACATGGGGGCCTCTTTGGCGACCGGCCATTTTGATGTTCAACAAATGAATGTTGCCTGCCCGTGGCATGGCTGGCGATTTGATGTGAGAGACGGCACCTGGTGTGACAACCGCCGCATCAAAACCGATGTGTTCGCAGTAAGAGTTGTCGACGGAGATATCCAGTTATCCAGGAACCGAATCCAACCCGCAGACAACCCAACCGGCGAACCAGGGAAAGAAGAGGGAACATGATGGAACCCAACCCAGACAAAACTGGCATCACGTTTGCTGACTTCCAAGCGCTGATCCGGCAAATGTATTTTGAAAAAGACGTAGCGCGAGGAATTCCGGGAACCTTTATGTGGCTCATGGAGGAAGTCGGTGAATTGTCCGCCGCACTGCGCGAGGACGATCCAAAAAACAGGGAAGAGGAATTTGCCGACGTCCTGGCGTGGCTGACGACCATTGCCAATCTGGCAGGGGTTGACCTGACGGAGGCAGTCCAAGCCAAATACGGATCGGGTTGCCCGGGATGCAACCAACTGGCCTGTCTTTGCCCCGACGCCGAGAAACCATGAATTCGCGTGCGGACCCCAGCCAACCGGCGGGCCCGCACCTCGATGATCCAACCTTCGTTGCCGGCTTTTCTCTTCCCGACCCTATCGTGAAGCAAGAACCTTTACCGGCAACCGCCCGTAGTGATAGAGGAGCGACAACGGCCCCCTATTCCCCGTTGAACCGGGGAAAAGCGGCAGTGTCGTGTATGGCTGTTTTTGGCCTGATGGTTTATGCTTGACGCTGGCAGAGCGGCAACCGGGTAAGTGCCAAATCGACGATCACCGTTTGCCGGAAAGATCCGCCTGTTTTACTGTGACCGCTTGCTTTTTTTTCGAACCTCGAGCCATTCGCAATATTGATGTTTTGCCTTTCTAAATTCCTTCCTTGCCTGCTGATTTTGGCCCTCGGCGTTCATTCGCTAGGGGCGCAGGAAGACGAGGATGCCGACCGGACACAACCACTCGCAAGCACCGGCGAACTCGATTTCGAGGTCGGCATCGAGGGAACGGCCAAACTGGGTAGCTGGTTACCCGTTTTCATCGAAAGCGCAGAACATAGTGAAGCAACTCGGTACGAAGTCTCCGTGTTGGATGGCGACGACCAACTGGTTACCTACTCAGGTCAATTGATGCACCGGGCGCCTGGCAGTTTCGAGGCAAGGACCCGACTGGGTCGTCAATACGGAAATATCACTGTCCGTTTGCTGGACGATCAGAACAAGATACTGGCCGAAAAAACAAGTAATCTTGGCAGTCTGGATTCGCTCAATATTGTGCCCAGCACACACAAGTTGATCCTCGCCCTGGAACCGGGTGATACCGTATTTCAGTCTTTAGAATCGGTCATCTCAAGCAGCTCCAAAGGAGATAGCCAAGTTGTGTTGGGAACCAATGTGACCGCCGCACTGCCATCGTCCTGGCTCAACTGGGAATCGATCTCAACCGTAGTGCTGACCACCTCGGACCTGGCTCTTATTCAATCTGTGACCCAGCAACAGTGGCAAGCGATCGACCAGTGGGTTCGCAATGGAGGCAAACTTGTTTTTTGTGGCGGAGAAAACGGGCAAAGCGGTTTGGAGGCGGACGGATTAGGAAGATTCCTGCCCGGCACACTTGTCGGCAACAAGGCCTTACAAAACAGCTGGCAACTAGAAGCCTTCGCCAACAGTCGTGAACAGCTGTTGCAAGGAGATGACGACTCCCTGGTGGCTTCCGTACTCAACCCGGTTATAGGCGTGGTTGATAAGACGCAGGATGACATCCCTCTAATTGTTCGGACAGCGCGGGGCTTCGGGTTGGTTGTCTATTCAGCCGTCGATCTGGACCAGGGACCTGTGGCCCAATGGCCGGGACGCAATGCATTTATTGCTGGGCTGCTCGACCCGGCATCCAATGCAGACCCCTCCACCATCGAGGAAAGCCAAAACAATCGCTTCTCGCATTTTGGTTACGACGACCTCACAGGACAGTTAAAAGTTCCTCTCGAGCAGTTTTCTGGCGCCCGTTTCGTAACCTTTACGTGGGTTGCCGTTTTGATCGGCCTCTACATTCTTTGCATTGGTCCTGGGGACTATTTCCTGCTGCGGAACGTCTTTGGCAAAATGGAACTTACCTGGCTGACATTCCCCTTGATCACGCTGACCTTCTGCGGCATCGCCGTGGTAATGGCATGGGCAACCCGACCGACGAGCATCCAGGTCAACCAACTGGAAATCATTGATATTGATGCAATCGACAACACCAGCCGAGGCAATCTGTGGGCGAATGTGTTCAGCCCGACAACCTCCGATTGCCAAGTCCAAATGGCTGCCAGTAACCCGCTCGGTTTTGACACTCGCACCAACAGCACGGTCATCTGGCAAGGCCTGCCGGGGAGCGGTTTGGGAGGGATGCAAACACGCACAGGTGCGCGTTTGTTTCGCCGTGAGTACCGATGTGAATTTGAAACGAGCGGTGAAGGAGACTCCCCCGCCCACTGCACACTGAGCCAACTGCCCTTGCAGGTATCGTCGACCAAGCCCCTTTTCGTGCAATGGTACAGCAACAACCCCTTCAAAATTCAAAGCAGACTGAAAGTCGATCCCCAGTTCCAGAGACTGGAAGGAACAATCACGAATCCCCTGCAGGTTAGCCTGCACAATTGCCGACTAATGTTCGAGAACTGGACCTACGAACTGAACGATACACTGGAACCTGGGGAAACGATTGATATCGAAACAGAGACCAAAGAAAAAACAGCCAAGAATTTTTTGACGCGAAGAAAACGAGAGAGCAACAAGGGGAAAAACAGCCCCTGGAATCCGGCAGACGCGCGAATGTGGAGAATCGCCGACATGCTGATGTTCTACGAACTGGCCGGCGGTCGCGGTTATACGAAACTCTCCCATGATTACCAGTCACAAGTCGACATGTCCCAGCAACTGAACTTGGGACGAGCCATGCTGGTGGGTGAAATCCGCCACACGCATCACGGCTCGGATCTCGAAATTTCCGACCGCGATACAGACACTCGTTACGACAACGTTACGACCATCGTTCGAATCATTCTTCCGGTAGAATTTGAAGGTCGAAATCAATAAATCGGAACTAACCAAGCGGAATCCCCGTCGTGATCAAAACCGAAAACCTCACCAAGAAATATGGCGAGATGTTCGCTATCAAGTCGATCAACCTCGATCTACAACAGGGCGACCTGTTCGGTTTCATCGGCCCCAACGGAGCTGGCAAAACAACTACGATGCGAATCATCGCTACGCTCCTTGAGCCCAGCTGGGGCGAGGCATATGTCTGTGGTCACTCCATCTACAATGCACCGAAAGAAATCCGCCGCCTGGTCGGCTACATGCCCGACTTTTTTGGTGTCTACGATGACATGAAAGTGATTGAATACCTGGAATTTTTTGCAGCCGCCTATCGTATCAAAGGAGCGGAGCGTCGAAAAAAGTGTGACGAGATGCTGGAGACAGTTGACCTGGATTTCAAACGCGACGCATTTGCCAACACGCTTTCACGCGGACAGACGCAAAGACTCGGACTGGCCCGCGTTCTGCTGCACGACCCGCAGGTTTTGTTGTTGGACGAGCCACTCAGCGGGCTCGACCCGCGGGCTCGAATCGAGATGCGCAACCTGATGCGACGCTTGGGCACGATGGGAAAAACCGTGATTGTATCCAGCCACATCCTGCCGGAATTAGCGGACATCTGCAACAAGATTGGCATCATTGACAAAGGAGAACTCAAGGTTTCTGCCGAGGTCACGGATGTCATGAACCAGGTTCGAGACCAGACCGTGCTCCACATTGGAGTCGATTCCAACAGTGAAAGAGCCACAAAGGTGTTGGAAGAAAACGAATTGGTCTCAAGCGTGGAAGAGGGAGATGGCCATCTGGTCGTAACGCTCAAGAACCAAACCAAAGATTACTCTCAATTGGCGGCAGATCTAATCGGGCAGGGGATTGGCCTGACTTTATTCCAGGAAGAAGAGGTCAGCCTCGAATCAGCCTTCATGGCCTTGACCAAAGGTGCCGGCGCCAAGATTTGACGAACGATCGACTGTTAAACCAGATCAGTGATCGCCCATCCGGATCAGATTGCATCGCTTCCCCGTTCACCCGTTCGAATTCGAACACAGTCATCAAGGGGTAGCACGAAGATCTTTCCATCACCCATCTCTCCGGTTTCACCACTACGGCCACCTTCGATGATCCCTTGGATGGTAGGTTCAACAAATTCTTCGTTAACCGCGATCTGCAACTGGACCTTGCGTCGAAGATTTGCAATCCCTTCCGGCGTGCCTTGGATTTCTGACTTGCCGTGCTGACGCCCGAATCCTTGGCAATCCATGATGGTCAAACGAAAGACCTGGACGTCGGTCAACGCTGCTTTAACGGACTCCAGCTTGTGAGGCTGGATAATGGCGACAATGAGTTTCATGGACGAAACTGTACCACGTGTCGTCTCGCGGGAAAAGTATCGGCACCACGAGACATTCCCTGCCGGGAAAGAGGCCCTTCCTGAAGAAAAGAGCCTTCCGGCGAGAGGGCTCAGATCAAGCGCCGGCGAAATCTTCACCTGCCTGGTCAAATAGGGCATCCACATACGCCTGGACGTCAAATCTGGCAAATGCATCCGGTGTTTCGCCCAAGCCGACAAATTTCACCGGCAAACCAAACTCCTGCCGAATGGGGATCGCGACCCCCCCTTTGGCTGAACCGTCCAACTTAGCAAGGACAATCCCCGAAACACCAGCCGCCTCAGTGAAACCCCGTGCTTGGCTGATCGCATTTTGCCCGGCAGTAGCGTCGAGCACCAGCAACACCTCGTGAGGCGCATCGTCGATTACCTTGGACATGACGCGTCGAATGCGTCCCAATTCATCCATCAAAGTGGCTTGGGTCTGCAAACGGCCTGCTGTATCAATAATGCAAATGTCAGCATTCGAATTCTTTGCCGCATCGACAGCCTTGTAAGCCACACTGGCTGGGTCTCCCCCCGGTTTCCCTGTCACAATCTCGGCCCCAAGGCGTTCTGCCCAGATCGTCAATTGCTGGACGGCAGCCGCTCGAAACGTATCACCTGCACCCAGCACAACCTGTTTGCCCTGGTTTGTGAACAATTGACACAACTTGGCAATCGAAGTCGTCTTACCCGACCCATTGACGCCAACGACCATGATCACGGTGGGCCCGGAGCCTGCCTCGGCAATCTCCGCTGGCTCCTGCTCCATCATCTCGAGAATCGTCTCTTTGGCAGAGCCCACGAGGTCGCTCATCATTACCTTTCGACCCCTGAACTTATCCTGCACATCCTTTCGGATTCGACCCGCCGGTCCGTTTCCCATATCCGTTTTGATCAAATAAGCAAACAATTCGTCGAGGAACTCATCGTCAACCAACCGACCATCTTTACCGACCAAATCACGAATGTCGGTATTGAGGACATTGACTGTTTTCCGCAGGGCACTCTTGGCCCACCCAAACATGCTTCCCCGCTCATCGGCTGGCAACTCAGGCGCTGCCTGATCCTGGGAGTTCCCAGCCGGTTCTTCGGTTGTCGGTGATTCTTCTTTGCGTCCAAAAGGATTCCAGCGAGCCATGGCTAAGTCGTCTACCCGTGCGTTGATATTTCGTCCAAAACAGTAATCCGAGCCGCTCATTGTATCGATGGCCGCCCTGGTTGGGGAGCCGAATAGGCTGGCAACCTAAGACCGGTGAAACTCAGTCAAGACTCTCGCCAGCTGCCCCTCGCTCGGTCGAATCGGCTGGCTCTGCTGCAGACCTACCATCCTCAGGCATGGCCTCGCCAGCCTCCTCCTCGGCCCCCGCTTCCTGTGCCAGACGAATAAAACGATCGAGGACACCGTTAACGTACTGAGCCGACTGATTCGTGCCAAATCGTTTGGCTAATTCAATAGCCTCATTGATCGCCACCCGGTCAGGCGTATCGGTCCACATGATCTCGTAGGCACCCAACCGCAAAATAGCCCGGTCGGTGGCAGCCATTCGATTCAATCGCCAGTTGTCCGACGTTGCCGCAAGGCGTTGATCAATCCCTGCACGGTGAGCAGCCACCCCTCGAATCAGCTCCAAAGCAAAATCACAAAGGGAAGAATCCCCCTGGAGACGCCTGCGCACGAAAGAGTCGCTCTGTTCAATCGGGAAGTCCGGATTCAAATCCAGCTGGTATAGAACCTGGAGAACAACTTCTCGGGCACGACGGCGTCGGGACATGGCAATTTTCAAAGAACAGAGAGCAAACCGGGATTCGGAATTGTAGATCAAACAAAAAAAAGAACAACTCGACTGTCAGTCACGCATGCTACCCATCAATCGCAACATTTCGACAACGGCATCCACCGCCTCATGCCCCTTATTCCCCACGCTTCCGCCACTGCGTTGAATCGCCTGCTCCAGGTTGTTACATGTCAGAACACCGAACGCCACTGGCTTTCCGGATTCGACCATCAATTGGCCCAACTGGGTGCTGACCGTCGAATTAATATGAACATCGTGCGTCGTCTCACCACGAATCACGGCCCCCAAGCAAACCACAGCGTCTGAAACTTCCAGAGCCCATTTGGCCGCCAGGCTGATTTCCCAGGCGCCTGGAACGCGGACCACCTCGATCTGGTGATCTTCGACCCCGTGTGCCCTCAGCTTTTCCACAGCACCGTGCAACAACTTCTCGGTAATCGTTTCATTGTACCGCGCAACAACAACCACGAAACGTTTTCCCTGCAGGGATCCCGATCGTCCTTCCCGCACTCGACCTGAAAAACCATCCAACTCTGTCAATTCTCAGCCTCTCAATTCTCAGTTTCAGAACGCCCCAAAAAAACAGACACTCCATCCCACAGATAAAGGGACTACAGTGCCCCCGCTTTGACACTCATCAAAAATTCCGCGTTGGACTTGGTTTTCTTCAACCGTGTCACCAACATTTCCATTGCGTCAGGTGAATTCAGCTCGCTCAACACGCGGCGAATCATACAAATTCGCTCGTATTCTTCTGCATCCAGCAATTTCTCCTCGCGCCTCGTGCCCGACTGGTTAATGTCCATGGCCGGCCAGATGCGTCGATCTACGAGTCGTCGGTCCAGGACAATTTCCATGTTCCCGGTCCCTTTGAATTCTTCAAAAATCACGTCGTCCATTTTACTGCCCGTGTCAACCAGAGCGGTCGCCAGGATGGTCAATGACCCACCCTCTTCCAGTTTCCTGGCAGAGCCAAAAAACGCCTTCGGCTTCTGTAAAGCGTTTGCGTCCAACCCGCCCGAAAGCGTCTTACCAGATTGGGGACACTCCGAGTTCCAAGCGCGTCCCAAACGAGTAATCGAGTCAAGAAAAATCACGACGTCAACACCACTCTCAACCAATCGCTTCGCCTTCTCAAGAACCATTTCGGCAACCTGAATATGCCGCGAGGCAGGTTCATCAAAAGTCGAACTGATCACTTCACAATTCTTCCCTTTGACCTCACGCTCCATATCGGTGACTTCCTCGGGCCGCTCATCAATCAGCAGCATGATGACGTAGGCATCCGGGTAATTGCTCAATACGGCCCGAGCCATATTTTGCAGGAGCATTGTTTTCCCAGCCCGCGGGGGACTCACCACCAGACCACGCTGACCAAAACCAATCGGGGCGATCATATCCACCACACGAGTGGAGTAGTCCGTAGGATCGTGTTCCATCATGATTCGCGCATCCGGATGCAAGGGTGTCAACTCGTCGAACTGAATCTTCCGGGCGTTGTCATTCGGGTCGACACCATTCACTTTCTCAACCCGCAAGAGGGCAAAATATCGCTCGTTTTCTTTGGGCGGGCGAATCTGCCCCGTGACAATCGCTCCATTGCGAAGATTGAACTTCCGTATCTGGCTAGGCGAAACATAGATGTCGTCCGGACAACTTAGGTAGTGGTACTCCGGACTGCGAAGAAAGCCGAATCCATCGGGAAGAATTTGCAGTGTCCCCTCACCAAACATTAGGCCCTTGGCCTTGACTCGCAACTTAAGGATTTCCGAGATCAGTTCCCGCTTGCTCAAATCTGCCGTGTGCGAGACTCCCTCCGATTCGGCACATGCTTGCACCTCGTCCAACTCCATTCTTTGCAATTCGGTAACGTTGATTTTGCCGATCGCATCTGGTTCCACGGATTTTTCATCCGTGGTCACCGGCCTCTTCTCCCTGGCAATTTGCTCAGCCAAGGACATCGGCTCGCCCGATGCCTCGATCTCTCTCAACTTGTCAGAAACTTCCGGGTCGCCATATGAAGGGCGTTGACCCGATCGACGTTGGCCGCCGCGTCGGGGATTTCCAGACTGGCCCGAATAGTCTCCCCGCTTGGAGTCTCGGTTATCTCCCATGTTTTTCTCCCGAATTCGCCAAGCACATGAAAAGACAAGCTGGCGGATTGCATTGAAATAAAAAGTTGTAATAGCAGGTTTCGTTTACAGCACTGGAAGTCGCCACCGGCGCCATAATTTCTCAACCTGTGAAAATAAGTTTTCCATTGATGATGAATTATCAATCTGGTCCGTCGAGCGGAGGCGTTTGGTCTCGAGTTCCACCTGCATCGATTCTCTTCGCTCAAGTTCGCCTGCTGACCAACCACGATCTGCCGCCCGCTTTTGACGAGACGCTCGATCCGCATGGACATAGACAATTTTGTTGCAAAAACGATCCCAACCGGACTTGAACATCACTGGGGCATCAAGGACCACGGCAGGCGTTTTCGACAATTCCAGTTCGGTCAAACACTCACGGATTCGCTGGCCAATGACGGGATGCGTCATTTGCTCCAAACTGGCAAGTTGTTGTTCAGCATCTGCCGCAGCAAAAACGACCCGCGCCAACGCCGCGCGATCCACCTTCCCCTCGGTTAGTACGTCTCCTCCCCAGCTCTCGACAATCTTCTGCTTCACTTCCGGTTCATCAAGAATCTCATGCCCCATCCGATCGGCATTCAATACCGTAGCGCCTAAACGCTCAAAACAGTCAGCGACACTACTTTTACCGCTGGCAATTCCACCCGCGATACCGATAACGATCATCGAATCGAACCGTCTTGTGGGTGAGTCACATGGGTAAATCTATCATCCAGCCTTCATCATCCGGCCTTCATCATCCAGCCTTCATGATCCATCATTTCAGCACCTGGCAAGGAACCTCCAGACCACATACTGCAGCCCCCAAAGCCGTTGTCTGAACAGAACGCAAAAAAGTCTGAACCTGGGACTGATCAACGAAAGGACCGCTACCATAGGCACGCTGAATACAAATCCGTGGTCGAAGAGGGCAGAGGGAAAACCGAATCTTGACACAGCTTACAAGACTGTCGTGCCGGCCATAACTGCCACGTCAACGGAACAAGGAATCTGATTGCAGGTGGGATTGCTAAAAAGGTAAACCCGGCAACGTCCACCAACACGTTTGTCGAGCTGGGCGTTCGGGATTCATGGTTTGCAGCAATTCGTTCTACCGAATTTCTTGATCGGCGGAGACGAGGCTGGGCCTCGCCCCCAAACAACCTCAGGTGGATGTTGTTTTGCGATGTCCCCTTAACATAACCGTTTTCCCCCCGTTTTTCTAGAATTACAAGGTTAATTTAATCGACCTTATTCTCGGAACGGCCCGCCACTCGCAAGGGAAACCCTCGTCACTGAAAAGTGCCGTGGCGCTGTCTGGGCAGCAAATCCGATCGAGGCGAGCCCCGCCATATAAACCCCACCCACCCGCCAATCGGTTGGATCGGAGTTTGCCGTGCAGAGGCAATTCTGCTGTTTTGGCCAAGGTTTCGCCGGTTGGACAAACCGGCAACGGAGAGGGTGGAGGAAGCCAAAACGGTGAAAAAACAGGGCCTTGATGGCCTGCCGGCCCAACGCGAGGTCCTTTTTTTAGTTGATACGAGCGGAATATGCGGCAGGGCATGTCCCCCGAAACGCAAATTAATGCCCATCCGACAGTTTTTTGTGCTGAAGGAGGGGCCCGGAAGTAGAATAAATAGCATAGCGGAGTTACTCTGCCCGACGGCTCAGCCGATTTAACCCTTAAAACTGGAAAAGGTTAAGTTCCATACGGTTGTATCCCCGGTCAGAATTTGACACCGTTTTTGCCCAATTTAAAATCGATAAAAAGGGGCGTGATGATGCGGGGTTTTATCGCCGAGTCATCATGGGACCGTCTGACAGTCCCGCCCAATATGTGTCTAGATTCAATTTGTTTATTTGCCATCTCGCCGTTACGGCTTTTGAGGAGATCTGAATGGCTGCCAGGGAAAACCAAGGTTACTTGATTGCCGTTATCATTCTGGTTCTGCTGACACTTGTGTTGGCTCTGACGACATTCTTGAGCGCATCCAGGATGAACGAGAATGCTCGGAAATTAACAGAAACAGAACAGAAATTAGTCGTTCAAAAGAGCATGAGCGAAGCTTACCAGATCGAGGCACAGGTATTGCGTGCCTACGTGGGTGAGCTGGGACCGAGCTTGGCCGAAGTAGATTCGATGTACGACCGGCTGGACAGCTTGCAATTAAACAACAAGCTGTCGGACGCCAATAAAAACTCACTGAGCGATGTATTCAAAAGCCTGAAAGAGGTTCAGGGCGAATACGACAAGGATATGAAACTGTTTATCGCCTCCGATGGCAGTGATCAGGCGCAGGAACAGACTTATCGAAACTTGGTCCGCAATCTGAATGCAGTCCTTTCCAAGGCCCATAACACCGAAACGGTCCTGCGAGAGCAAATGGCCACAACGCAGAGGGAGGCCGATGCGGACGTGGCAAAAATGACTGAGAAAGTCACTGAGTTGCAAACGACCCTGAAGACGACTCAGGACACGATGGATAAAGACAAGTCGGACTATCAGGCAAAAGAGCAATCCCTGCAAGCATCACTGGATAACGCCAAGTCCCAAAACGAATCCGTCAACCGACAATTCCAGAACTACGCTCAAACGGCCACTGCCGAGCAGAAAAAACTCAAAAACGACATCAAGGGTCTCGAGTCGGAAAAAGTCGCGATGAAAGTCAAACTGGACCGATACGAGCAGGAAAACTTTGATCTACACGACGGTCGAGTCGTGCGGGTAGCCCACAAGATTGACCGCGTCTATTTGGATCTGGGATCGGCCGATGGCCTGAGACCCAACCTGTCATTCGCGGTTTACCCCCAGACGGCAACCGATTTCCAACGTGACGAATACAAAGCGATGATTGAGGTGACGCGGATCACGGGCGACCATCAGTCCGAAGCCCGTATCACACTGGAAGATCCCACCAACCCGATCCTGGCCAAAGACTACGTTTTGACAGCGACATGGGATCCTGGCTATTCCGTTCCAATCGCCCTGATTGGCCTGTTTGATCTGGACGGCGACGGCAGCTCCGACCTGGGTCGGCTGAAGCAGATGATTGAGAACAACGGCGGTCGAGTCGTTGCTTGGAACGATGAACGAGGCAAGATCACGGGTAAGATCGATCCCACAACACGTTATGCCGTTTTGGGTGAGTCCCCCGAACCATCGGCCGAGTTTTCCGGTGCCCTCTACTCAGCGATCAACGAGTTGACCGACCAAGCGAAGAAAAACACGGTACAACAGATCGACCAGAGAAAACTGTTGAACTGGATGGGTCGTCACAATAACGCCACGGTGGAGCAACTGGATTCCCGAATTGGCAGTCAATTCAATCGACGACAAATCGAAAACCAGCTGGAAACCAAAGATCTTAAATCAAGTGATCGATAGAAGATC
>JAYZCF010000161.1:0-30248 GCA_036338455.1 Planctomycetota bacterium
ATCGCAGTAAACCTGATCGTTTGCGCGATGGCAATGATCCCCGAGCGGTTCTGGAATTTTCGCGATACAGCATCGGGTAAAGGTAAACTCAAGACCAGCTGAAACGGTTAGTCCCGTTCCAGTGCGAGTGGAAGTGCGGCCGTACGCTCCGCTTGCCGGTCGAGGCGATTGAGAAACCGGATCAGGCCGTGATTGGCCAGCAGGTTTTCACTTGAGTTTGCCACCATTTGACGGTTGACTTGAGCCGACGGGCGAATCCAGAAATTTGCAACATCGATGATTCGCAGCGGGTAGGCTTGCAGCTGATTGTCAACTTCAACATAGGAACAACGTAACAACGGTTTTTGCTCTTTGTCGAAAATGAGGCCTTCCTCCCTGAGGTCGGCCACAAGGAAGCGATCGTTGGGTGGGTCGAGCAGAAATTCGACACCGAAGGAGCTGTACGGAATGAATTGATTGCGGGCTCGCATTCCAGTTGACTGCAGATTCAGATGATGCTGAGCCGAAATCAGGACCTGAGGGCTGATCCAGCCTCCCTCAGCACATTGCAGTTTCGCATGCAGCCTGCGTAGGCGATCTTCCACGATTTCACATTCGAGTACATTGGCCTGGGCCATGCCGCTCAGTCGCTGATGTACCGGTTCCCCAAGATCATGCAGATTGATCTGGTCAAAGACCCCCGTCAACTTGCCGGAGACCCGGTTTTCGTCGTCAATCAGTAGCGTTGCCGTACCAGAAAAAGTTGCTTCCTCGCCCATGCTGGCCAGGTCTTCCACGAAGTCTGTTGCTAGCCAGCAGGGGAGACGGTTGCCCCGTGTATCGACGTAAATTTCCGGCCGTAGCACTTGAGGTTCATGAGGATAAAATACTTGGCACTCCATCGACTCTGAGTCCTCGATGCCGGATCGTTGAAAGTTAGCGGTCGCCATTACACCGTGGTCATCTTGGCGGATGTCGATCTGAAGTGGGCTCAGTACTAACCCGAGGTCTGAGGAATCCGGGTTGGGGTCGACCGCCACGGTTTGAAATTCAATTTGCCACGGCTGAGAAATACGGCCCACCAGGAATGCATGTTGACTCGCTTGGTGGATCAATTCCAAGAGATCCTCAGGTGCCACGCTGACCATGTCGCTGACAACGACGCGGTGAGTGGGGGCTGTCATGACGGTGATTTCGTTGATGTGATGAACCGTCTTGCCAAAGGGTTGGTTGACACGGATACCCCGTAGAATCGTTTCACCAGGGCGGGGTGTCTCCAGTGAGTCGATTTCAATTTCCACTCCCAGCTTGGCTTGAACTGCTTCCTGCCATTCACGAATTCCGGGGCGATGAGTGATCCAGTAGACCAGGCTCATGGTTGGAACCGCACAGAGTGCGAGAAAAAGAAGGCGGCAGACGAGGCGACGATTATTGTCGCTCATGCGGCGAATCGCATGGATGAAAGAGGGTGTACGATTCATGGTCGTGCCTCAAATACGCCTAACGCTTTGCCGCCAATTCTTGGAACAGTTCGTAGCGAGCCAGCATCTCCTGCAGGCTGTCATTGCCAAATTTTTCGACCAGGGCGGTCGCCAATTCAAAGGCGACGACGTTCTCGATAATGACGCTGCAAGCGGGAACCGCGCATGTGTCACTACGTTCATAGCTGGCGGTGCTCGGTTGTTTGGTTGCCATATCAATCGATTCAAGCGGTTTCTGGAGTGTGCTAATAGGTTTCATCGCAGCGCGGATGACGAGCGGTTGTCCGTTGGTCATGCCGGCCTCCAGACCGCCCGCATTGTTACTGGGACGCTTAAAACCGAGATCGTGAGAGCTCACCGATTGGGAGTCATACTGGATCGGATCGTGGACTTGGCTGCCTGGCAATCGAGCCGCTTCAAAACCCATCCCTATTTCTACACCTTTGATGGCTTGGACTGCCATCACTGCCTGGGCGAGTCGACCGTCCAGTTTGCGGTCCCATTGGGCATGCGTGCCAAGCCCGAACGGGAGACCCTCAGCGCGAACTTCTACCACGCCCCCGAGCGTGTCACCTGCCTTCTTCGTCTCGTCGATCAGTTTTTTAATCTCGTCATCTTGATCGGGATTCAGAGAATAGATTTCGCTGGAATCTCGCAAGAAACGGTGCTGTGCCAAGTCTCCAGCCTGGGGAGCAATCTCGCAGGAACCCAATTGTCGAACATAACCGAGTAATTCAATCCCGAATGCGGACAATAATTGGCGAGATAAAGCTCCCGCGGCTACCCGGACGCAGGTCTCCCGGGCGCTGGCTCGTTCGAGGATTCCTCGAATAGAGGTCAAGTATTTCAGAGAACCGGACAGGTCTCCATGGCCTGGCCGTGGCCGAGGCAATTCCTTCAGGCGCTCCAGTTTGTAATCGCGGTTGATCACCTGGAGTGCGATCGGCGAACCGAGTGTTTCGTTTTTCCAAGTCCCGCTCAAGAATTCGATCTCGTCGGTTTCCAGCTTTTGCCGTCCGCCTCGACCATAACCGCCCTGGCGACGTGCCAGTTCGAAATTAATCGCTTCCACGTCAATTGGCATCCCGGCCGGAAATCCATCGACGATGGCCAGCATGGTTTTGCCGTGCGATTCTCCAGCGGTCATATATCGCAACATGAGCTTTTGTTCTTGGTTAAAACGTGATTATGGATTAGCTTGGTGGCAGATTCAGATGGGCGGCAGATTCTAGTAGCCGGCCAGATTTCAGGGTAGGGCGGTTATCGAACGCTAGCAGCGTGCAGCGAGAGGGTCGGGATTTCATTGATTAAGCTGATTGCCAGCAACTGGTTTCTCCTCGCGTTGATGGCTGTCTTGGTAGCAGGTTTCAGTGGAGCCAAGGTCTGCCGAGTGGTGGTGGAAGTGACCTGGTTGAAGTGGTCGGTCGTTACGGTCACCATGTTCGTCATGGCTTGGCCACTGGAGTTTCGGCATCTTTATCGTACTGTGACCCGTCCTGTCGGGCCGATCTTAGCCACGATTCTTAATCTCTTACTGATCCCCCTGTTGGCCTGGCCACTCAGTTATTTGCTGGGTGAAGAACTGGGGCCCGGGTTGATTGTCGCAGCTGCTGTTCCCACGACGTTGGCTACCGGCGCCGTGTGGACGCGCCGCGCCGGAGGTGATGACAGTTTGGCAATCATGGTGACGATCATCACTAATCTTCTCTGTTTCTTTGTCACACCAGCCTGGGTCTATTACCTGGCAGGAAATGAAACGGACCAAGCAAAATTTGTGGGTACCATTTTCAAGCTGTTGTACTTTGTAGTCATCCCGATGATCGTAGGTCAGTTGGTGCGTTTCCACCAGTCTTCGGCCAAGTGGGCGACGGCCCAAAAACGATGGTTGAGCCTGGCGGCTCAATTGGGGGTTTTGTTCATGATTTTTCTGGGAGCCGTTTCGACAGGAATTCGGGTTTCCGAGTCGGGGGGATTTCATATACGAGTAGACCAGGTGTTCATGATGGTTGGGGTCATTCTGTTCATCCACCTGTCGGTCTGTTTTATGGGAATGCGTTTGGCTAAGTGTTTTGGATTGCCCAAACCGGAACAGATCGCAGTCGGTTTTTCCGGTAGCCAAAAGACCTTGATGGTCGGGTTGTCAACAGCGATCAACATGGGGGTGAGTATCATCCCCCTGGTCTCCTACCATGCCTTGCAACTGCTCGCTGATACGGTCATTGCGGACAGGCTGCGTGTCCGCGAGGAACGAACGCGTTCCTCGTGATCAGGGGCAGATGCTTGTGGACGGCTGACATCGACCGAAAACTTCTGCTACCATGACGTTCCCGGCTAGACTGCGGGATAGGTTTGGCAAATTAGGATGATTTGCAATGGCGGCACGGTTCATGATGTCTAACCAGCTGAATATGCTTTGGTCCGTCCGAGGGCTCGGCCCAATCGTCTTGTTGGCGGATTCCTAACACAGCTAAACCTGGCTGTGGTTGAGTGCTCCTCTGCCGTTTTATTTTGTAAGCGGGAACCAAAATGCGCGAAATGTTGGAAGAAAAACTTGACCGATTCGAAAGTCTCGAATCGCAAATGTCGGACCCCGAGGTTCTGGCGGACTCAAACAGGATGGCGGCCATTGCTCGAGAGCATGGTTCTCTGGCGAAGTTGGCGACCAAGTACCGGCGTTTTAAAGTGGTCCTGAGCGAAATCGAGGAAGTTCGCGAGTTGGCCGAAAGCGGTGACGCCGAGGAGCGGGAGATGGCTCAAGAGGAGCTTCAAAATTTATTGTCGGAACGTGAGACGATATGGAATGAATTACTCGATATGACGATCGGGGGTGAGGACGCTAACCGGGGCCGTTGCGTTCTGGAGATTCGGGCTGGAACAGGGGGTGACGAAGCAGCACTGTTTGCCAGGAATTTGTACGAGATGTACAAGCGGCATGCAGAAGTCAAGGGCTGGAAGTTCAAAGCATTGGAATCGAATCCCACCGAGCTGGGGGGATTCAAAGAGGTGATGGTTTCGGTTGAGGGAGAGGGTTGCTTTCGAGAGCTCCAATACGAAAGTGGCGGGCACCGTGTGCAGCGTGTTCCAGAAACCGAGGCAAAAGGACGGATCCACACCTCTGCCGCGACGGTAGCCGTTTTACCTGAACCGGAGGATGTTGAGGTGGACTTGAAACCGGACGATTATGAAGTCGAGCGTTACGCCGCCAGTAGTGGTCCGGGAGGACAACACGTTAACAAGACATCATCCGCGATCCGTTTGATTCACAAGGAAACAGGCTTGGTTGTCAAGTGTTTTGAAGAGCGAAGCCAGCATAAGAACCTGGCCAAAGCCATTCGAATTTTAAAATCTCGACTCTACGACTATTTTCAGCAGCAGGAAGACAAGCAACGTGCCGACACACGTAAGAGTCTTGTCGGTTCAGGGGACCGTAGTCAGCGGATCCGGACCTACAATTTTCCAGAAAACCGCGTCACCGATCATCGTATCAACCTGACGCTCTATAAATTGGACCAGGTAATTGCAGGTAACCTCCAGCCTGTGACCGATGCTCTGATTGATCACGATCGTCAGACATTGCGGTCCAGCATGGGCTCCCTAGATTAAACCAACCGTAATGGTTGGGTGTTGCTGATGAACGATTCGACCCAAGAAAACCGATCCGACGGCGACCAGCCCTGGACTATCCAGCGTTTACTGGATTGGACGGCGTCGCATTTCGCCAAACGCGATCCGGATAATCCCCGCTTGCGGGCCGAGGTTCTGTTGGCCGAGGCTCTGGGCTGCGAACGGATCGAACTCTATACACAATTTGATACGGTTCCGCCTGCTGATAACCTGGCCATCTTTCGTGATTGGGTCAAGCGACACGCCCGCGGGGAGCCGGTTGCTTACATCGTTGGTTCCAAGGAATTTTATTCACTGCGTTTTCAAGTCGACCCGCATGTTCTGATTCCGCGGCCGGAAACGGAGCACGTCATCATTGAGGCCTTGGAAGCCGTCAAGATTCTTGACCGTTCTCCTGTAAACAGTGTTGATCTGGGGACTGGCTCCGGATGCATCGCGATTACCCTGGCCAAGCACCTGCCGGGGAGCAAGATCTGGGGTGCGGATATCAGCCCAGATGCATTGAACGTTGCGCGGCGGAACGGACAGGATCATTCTCTCGGTAGCGACTTGCAGTGGCTGGAAAGTGATTTGTTTGAAGGTATACCTGCTGACTTGAAATTTGACCTGATCGTTAGCAACCCTCCTTATATTGGGACGTCCGAGCAGGGGACCGTCGCTACCTCGGTCATGGATTTCGAACCGCATGTCGCTTTGTTTGGTGGGCCTGACGGATTGGACATCATTGAACGCCTATGCGAAGCTGCCGTAGAGCGTCTGACGGAGGGTGGTTTTTTGATTTTTGAGATCAGTCCGATGGTTGAACCCGGTTGCCGGGCGGCGATTGAAAGAGCGGCTGGATTGCAATGCCTGAAAGTAGTCAACGATTACGCCGGGTTGCCAAGGGTCCTGGTGGCTCGTCAGACGGCTTAGCTTTGGCTCTCGATCGACATGGCCAGCGGGTTGGGTTGGGGTCTGGCGTCGTTCCCTTTTGCTGACCGCCTGTGAAGGCGGGTTGTTTTTGCAGATTGTAGTGGTCAGCGGGGCGCACAAGCGGTTTTATCCGAGTGCCAGGGGATTCGCCTTGGTTGATCGGACGAAGAGTATTCCAGTCAGATCAATTGTCTTCTGGAATTTCGATTCAGGTGAATAAGCTTCGTCAACACAAGCTCAATAAGCTGAAGGCGGCACCGGCTCCAAGAAACAACACGCCGGTGAAATGGGCGGCGGCCTTTTCAGAGTATTTGCAGAGCGAATGTCATTTGTCCGACAATACGGTGATGGCCTATGGCCGTGACGTCGATCGTTTTGTAGCTTGGCTTGGGAAACGGAACCTTCTTCGGCTGGAGGTTGCTGACCTGTCGGATTTCGTTGCCTGGTTGCCCACACAAGAACTGGCGCCCGCTTCCATCGCAAGAAATATTGTCGCCATCAAGATGTTTCTCCGCTACTTACAGTTGGAGGGCGCTATCGTTGACAACAAGGCCGAATTGCTAGGAAGTCAAAAGCTCTGGCAACGTGTGCCGGAGGTGATCGGTCCTCGCCAGATCGACCGATTTCTGAATGCACCAAGGAAACTGGAGCCGTATTATTTCCGCGACCGGGCGTTGCTCGAGGTGTTGTACGCCACCGGATGCCGGGCGTCGGAGATCTCTGGGCTGCGTGTCAGAGACGTCCATCTGGATGAAAAATACTGCAAGTGTCACGGTAAGGGAAGCAAGCAGCGGATGGTGCCCTTGGGAGAGGCGGCGATCGATGCCGTCAGGTTTTATCTGGCTCGTCAGAGGCCGGCCTTATCCGCTGTCCGGCCGTCGGAGAAAGACTGGCTTTTCCTGTCCCGTGGCGGTCGCCGTTTACGTCGTGAAGCGATCTGGGAACTGGTGAAGAAGTACGCAATGCTTGCCGGTATTCCCGGTAAAGTGAGTCCCCATACGATGCGGCATAGTTTCGCTACCCATTTGCTGGCAGGGGGTGCAGACTTGCGACAAGTCCAAGAGATGTTGGGGCACAGCAGCATCGCGACGACACAGATCTATACCCATGTGGACCAAACCCGATTGAAGAAAATCCACCAGCAGTTTCATCCGCGTGGTTAAAGACAAGTTTTGATGAGAACAGGGAGCCTACTCGGATTGGTCGCTGTTGTCTTTGAATTTGATTTTCTCAATCAATTTCTTGACTTGTCCGTCGACAATCTTTCCCGAGACGGATTCAATCGCTTGAACCGTATAGGAATACTTGAGGTCGAAATCGATGTCGAATTCCACCTCCGTTTCGATTGCTTCCGAAGGATCGCCTTCGGCGTCGATTGTCTTTTCGACAAAGTCGGTTAGGCGAGAGTACATGTCTGCGTCAAAGTAAGTGTCTCCTTCTACCCCGTTGTCGACATCGATGCCGGCAATTTTTCCTTCGGCACCAACTTTCAGTTTCACGGTGATCAGGTCGGGGAGAACATCTTCAATCGAAGTTGACTCCTTGGCGGCTAGAGGCATTCGCACATTGAAGTCACCTTCCATTTCAACAATTTTGAAGGTCATGATAAAAAAGACCAGCAGCTGAAAGACGATGTCGATCATGGACGTCATGTTCAGCTTGACGTTGCGGTCTTCGGTTGTCTGGATTTTCATGATACAGCCTTGCTATTGATTGATTCTTTCCTTCACTCGCAAGCTGAAGTTCTCCAGGCCTACTTGTTGACACTTGTTGATCAATTGTTGAACCAACCCGGTGGGCGTGTCCTGATGAGACCGGATGATGACGGAAATATCCCGCGGTTGAACATTTTCGATCTGGGCTGCTGATTTTTCTCGCTCTAGGGCGGAATCGAGCAGGTCGATGGCGTCGAATTGTTGGCCTCCAAACTTCACGACGCCGTTGACGTCTAGATTCAAGATGATCTGGTAGTCGGGGCGGACGGTCGGAGGGATAGCCAGTCGGCTCTTGGGTAGAAGGATTTCTTCGGCTCGATCAACTTCGGTGAAATTGATCAGGACCATGAAAAATGCGATCAACAGGAAAGTGACGTCGATCATTGGGGTCAGATCCCCTTCCATGATTTCCGTTTGATTATCTTTCCTGAATCGCATTCGGTTGTTCCCAAGACAGTGTCGATGAATGAGAGAGGCTGGTAACGCCCGCGTTCGCGGGTCAGTCTTTCTTGGTTCCGACTTTCTCAAATCGCCCCATCAGATTTTCACTCGTGATTCCTGCTTCCAGAACAAGTCGTTGCACGCGGTTGCGCAAAATGTTGTAGGCAGCGATGGCGGGAATGGCAATAAAAAGTCCGATCAGCGTAGTGAGTAGTGCCTTGGAAATACCCCCGGCAAGCTGGCTGGCGGGTGGGGTCGTGCCGCTTTGGGCAATGACGTAAAAGGCGTCGATCATGCCGTGCACCGTGCCAAACAGGCCGATCATGGGACTGATTGTCCCGATCAGTGCCAAGTAGCTCAGGCGGTGATCGAGTTTCATGTTTTCCTCTTCGCCAACTTCTTCCATCGCCGTATGGGCATGCTGGTAGCTGCTGGACAATTTGGCTAAACCGGCGGCGAGGACGTTCCCCAAAAACGACTCATCCGCTTTGGCCAGTTCGTAAGCTTCCTGATACTGCTTTTCATCGAGGTGGGCCTCGAACCCTTCGATCAAGTGTTTAGGACAGACGTAGTCTCTCCGAGCCGAGAGTACATTCATGATGAACAACGCGACCAGAATGAACGACAGGGACAGAAAAATCAGGATGTAGCCCCAGCCCAACGATGAAACTAGCCAAGCAAGTAGGCTTTCGCTGGGAGCGTCACCGGCCGCTTCGGCGGCTCCCTCCTGAGCGTAAACCATTGCTTCAGTCGGAAGTGAAAAAAAACTCAGGACAACGACGAACCAAAACAGCCAGGATCGCTCCAAGCAGAAACGAGAAAGATTGCTTGAAAATTGCAACGGCATAGCAAAGGGTCTCCAGTTGGGGAGGTCTGTTGTGTGTGGTTCTCTGTAAAGCCTGATAGCCAACTGTATTTACGCAAAATGCTTCGGATATTTCAAGTCGTACAGCGAGGCTACAGAAATGGAAGGACGTATTCCGCCCCTGAATATCTTTTCGATCCCACGATTGTAATAGTCTAATTCCAGCAAGTCGACATTGCTGGGCGAGCATAATCGTCGAATTTAGAGCTGAAGGGCCCAATATGTGTTCCGATAGCGGGATTTGAGAGCTTGTCTGGCCCGATTCGCCCGATCCGTCTCTTCGAGTTGAGGCCATAGTTTGCACAAATTATAGAGTGCTTCCGCATGAGGGGCCGATTCTGTTCCGTAGAGCAACTCGGTATGCAGGAAAGCGATGGCGGCAGGCTTGGGTTGTTGGGATTGTAAATGGCAGGTTCCCAAAGCATTGTAAGCGTGCGCAAATACGAGTGCGTTATCCGGGTTCTCATCCTTGATGATTTTTTCGACGATCGCGCGGCCACCGTCACTATCGCCTTGGAGTGCCATGATCTTGGCGATTTGGCATTGGGCGACCAGTTTGAATTGCTGAGACTCATCATCATTAGCATCCATCTCGACGATCTGTGAAAATGCTTTTTTCGCATTCTCAAGGTCGCCGGTCAGAATTAAAGCATTTCCCTGTTGGAATAAGCCTTGGATCTTCATGGAAGGCCATTGGGATTGCGCCAGCTTGGCGAATTCCTTTTCGGCGAGGTCCGGTTTACCGATCCCGACCAGTAACTGGCCAAGCATATCGGTGGCCGGGTAAAAGTGATGGGAATCAGGGTAGTTTTGGGCAAAGGCGCGGATGGCACTGCCGGCCTGTTGCGCCGTAACATCACCCCCTTTAAGTGATTTTTGGGCCTGGCTATACGCTTTCATGAACGCAACTTCTGTCTGGATCAACTCCGAGGGTGCCTCAGTGATTTTGGCTAATTCCGCCAAACAGTCGTCGTATCGCCCGCTTTCCAATCGACTTTGAGCTCGTTCCAGCGAACTTGGTTCACCCGCAAAGGTGATTTTCTTGATGTTCTGAGCCGGGATCTCTTCCGTCCCATTGCGGCCTTGCAAGGTGACACCATTTTTGGAAGTCTCGGTGATTTTTCCTCGTTGAACACTGGAGCCTCCGACACCCGCTTTCATATAAACCGAGTCGTTGGACTGGGCCTGAACGGACTCGGGCGAGGCGAGCAGCATGGTCATCATGACCCAGGAACAAAAGGCAGTCAGATTCAATGGGCAGGCGGCTTTCAACATCTCTTTTCCCTGTAAGTATCAATGGTTCAGTCGGAAACCCGACGTCGATTCATGTTTCTGTCGATTGGGTTGAATGGCCCCGGTTGGGGACTCGGTTCGGCTATTGCTGAGCTTGTTTGATTCGTTGCTGCAGATCGTTGAATTGGCCCTGCCATTTTGCTCCGCCCATTTCCGGGTGACGCTTTTGAGCATTGGTCAATTCTTTGAGCGCCGAATCGATCGCTTTTTCTGAATTCTCCAGCTTGCCGTATTCGAGTCGCGATTCGATTAAACCGTACAAGCTTTGGTAGTAGGCGTCTTGGAACTTAGGGTTGTCACGAAGCGCCTGGACCAGTTTTCTCCAGCCCCAGACCAGGTTGACCTGCCGCTTTGTTTTCGGGTCGCGTTCTTTTGCCGTTCCCATCATTGCTTCACCGTAAGCTCGTGATCGTTTGGCTGATCTTCCCCATTGTTGAAGGGTTTCTGCGGCGTCCAGTTGGACGGTCAAGTTGGTCTGCTTTTCTTTTAGGATTTCCGTAAGGGCAGCCAATGCTTCTTCGTACTGGCCTAGCCCGCGCTTGGCCATTGCCCGTTGGCGGTTGAGTTCCGTTTTCAGTTTAGGATCCTGCAAACCGAGGCTTTCAACACGATTGAATGCGTTGACGGCTTGCTGGTAATACGGGTTGGCGTCGACGGCACCAGGTTGGGTGGAAAGAGAATTGCTGACGGACATCAGCGTCGATCCGGCCCACAGAATCGTCCGAGGGTCATTGGATTCTTTTTCGATTGATTCGAGGAAACGAGCCAAGTTGGCAGCGAACGCTTTTCGCTGTTGTGTGTCCTGAATCGTCTCAAATTGTTGTTTCAGCTGGGAGGCAATCAGGCGGTAAATCACGACGATCTTAGCCTGGGCCTGCGGGTCGTTGCTGACCTTGGCGTCTTCCCGCATCTGGCGGATCACTCCCTGCGCTTTGTCGATCCATTGACTATTGTCAGGTTGGTTTCCCAGAGCGGCGAGGTACGCCTTGACGGCAATCTTGAACGTCTCGCGAATAAATAGATCGCGGGCCGACGATTCCATGATGGCCGGGTGCTTCTCTTTAATCAGGTCCAGTGGGGCGACGTCGGCCGATTCCAGTTGGCGGATCGCTTGGTCGACATCACCTGTTTCCAGATGGGCGTCGACCAGCAACAGAGAGCCTAATGCCAAGTCGTACGAAACCTCTCCTGGTTGAGCCGACTGGACGGAGCCAGCTAAATAGCTCTTGGCCGCGGCGAGGGATGCGTCAATATCGGACTGGGATATTGAGCTCGGGTCAGTTTCCTGTTGACGTAACTTATCCTTGTAGTCAAACCAGCGTTTTTGACCGATCCGAGTTCCCAGCATCATGTGCCGCGAATGCCCAGCCGGGATCATGGCGTAATATTTCTCTACCTTCTCGAAGTCCTTGTTTAATAATGCCATCTGCGCCAGCGTGCTGGCCGCATCACCTGCTTCGTTGGAACCAGGCCAGCGCTCGACAATCACATTGCAGGTCCTGAGCAGGCGATCTTTCTCAAACGCTTTGTCTTCAGGGGGTGCTGTGTCGTGGAGGATGGAGTAGCTCTTGACGACAATCCCGGCCGCTTGGCGGCTTCCGTTGACGTTGGGATAACGATCAATTAGGAATTCACCTATGAGTGCCGATTCAAAATAATTGGACATGGCGAAATGGCAGACCGCTTGCAGGTAACGCAAACTGTTGATGTCGGCCCGGCTCGTCTCGTCGTCAGAGAGAGTGAGAGCCAGGTCAAACATGGCCAATGCACGATTTGCTTGAGCCGTCAGTCGTTCTCGCGCGTCATCCAGCTCCTGTTGGAACTTTCTTTTTTCCGAATCCGTGCCGGCGTTGACCAGCTCCGTTTTCGCAGTCGCGACTTCTCCCAGAATGATCTCGACTTCCGCGACGTGGTCTGTTCCCTTCTGTTTGGCATCCACAAAAGACTCGATCGGTTTGGTCGCTTCCTCTTCCACATTTACCGAGAGGTTCCACTGTTCGAGGAGTTCGGTCGCCATCTCCCTGTGAGGGCCGGGCACCCGGGAAATGGATTTCGCCAGCTTGACGGCATCTCGGTTGAAGTTGTTGATTCGCCCGGTGTTTTTACCGCTTTTTTCCGCTTCCAAGGCTTCTGCCTTCTTGCGGTAACCGCGAGCAAGTTCGACTTGGATTCGTTGCCACTCGGGCATCCGCAGTTCTGCCCGGGTTAGCCGTTGGACGGTCGGTTCAAAATTGGCGATTACTTCGTCGAAAGCGTACGGCTCTTTTTTCATCCAAGCATCCGCTGCCAGGACCATGGCTTTTCGCTTCAGCGGTCGCAATGCGGTCGAATCGTTCAGGGCAAAAATTTCTTGTAGGTAACTGATGGACTGGTCGTAGTCGCCCAGTTTCTGATAGCACCGCGCGGCAAAGAGGCAGGAATCCAGGCCGGCTGCGAATCGAAAATACTTGTCCCACAATTCGGCATAGCCGGTGGCCGCTTCTTTCAGATACTTTTTTTGGTCTTCCGAACCGGGTGGGAAAGTATCCGCCAGCTGTTCCATGATCAAGGGCGCGCGGATGCGGACCTTGGTGTAGGTGCTTTCGAGTGACTTCTTCTTGCCCGCCGAGCCTGGGTCATCCGGGTCAATCTGGAAATTGGAGATGAGATCTTTCAAAGATGCCCGGGCTTGTTGGTAGACCTCCATGGATTTCTGCAACTGTTCTTGGGCCTTCTTCATCAAGGCTTGTTGTTCCTGGACGGTCAGCCGGTCATCTTCCGATCGCCGCATGTAGACCCGGGCGCGTCGGTAAAGGAGATTGCCCTCGTACCGCTGGGAACGCGCCTGAAGTTCGGGGGTGTCAGCTAGCTGGGCAGACTGGCTGAGCAGCTTTTGGGCTTCGTCCAGAACGGCTTCCCATTCATCGACATTGCGAATATTAGCGGTGCTTTTGATTAAGGTTTCGGCCCTTTCAAAGGGCAGGACCTTTTTAAAATCTGCCGAGACGGCTGGGCTATCACTGATCGTCTCGAGGTAGTCGAGTGCAATATCGTAATAACCGTTTTCCCGCAGCGCCTCAAGGAAACGTTCGGCGGGCTCTTCGGCCGGTGCCAGGGCTGCGACGAGGAAGCCGACGGGCAAGGTCATGAAACAGGTCGCAATCAAACTTCTTTTCACAGTCCACTCCTGGCCAGGACGGTTGCAAAACCGGGGCGCCCAAAAAATAGATACGTTCCAACTCCTTAATTATCAAAATTAATTCATGGTTTTCAATTGGCAAACGGTCGTTCCGGCGATAATTCGTGTCCCCCGGCAAGAAACTATCGGTAAGATTACGGTATGAGAATTGACAAACAAGCGGATGCGGGCCCTGGCCGCGGCCCCAGTAAATCAGGAAACCGGTTTTCGGTTCGCACGACGAAACTGCGATTGATGAGTTTGTTTGCAGCGCTTGTTCTGGTTTTAATTGCGATGAAAGAGGCCAAAAAGCCGGAGCGATGGGCTTGGTTGGGCTGGACCGAAAATCGTCCGAAGTCCTCGCTGACCGAGTCTCCCCCTGGCGATCGCCGGGAGATTCGGCCGAGCGTTGAGCCCGAATGGTCGGAGGACGATGGGCCGGAATCCGCCCCAGACTTTTTGCCAACAGACGGGGACCCTATTGCGCAACGCTTCTGGAATCAGGTTTATCAGAACTTGTCGAGGACTGAGAAAAAACGGTTGAACCAGAGTCTGCGGGAAGCTTCGCGGACAGGGCAGGGGGGGCGAGATCCGGATGCGGGCTTTCGGGCCATGATCGGAAAAATAGAGCGCCGAAGTGACGATTCGTCGGCGGATCTTTTGGAGCAAATTTCGTTGCTCGCTCCGGATTCGGAGAGGAAACGGATGCTCAATCAGCAACTGGTCGATTTTCAGGAGCATTGGAGAGAGTTTAAACGGGCTGCCGTTTTGGGCGCCGAAGGGTCAACACTTACTGCCGAGCAGGTTGCTCTGATGCGAGAAATTCAGGTAACACTGGACCCCACGCTCTATCGTGAGGTTCGGGATCGGACACCCGTGGTTCGCGCGGCTGACGGCCCCGCCTGGTTGAGAACCTGGGAGCGAATTCAGTCGGGCTCACGTGATCTCCCGAAGGAGGCTGCCGATTTACGAGTCTCCCATATCCAGCTAGTTAGCCAGCCGGAAAGCTATCGCGGAAGGTGGGTCGAGATCAGTGGGATATTGCGCGGTGTCGATCAGATCCAAGTTCGACGGAACGAGCTCGGTATTGATCATTACCATGTCCTTTGGATTGAGCCGTCAGACACCAATGTCTCTCCCTATTGCGTCTATTGTTTGACCTTGCCCGATCAGCTGGCCGAGCTTGGTCAGCAGTTTACGACCCTTGCCGAAGCTGTCAACGTCCAGGGGATTTTTTTGAAACTGCGAAGTTATGAAACAACCGAACGGGAGATGGCTGTCTGTCCTTTGATTCTGGCAAAAACATTTGAACTGCAGCCTCGTCAAAAAGTGGTGGCCCGCCAAGTATGGCAACCGCCGAGCTGGGTTTTGATCGGGTTGGTTAGTTTGATGCCGGTGGTAGCAGTGGCGATCGCCATCGGCGTTTATCAGATGACCAAGACGTCGCAATACACTCTTTCGGCTAAGTCCGAGCAGCGTTTAGCCGGTGACCTGGAGCGTCTGGCTCGGGATCGGGCAATTAAATCCGATGCCGAGCGGGTGCGAGAGTTGTACGGTGACGGGCCGGCCGAGAGAAAAGCGAGTGACCCGGCGAACGGCGAACAGGGCCAGGGTTTCGAGGAAGAAAACGATGGTGCATGAAAGATTTCCTGTGCGGTCTTCGCTGCGATGGATCGGTTGGATGCTGATCCTTACCGCACCGCTGCCGGCGCAGCAGGAGATCCCCTCGGCACTCTCTGGTTTTCAACCGAGCGAGTTATACGACGTGGTGGACGAATCCCCGTTTTCCACTTCGGATGAATTTATGATTCGCCTGTTATTCCGGTCGGCAAACGCTTCTTCCGAAAGTTGGGATCGCTATGCCACCTTCACGCGCGGTGTCGGCCTGGCAGCGATTGAAAAACATCCCCAGAAGTACCGCTTCCAGGTTTTTGAGTTGAAGGGGAGGGTCAAATGGGTCTGCCCGGTTCGTTTGCCCGAGGGTTACGGAAACCCCAGCATGCGAGGCTTCTATTTGGTACGGGTCAAAACAGAATCTGGCGATTCCTTTGTGATTGCCGCCCGATCCGTACCGCGTGTCTGGCCAGTGAGGACAGAGATCGATGAACCGATTCGCTGCCGCGCGTTTTTTCAAGCCCTGGTCGATTTTTCGAATCTTGACCAAGCATTGCCCGAGGTGCAGTTAGGAGGGCGTTTTGAATTGCTGCCGTTGTTTATCACCGATCGGGTTGGCTGGTACCCCGATCAAGAAGATACCCTGTTAGGAGTCGGAGCGAGTGCGGTGCTACTGGCGGGGTGTGGGGTTGATATTGGCCAGTTTGATTTCGTCAAACAAAACAACAATCGATCGATCAGTGAGAGTGACTCAAACTGTTTTTTTCAGCTTCTGGCGGCCGCTAACCGACTTTCGCCAGCTGATTTTAAAGGTGAAAGATTACGGTTTGTTCAACTGCTGGAAAATCCCCAAGATCATTTTGGTGAGGCGGTTCAGTTCACGGGACACGTCAAACGGGCGGTCCGAATCTATATCGACCGCAAAGCGGTCCGGGAACGCCTGGGCCTAGATTTCTATTACGAACTGGACATGTTTGTCCCGCTGGGAGACAACCGTGTTGTGATCCAACGCCAGGTACCCGATGCCGAAGCTGGTGTATTTGAGGATGTGGTCTATAGAAATCGGTTTCCGGCCACCGTTTGTGTCCCGAGATTACCCGGCACTGCCGAAGAAATCCGGGGAAAACGGGTGACGATTGATGGGTTTTTCATGAAATTTTGGAACTACGATTCGGAGTTTACTTCGCGTTTACCTCCATCCCAGGGGCAGATCAGCCCATTGGTCATTGCGATTAAACCGAGGGTCGACAACCGCTCCAAGCACGCGATCGACAATTTTCTGTTGCTGGTCCTTGTCGGGGCGGGCATCGTGATTGTTGGGGTGATCTGGTTTTTTCGGAGATCGGATGAAGATCAGAAAAATCCGGTGAGGGGCCGTCTGTACGATGAGCCGAACAGTCCAGGGACCATCGTTGGCGATGGGCAAGACCGGCCGTCAGCAGAGATGGGCGACTTTCCGGAGCTCGATCTCGGCAGACACCAGCGGCTTGGTCGAGGGCCAGATTCCGAGGGCGACGGTACTGTGGAAGGATAGTCCACCCTCCCACGGCCAGGTCGATCGATTGGGGAGTCGCGTGGAGAGCCCGACCGAGTTGCCACGGAAACGGAGTCGGTCAGTCGTCCCCACTTGAAATCAGCCAGCAGCTTGGCGATATTCGCGGGTTCGGCATTTAATCTTTGAACTTGCTGGTGGGCCCTCGAGGTATTTGAAACCAGCGGGCAGGGGAGCGTGGGTAAACGGTTGCCGCTGCCCTTACTCTCCAATATTTGATAGGGACAGACATGAAAGATCCTGTACGCGTAACCGTTACTGGCGCTGCTGGTCAAATCAGTTACGGGCTTCTATTCCGAATTGCTGCGGGCGATATGCTAGGGCAAGACCAACCTGTGATTCTCCAGTTATTGGAAATTCCACCGGCGATGGACGCCTTGCACGGCGTGGTCATGGAGTTGCATGATTGTGCCTTCCCGTTATTGCATGACATCGTGGCGACCGACGATCCCAACGTTGCCTTTGCCGACGCCGACTTCGGCTTGCTGGTCGGTGCCATGCCGCGCAAGCAGGGGATGTTGCGAAAGGACCTGCTCGAGGCGAACTCCAAGATCTTTTCGGTCCAAGGAAAAGCGATCAACGAGAATGCTAATCGCAATATCAGGGTCTTGGTGGTGGGCAACCCGGCCAACACGAACGCGCTGATTACCATGGCCAATGCGCCCGATATCAATCCTCGGCAAATTACCGCGATGACAAGACTCGATCACAACCGGGCCATCAGTCAACTTGCCGTCAAGACAGGTTCCGCCTCTCATGATGTCTACCATATGGCCATTTGGGGGAACCACTCGGCTACTCAATATCCAGATATTTCCAAGACAATCATCAATGGGAGTTCTGCTTTGGACTTAGTCGAGGAATCGTGGTATCGCGAGACGTTCATCCCTACCGTTCAACAACGCGGGGCGGAGATTATCAAGGCCCGCGGTGCTTCCAGCGCGGCTTCCGCTGCCAATGCGGCCATCGACCACATTCATGATTGGGTGCTCGGATCCCGGGATGGAGATTGGGTCAGCATGGCCGTCTGCAGCGATGGTAGTTATGGGATTTCGGAAGGTTTGATCTACTCTTTTCCAGTTACGTGTCAGGATGGTGAGTATGCCATCGTCGAGGGATTGGAGATTGACGAGTTCAGTCGAGAGCGAATGGAGGCGACCATGAAAGAGTTGAATGAGGAACGTGAAGCGGTGCAGGAGCTGCTTTAAACTCACCGTCAATGATTCGTTGGATGCTCCGTCTCTGGGGCGGAGCATGTTCGCTAGCACCCCAAGGAAGGGGGGCGAGCCTTTCGATTGCCAGCTTGTTGTCGCGGCAATGGTTGGGCGATCGAATGCAGTTGACTTTCCTATGCGCCTGTCTTAAAACGTGTGGCTTGATGACTCCCATGCCGTCAGTCTTTATCGCGACAGGTCATGAATCGAATTAAGATCAGCCCGCTGGCCAATGCTTCCTTGAACAAGGTGATCGCCGAGGGTGCCGAGAAGCTACCCCAGTCCGAGTCTTCTAAAAACCTTGTTGACCCCTCCCATGACGTGACGGACTGCTCGCTGTTTGTCCCTTTGCACTATACGAAAAATTACCGCTATCCGCTGGTCGTTTGGCTGCATAGTGACGGGAGTAGTTCCGAGCAGATTCAAAATGTTATGCCGGGACTCAGCTTGAGGAACTATGCAGCTGTTGCCCCGCAGTCGCCTGTTGGCGATGCGAACAAAGGTTTTTATTGGGAGCAAACAAGGTCTTGTATCGAGGCAACGCACGCGTCGGTAGCGAGTGCCATTGACCAGGCCAGGTTGCGTTTCAATATTGCTGACGACAGGATCTTCATCGGTGGTTTTGGTGCCGCTGGAACTATGGCTTACCGGATTGGCTTGGAGCGGCCTGAGCTATTTGCCGGACTGATTTCCATTAATGGGCCGATTCCTGAGACGCAGACGCCATTAAGTGGTTGGAAAAACTCTCGGCACTTGGAGCTGTTTTGGGCTCATTGCCGCAATTCGATCACCTTCGATCAGGCGAAATTGTGTCAACAACTGCGTTTGCTCCACATTGGTGGTTTCTCCGTCACGCTGCGGCAATACCCGGGTGATGACCAGTTAGTCGACTCGATGCTATCAGACGTCAATCACTGGATCATGGAGATGATTCAGACAGCAGTCACCGATTAGCCTGCTGTTCTGTCGGTTGTAGCCAGCAGGAATCCCTTTCTCGCTGCCCTATCTCATTTGATTTTGGGGCTTCCCTCTGCCTGTCCGTTTCCCGACAGGATGCGCGGCCTGGGTTGCGGATGGGAGAAACGGGAGGATTTTTTGTAATCGTTTATCGGCTTGCATTGACACGCCCTTCCATCTTTCGCTACAAGCATCTCCGCAAAAAGAAATTCTGGGAGAAGGAAACAAGATGGGTCTGCAAAACGGGGCATTCGGTCTACAGGTGGAAGATCAGGCACGAAAGTCGTCGATCGAAATCAACCATTTGACGAAAGACCTCGTCGCTTCATTTACGAGCACGTTTGAGAGACAGAATATTCGAGTTGAGACCGATTTACCGGAGGTAAAGGCCGACGTGATTCCCGAGGTGATTCACCGGGCGGTGGCCAATTTGATTGAGAACGCGATCGATGCGATGCCCAAAGGTGGGGAGTTGCTGGTGACTCTGGTCGACTGTCGTCACCAATGGGAGTTGGAGGTGGCCGACACCAGTTCGATCCAGGAAGCGGGAGAGATTCCTGCGACCCGTGATAGAGAACCCACACTTAAAAGCGAGCTAATTCGCCTGCAGGCTGACGGCTCTCCTGAGCGTCTTGAGATTGCCAACTCGGCGGCGATGGTTCACGGTGGTCAGGTGCAAACATGGGAATGCCCCCAGGGGGGGACTGCCAATGTGTTGGTCATTCCACGTTTCGCCCAACGTAAAGCGGCCTAGGTAACGGGAGCTCATCCTTTGGATTCTTCAAAAGATCTTACTGAGAAGCTGGCCCACTGGTTGCGGCCACGGCATCGCAAGGCAACCCTGGGTATCCTGCTAATGATGGGCTTGCTGACCAGTCTGCATTTTTCAAACTTTCGACAAGAAATTGAGTGTTCCGATCTGCTTGATGGCGAGCCTTGTCGCCCGAGCCAAACCCAGGAGATTGTGCGGGCACTTAAGATCGAGGGATTGGTCGACTACGAATTAGTAGAGGGTCGGATCATGGTCCCTAACCCCGCCAAGACGAGTTATTATGCGGCCCTTGAAAAACATGGAATTCCGGGTTTTGGTGGCCGCCAGGATGATGCTTTGAAGTCCAATTTTCTCCTTTCACCCAGTGAGCGTGAAAGGATTGCAAAGCTGCGGAAGCGGCGCGAAGTGATCGACATGATTGTGCGGTTACCTTACGTCGACGAGGCCTGGCTCGAATGTGATTCCTGCTCGGACGCGCTTTTTGAACCGGTCAGGATGTCCGCGGTTGTGGTGGTTCAGCCCCGCCAGGAACAGATTCTTTCCTGGGATAATATATCGACAATTCGGGAGACGATCGCAGGTGCCTTTGCCGGTCTTTCCCCGGAAGATATTGTTTTGACGGACTTGAACGAAGGCCGGGCGCATCCTGAAGCTTCTGCCCAAGGCAATGTCCAAGCCCAGTCGGCTCGTTGGCGGGTAGATCGACAAAGATTCTATATCGAGAAGATTAAACGAATCCTGGCTGAATACACCGATATTGAAATTGATGTCCATGTGGAGCAGGCAGGTGAATTTCGTGGTACAGATCAACTGACTCGAGCGACACGGCTTCCACTGGCAGTGGAGGGGACAGCGACTTCGATTGGTGTTGCCCATCGGATACCAGCCAGGGACGAAAACACGACAGCTCTCTCCGTTCAGCAAGCCGATTCCCTGTCGCCAGGTGCCAATGGTTCGGCTGTCGTCCGACCTCTTCGCTCAACCACTCAATGGGTCGGCTATGTGGATGGGAGTGATGTGACCAACAAGGGAAGCGAGACCGTTGACACCCCGGCAGCGGTTAACGTGGAAAAGGAAAATGTCCATGTGATCATCCGAATCCCAGCTACATCCTTAGGCTGCATGCCTTGCCCGATTGATTCGGCCAATATCAAGGTCGCCTCGGTAGACACCAAGTTCAAACTGATCCGGGAAGACATCATCAAGCGGATAAGCCCGGTTCTGCCAAATGGTTTGGATCAAGGTGAAGCCCCGGTAGCTGTCATCCTCGAAGGTGATTCTCCCGGAGAGCCGTTGGCGGGATTATCGTGGAACTGGCTGAAACAGAGTGGCGAGCGTCATTGGCCGTTGCTGGCCGTTGGAGTTCTTGGGTTCATGTGTGTGTTATTCAATGCCTGGGCGCCCTCTGAGTCGACCAGCACGGCCGAAACTGGACCTGCTGCCTCACCCTACGAGGCCGCTGAAGGCGAAGAACTTAAAATCAAGCTGGCTAGTCTAATCGATCAGGATCCGGAAACGGCCGCCAAAGTGATCAAGAGCTGGCTGCGGGACATTGCTTGAGCCACTCTGCTTGAGCGACTGCTGGCAGGGTAGGAATTGCACTTGCTCTAACTGGTGAATTCCGCGAAAAGAGCCGACCCAAATAATCGTTCCGAATTCATGGATAAGATTTCGGCTCTATTTTTACTTCATCACTATCGTCATGGAAGAGACCCAAGATGAAGTCCATTTCGAAAAATTTTGTTTCTCCTCGAGCTGCACTTTACGTGGTGATTGCAGTCGCCGTATGGCTCGGTATGAGCGTTCGCTCGCTCTCAGCCCAAGCTCCGGATCCGCCTCCGTTTGAAGCTTCACCACTCTCGGCCGTGGATGATGGCAGTCAGGTGGAGCAGGTGGACTTCCAGCCAATGGAAATCCCCGAGGACTCCGCGGCTGATCCGTCATTAGACGAGTCGTTTACCACTGATTTTTCAGCGAGTGAAGACTTCAGTGTCCCGGATGAATTGTTTGCAGAATTGGAAGCGGCAGAAACCAAAGATCATGGTTTTGCGGCAGGTTTCCGAGAGCAGTTTGCCGATCTGGACTTGCCCAAGATGCTGGGCTCCCTGGCGATTGTCCTGGGGGGGTACTTCGGAATTGTCTGGCTGATGCGGAAGTTCAATCCTGGCTCGTCGGGCGCGCTACCGACCGAAGTGGTCGAAGTGCTCGGGACAACACCGTTCGGCCCGAAGAAACACCTGCAAGTGATCCGGCTGGGCAACAAGTTGCTCCTGCTGATGAACAGCGCGGAGGGCTCCCAAAGGATTGGCGAAGTTTCTGATCCGGATGAAGTTGAATACCTCGCTTCGCTATGCATGTCCAAGCGAAAAAGACGCGCGACACGTTCTCCGTTGGCACGTACACCGAGTGCTCAAGTGACGATGAACCCGTCGCGTCGTTCACCGACGACCGCTGTGCCCACCGAAGCACCGGCGGCCGACAATTTGCGGGATGTTTTACAACAACTGCAAAACGTTGTCCGCTCCCAATCCAATGGTTCGGTTTTCGAAGCGTAATCAGGGTGGCTATTGCATGCATTCAGGTTCATTCAGCGCTCGATTGTGTCATCGAAAAATGAGGAACTGGTTGCGCCGATTCTTAATGATTGCGTTTCCTCTTTACCTGGCGGTGACAAGCAGCGAATTGGCGGCCCAATTGCCGGAGGAAGGAACCGCCATTGCCAACCGACCGATGGCGATTGCGGTTTCGGATCAACGCGAAGATCCCGTAGCCGATTCCGATAAATCCGAGGCAAATACTGGGGTGAATTCCAGTTCGTTAACCGATCTGATTGCCGCGGAAGCAAAGCAACTCGTTTCACGCGAAAATTCAGGCACGTCGATCAAGGCCTTGATTCTGCTCGGAGCGCTCAGCCTGGCCCCCGCGTTGGTCTTGATGACGACCTGTTATGTGCGGGTGATTGTGGTGTTGAGCCTGTTGCGGCAGGCGTTCGGTGGACAACAGTTGCCCCCGACTCAGGTCTTAACGGCTCTCTCTCTATTTATCACCCTGCTGGTCATGATGCCCGTCTGGAATGAGGTCAAGCACGAAGCAATCGACCCCTATTCAGATTCGCAGTCGATCAGTTGGGAGGAAGCTTGGAGTCGGGGCTTGCTTCCAGTGAAAAAGTTCATGGCCAAACAGATTGAGGTGGCTGACAACAAGGAATCGATTGCCCTGTTTTATAAGTATCTGCCGCGGGATAGTGAGTCTTCTCGGCCGACCAGCCTCGAACAGGTGCCGATCAGTGTCCTACTGCCAGCATTCCTAGTAAGTGAACTGAAGGTTGCATTTTTACTCGGTTTCCAAATCTATTTGCCGTTCCTCGTACTGGACCTGGTGGTGTCTACTGTCACAGTCTCGATGGGGATGTTGATGCTGCCACCGACGATGGTCAGTTTTCCGCTGAAATTGATCCTGTTTGTGATGGTTGACGGCTGGAATCTGGTTGTGGGAATGCTGTTGCAGAGTTTTGGGCCGTTCAGTTAGCCGGTCAATCTGAAATTTCAATTGTGTGGACGAGGTAGGATTTCCAATGGAACCTCACAATGCTATCGAAACGGGGCAAAATGCGATCCTTGTCTGCTTGATGGTGGGCGGTCCAATTTTAGTTGCCGGTTTACTGATTGCGATTCTGGTCGGTGTGCTCCAATCCATGACGCACATTCAGGATCAGACGGTTTCCTTTGTTCCCAAGATCATCCTGCTCACCGTGATTCTGGCGATCGGTTTGCCATGGTTGACCGAGTATATGGTGGATTACAGTGCGTCCATGCTGAAATCTCCCTTTTTACTCGGGGTGGACTCCAAGCCATGATTCTTCTGTTGACGACATTTCTCTTGGTCGGAGTTCGCGTCCTGGCAATGGTTCTGGCAGCGCCGGTGTTGGGAAGTCGCCAGATCCCGTTAAGGATTCGCATCGTGGCGAGTTTGCTGGTCGCCTTGGTCGCGTTGCCGCTGATTAGCCTGCCCGTTGACTTGTCATTTCAGGGAACGGGACTTTTGACGGCCGTCTTGTCGGAGGTTGTGATTGGGACGACGCTGGGGCTGGGGGTGTTGATTATTTATTCGGCTGCAGAAGCGGCGGGTGCCATGCTCGGTCAGATGGCAGGATTGCAGGTCGATACTTTTTCCGGTGCTGAAACAAATGGCCAATCGACGCTGGCCAGAATGTTTGCCATTTTATCAGCAGCCATTTTTGTATTAATCGGTGGTCCCGAAATGCTGATCGGTTCGGTCCTCGGTTCGTTTCATGCCATCCCTTTGGGAGCGTCAATTGATCCGCAAAATTTACTGGATCTCACGATAACACTATTGCAACAGAGTTTGGCTCTTTCTGTCAGGGCGGTCGCTCCGGCCATGGGGGCGATCCTCGTTGCCACCGTTGTGATCGGTATGGTTTCTCGTTCATTACCTCAGATCAATACGTTACAAGTAGGGCTCTCGTCGAATCTGGTCATCATGATGTTGGCACTGTTTTTGACACTGGGTGGCTGTATTTGGTTGTTCATGGACGACATCCAGTCGTCGATTCACCTGTTGCGAAACGTGCTGCAGGATTCTGCTTAAAGGATCATTCATGAGCTACCAGAATGATGCGACGCATCCCGCTTCGGCAGCCCGCTTGCAGCAAGCGCGGCGAGACGGCCAGTTCGCCAAGAGCCAGGAGTTGTCAGCTTCGTTGCAGCTGGTTTTCAGTATCTCCGCGTGCTGGTTACTATTTTCAATGGCGAGTGACCGTCTTCAGGCGTTTGCAGGGCAGGTTTGGCGTTCTCAGCGCGTGGGTCTTGGATACGACCTGACGATGTTTCAGGATGATGTCTGGCAAGGAATCGTTGCAGCGAGCTTTGCCATTTTGCCCCTGTTGGGCGTGGTGATGGTGGTTGGAATCCTTGCCCACTATCTGCAAACCGGACCGATCTGGATCGGGAAGTCCTCACTCCCTGACACACGGCGTTTATCCCCGGCAAACTGGTGGCGGCAATTGTTTTCATTTCGGGGAGTCGCCCGAAGTGTGTTGGGCGTGCCCAAATTGATCGTGGTGTTAGTAACCACGGCGTTGATCCTGTGGTATCGCTTCTTTGACTTGCTGGAGTCGGCCCTGTTGCCTTTTTCTCCCATGATTGAGGCGTTGTCGCGGTTTGTGTTTGGGTCCTGTCTGGTGGTTGGCCTGGTTTTGCTGGGGATGTCGTTTCTGGATTACGTGGTGGAGTATGTTTCGTTTTATCGGCGTCTGCGGATGACAGACCAACAGTTGCGTGATGAGCAGCGGAACCAGAATGGTGACCCACAACTGATGGGTCGGCGAAGGCGCCTGCACAGGCAAATGAATTCCTCGCGATGAAGTTCTTAAAAAAACAGGCCCGATGCACACCGGGGATGCTGGCGTGCACGGGCCATTCAGTCTGAGAATGAAGGTCGATCGATCAATCGCCGATCCATCCACCATCAAACAGGCTGTCGGCATCGAGGAACCCGGAGTTGCCTAGTGGCACACCTTGGTCACCATTGAATCCAACGAATACCGAACCGCCAGCAGGGATACACCGGGCCCACTCTGCCCCTTTGACACAGTGTTCGTACAGTCCGTTCCCCAGGTTGGTCGTTTCCACACGGCAACCCCACGGTGTACCACAGATTCTGTGTGAACTGACAAAGCGGAAGTGCCAATTTCGCAGCTTTCCATCCGTTTCATTATGGACCGCGATGGCAGCGGTAAAACCGTCCCACCACAGATCCCCCTCGACCTCGACCGAAACGCGCGCGGTCTCGGTCGGCCCGTCCGGTGAGGATGGATCCGATGCTCCACCGTCCGAGTCACCCTCGCCGATCAAACCGCCATCGAACAGGCTGTCGGCGTCGAGTAGACCGGAATTTCCAAGAGCCGCTCCCTGATCACCGTTGAAACCGACATAGACGGCTCCGCCGGCGGGGATACAACGGCCCCACTCGGCACCGCGCACGAGATGCTCGTAGAAACCGTTGCCCAAATCGGTGGTTTCTACCGTGCATCCCCAGGGGGTGCCGGAGATCGTGTGGGAACTGGCGAAGCGGAATTGCCACTGCTCCATTTTTGCATCACTGTCATTATGAACAGTAATGGCCGCTGTAAATCCGTCCCACCACAGTTCGCCGGCGACTTCAACGGAAATATCCCCAGACTGTTTGGGATCGTCTCCGGCACCGTCGTCGTCCGCACTGTCGTCGTCCGCACCGCCGTCGTGAGCTCCGTCGTCGTGAGATCCGTCGTCGTGAGATCTGTCGTCTACATCATCTTCCGAGCTATCATTGGGGTCTTCGTTGATCGGTGGATCGCCCAAGTCACCTAGGTGGTCTCGTAGCGGATCACCCAACACAACCATGCTTTGAAAGTATTCGAGTACTCTCGCATGCGACACGTTGAGGGCGGGCCACTGTGGCCAATCCCATGTGTCGTTCATGAATGGTTGCATCTGGTCGTGACTGAGGACTGTCAGGTGATTGACGTCGTGTGCGATCGCCACCCCTTCAATGGACAGCCAGCCATGGCATCGGTCGTGCATCCAGCCCGCGTAGTGGGGCTCCATCTTTAACGTGTTGATGAACGTATCCTCATAGCCATTTTCGGTGAGATATTGAGCAAAGCCCTCGTGGCCATATTGAAGGACCATCGCCATGACATCTTCTCGGCTGCCTAATCGGGCAGTTCGTGTAATATCACAGACAACTTGTGGATCAAAGGTTTCATCCGCCATCCAGCCAACTTTGGCTCCTTGCATGGCATACCAAATTCCCACTCCCTGCCGGTCGTTGCCCCAGGCCTGGGTGTTATTGGTCAAGGTATTGGCAAACGCCCACGTGCCGATTTCATCAATCGTCGCATGGTCGAGTCCGACAAAATGTCTTAACTGGTTGTAGGCGAGGACCGCCTCGGTTGTGATGGCCGTCCTGCCACCTACGAGTCCATCATCCCCGGTATGATGACTTCCATGGGAATCACCCAATTCGGCCAAATCCAGGAACTCTCCGCCGCCATGGTCGTGATCATGCTGAGCAGGTGCCGTCTGCCACCCTAGCCCAATCACGCTTATCATTGCCAGCAGGCAGAGTGTTTTGTTGTGAAGGTACAACATAGAAATTTCCTCCAGTTCTTGAAAAGTCTTCTCTTGGGAAAAGCGTACAGTCGGAAAGCGTGAAAGGTGGGACTTGCTTGGGTCGAGAAGTGGATGCAGCGGGAATGATTCCCCTCCTTCTCTCTGTTCCAAAAGCGCGTTACAGAATGAATTTCAGCCGCGCCGATGGAAGCAACCCCCCCGCCCGAAAATTCAGAGTCTGCCACTAGGGGATGCGTTTCGGGAATGTCGCAATTCCACGCCGCTGTCATTCGTGAATACAGAATGCCGGCGCGAAAAGACTGCTGCGATCAGCAAGGGGACACTCGGTCTTCGTTGTGGACGCTTATTTGAGCCGGAAGAATCGGCTGATAAAAAAGGAACTCAGGCGGGTCCGCTTGATCGGTAAAACAAGCCACGATTCGAGAGGCGAACCGTTATTAAGCTAACGATCACGAAGCTGAAAGCAGGAGCAACTTCAGTGTGGTTCCAAGAGGAAGATTTTATCGAAAAACGGTACGTCAAGAGAAACGTCAATACCCGAACGCTTCACGATAGTCCTGCCAATGTTCGTCAATCCAGGACTCGAGGTCGGAATTGAGTCGGTTGGCGTTCTTCTTATGATCGCCACGTTGTTCAAAATATTGCTCTATGTTCCCACGATTCGGTTCAAAAGGTCCGAGCTCGAGTTGCTCGTAGAGGGATTCAATCTGCCGGACAGGATCAGCAACCAAATCCTCGAATCGGATCTCCATCAATTGATTCGACGGTAGCGCGGCACGGTCTCGCAGGTAACTGCCATACATGACTTCCTTATTTTGCCGGATATAGGACAGTAGCCATTGCTCGTCGTACCGGGGAGGCTGGAATCCTTGAACCTGGTCCAGCGTTTGCCATAAGCGGATGGTAGAAGGAACGAGTTCTTGCGGATCTCGAGAAAGATGAATGAACTTTGCGCCTGGAAACCATTCAGCCAGCTTGCCAATTCGTCCGGTATGGGGCGGAGATTTGAGAACCAGTGGCTTTCCATATCGAATGTTCAAAGAACGGTAGAATTTCGTCAAGTTCTTACGCAGCATGGCTTCCTGATCGTCATTTAGGTTGGCCGTGTCCAGTTCCTGGAAATCGTTATTCGGCTGGTTGGGAAAGGCCATGCGTCGATAGGGAGTCGGGCTACCCATGGCACAAAGCGCGAAATCATCTTCCTGCGGCAACTGAACTCGCATTGGCATCCGATCCATCGGTCGTGTGGGCGGCATCAACAATAGAACCAATGGCTGCAGAAAAAACTTGGAGACCAGGAAATGATGAGGCACGAACACCTCGTAGTTGTTGGGGAATGCCAGTCGTGGGTCGAGTGACATTAACTCGTGCAATAGCGTGGTTCCACTGCGCCAGTGACCGACAATAAACAGAGGAGCTTGGTCAAAGTCCGTCTTTTCGATTGCTCGTTGGTAACAGAGAGATTGTGTGCCGGACAGGCAGGAATTCACGACTGAGCAGCAGCCGACCATGAACGCCATCGGTAGGCGTGATGGGTGGATTCGAAACTGGTTGTCTTTCAACAGTTTCCAGTAATCCAGCATGCGCATGCCGTTCCAGAAACGGGGAGCCCATGGTGGATACCAGTTCGCTCGGTGATTTTCCGGTAAACGCGTTTCTTGATCTCTTGGCATGGGCCCATCAATCGGAGTTGCTTAAGCGACCTTGGCTATCGTACCTTCCGGTGTCTTCAGGTTGAACAGGCCAAAGATCTCCTCTTTACTCAGTCCGTAGCTGGCGGGATTGCGATTGTCACTCAGGATTTCGTTAAACAACTCCCGTTTCGATTCGAGAATCTCATGAATCCGCTGTTCGATTGTCCCAGCCGAGATCATTCGCGTCACCGTGACACTACCGGCGGCGCCAATGCGGTGAGCACGGTTAATCGCTTGATCCTCTACGGCTGGGTTCCACCAGCGGTCGAAGAGGTAGACATAGCGACAAAACTGCAAATTAAGCCCGACACTCCCTGCACCGTAGCTCATCAAGAGGATGTGACGGTCCGGCGACTCTTTGAATTCTTGCAGGATCGCATCGCGCTGATTTGAAGGGATCCGCCCATGGTAAGCGAGAGGGTTAAATGGTTTCAAATGTTCGCCCAGGGTGTCCAGGGACTTGACCCATTGGCTAAAGACAATCGCCTTTTGACCACTGGCAGCCACCTCTTCCATATCACTCCTCAGTAGTTCTAGCTTGGAACTGCTACCGCTCGCGGGATCGAAGTTGCAAATTTGTTTGAGACGGAGCACCAACTCAAAGACATGCTTGATGGTGATTTCGCCGCCCAGGTCATTCAATTTGAGAACCCCATCTTTTTCGGCTTGCTGATAGGAATCAGATTGCTCGCCGGTCAAACTCAATTCCGTGTCGCGGATCAATTTTGGAGGCATGTCTTTGAGAACCATGTCCTTGGTGCGACGCAAAACAAAATCCTTGACTTCCCTTCTCAGTTCCCGTGGTCTCATGGCATTGTGGATGGCCCCGGGCGAGACGAACTCGAAAATGCCGATCAAGTCTTCGATACTGTTTTCAATGGGAGTACCGGTCAAGGCCCAACTTCGTTGCCGAGGAATTTTCCGGATCACCTTGCTGGTGGAGCTGGATTTGTTTTTGATCCGCTGCGCCTCGTCCAGTACGACCAGGTCGTAGGGAGAGCCTGGCTGAGTCACCTGTTGCTCATCGCGTACCATCAACTCGTAGTTGGCAATCTTCACCGGCGTATGCTGGTTGTCCCAATGCCATTTCCGCTTAGCGTGAGCGCCGGCAACCACCGAGACGGGCACCTCCGGTGCCCACAAAGCAAATTCTCGTTGCCAGTTGGTTACCAGCGGCTTTGGACAAATCAACAATACGTTTTTCAGATAGCCACTTCGCAGCAGCATTCGGATAGACGTAATGGCCTGCATCGTTTTGCCAAGGCCCATCTCGTCCGCCAAAATAGCGCAGTGACGTGGAAACAAAAAAGCGACGCCTGAATATTGAAAATCGAATGGCTTGAATGGAAATTCAATCGTGTTGCTCGCCAGCAGCGTTTCCAGAGGTGGCTGCAATGCATAAAACAGTCGGTCACTCAGCTTGACGACATCACGAGGGGGTTTAATCCGCGTTCTTGTTTCCTTGGAGGCGCGTTTAACAGGTTTCTTTGAGTTGGCCTGGTTTGGTCCGGAAGACAGGAATGCCCGGGCGGCCGAGTCACTCCCCTCTGTTTTCGAACTGGGGTCAACGTTGAAATAATAGCTTTGTACCGGTGTCGGCTTGGCCTTGATCGGCAGGGTAATGACCGGGGCTTCGGGAGCCTCTGACAACTCCCAGCTGTTGGCGGAGATGGGAATGGGGTGGTTTAAATCAGCATTCCAATCGATTCTTTTTGATGGAAGGTCGGTCAATTTAAGTCGCCTAATTTTTCGATAAAGGTTTCAATTTTAGGCAGCGACCTGATGGGCTTCTGCGATCGCCTGTTGGATTCGCTCAAAGGGTTCGTTGAGCGGTAGGGTCTCGGT
>JAYZCF010000162.1:0-23206 GCA_036338455.1 Planctomycetota bacterium
AACCCGTTTTGATGCGTTGCAATTCTTTTCCGTCCAGGTCGATTTCAATCGGCTGCCATGCGCGGTCCAAGGTGATCTCAATTTCATGCTTTGCCGTGTCGTAGTATTTTTTGTCGCGACCGATCAAACCGAAGCCAAACTTAACGATTTCGCCTCCCTGATCTCCCCGGACCCAGAATTTAAGTTTTTTCGCGCCTGTCAGGTCGAGTCCCCCGACTTTGTCTCCCCAGTCGTTTTCCGGATTTTGCCAGACCACTCCTCCCCAACCATTGGGTTGGGTGAACTCACACTGCAGGCACGTTTTTTCCGATTTGGGTTGAACAGATGCTTGATCGTCCAGCCGAATCGCTGAGCTGTCGCCCATCCAGCCGGAAGGCAAGTAAGCTCCCGGTTGGTCGCCTTCGTCATAGACGACGTAAGGCAGTTGGACCTTGGCCCCGGTTCTCCCAGCGGGTTTGCCATCTACCTGTAGGACTACGTTGGCTACGGCGGCCCCGTTTCCGTCATCGACATACGCATAGACGCGATAAAGCCCACTCGTCTCTGGCATTTTTACGGTGACACCGGTGGGACTCGCCTCTTGGATGGCGCTGGGAATCGGAAGTGGACTGGCCTGTCGATCACCGTAGGTGAGGTATTCTCTCGTATCGGGCAATAAGACCCAGCGGGTTTGAGTGTTGTCCCCCTCTGGATCTCGGGCAGAGAGTTCGATTTTCACCACCGCATTTCCTTTGACCTCGTTGGAGCCCAAAATCTTTATTTCCTCAATGACAGGGCTGAGGTTCTTGAGCGGGCGTCCCGACCATTGTTCCGCGATCACGTCCACGGAGTTTGTTTTTTTACCGTCAGGGAGTAACATGCCGAACCAGGTTGGCGTCCCCTCCTGCTTATTTCCCCATAGAAAAGCAAACGAGCCAAGGCAGAGTTCTTTATCCTTTTGGAACGCTGTGTACGATTCGCGGTACGTTTCGGCCTTCTGATTGCTGGTTGGCTCGTCAATCGAATTGATATTGTTCTTGCCTACCTCCCAGGTCCCCCGGGGGCCAAACTCGGTCACGATATACGGTTTACTGCCACCTGCCTTGCGATAACGGGCTGGTAAGGAACTCGCCCCGCCGTATGAATTGATCCCGATGATGTCCAGGCTGGGGCAATGCTGGTGAATGGCGGGTACCTTGTTGCCTCCAATTTCTGCAATCACGCTCATAACCGGATGGTTTGGGTCCTCTTGTTTTACCTTTTGGCATAACTCTTCAATGTGTTTCCAGATCTGAGGATTGTCGCCTGTCCCGTGACCTTCCATCTCATTGCCAATGCCCCAGACCAGAACGGCCGGGTGGTTCTTATACTGACGGACGGCCTCCAGCACAGCCTCGGTCTGTTTGGCCAGAGCCTGAGGATCCGCGTAGTTGAAACCTTGTCGCTCGTGTCCCAGCCAGATTCCCAATGCTACGCTGACGCCATTGCGTTCAGCTTCGTCCAGCAGTGACTGAGTGTTTTGGTCGATCCCCCAAGTTCTCAGAGAATTGCCCCCGCAGTCGGTTAGTAATTTCAAAGAACCGTCTCCGCCAGCTCCCTTGATGAAATAAGGCTGCTGATTGCGAAGCAACTGCCATTTGCCGTTTATCTGTTTCAACTCGACAGGGTCGGCTGTTGCTGACGTTTTCGGGTGATCGGCCCAAGCACTGCGAGGATTTGAGAGACCGTAGGCGATTGAGAAAAGAGAGAGAAGAAAGATATAACGGGAAATCATACTACGACGCATTTTTTGCTTTTCTTTGTGAGGTTTTGAAGAGACCGATAACCGAGCCATTGTGGCATGCGGTCATTTTAGGATCGTGGCAACTTGTGGGGTAGAGACAATCCCCGCAGTTTTTTGAGACCTCTTAGCTTACGAAAACGGCTAGAGATTTTTCGCACAGGTCAATTGTTTCTGGCAGTCCTGGCCCGTTTGCATCGGGGTAAATGTCATCTGGTGATTCCAGGCTTGTATTGATAAACAAGTTCCACGAGAGTTGCTGTACGGCCCGTGGCATGCAGAACTGATTCGTGTCGCTCGTGCTATTGAAGAGGAACAGAAGATTTCGGCCGCGACGCTCTCGGTCCATCTGCTGTGACGGAGCTTTGAGCAAACAGACGATCGGTAATTCGTCCTGATTATCCCAGTCGACTTCATTACCAAATCGGTTGAACCAGCGGACATCTGGTTTCCCGTCCGCTTGAGGTTGACCGGTAAGGAAATCGAGCCGCCGAATGGTCGGTTGTTTTCGTCGGAAGTGGATCAGGCCCTGCACAAAGTGGACAAGGTTTGGGTTTTTTTGTTCCAGTGACCAGTCCATCCAGGAGATCTCATTATCTTGGCAGTAAGCATTGTTGTTGCCTTGTTGAGTTCGACGGAATTCATCGCCCGCCACTAACATGGGTACCCCTTGGCTGAGTAGTAGGGTGGCCAGTAGGTTTTTTATTTGCCGTTGCCGGATCGCTGCGATCTGGGGTTGGTCGGTTGGCCCTTCGATGCCGAAATTATCACTGAGGTTATGGTTTTCTCCGTCTCGGTTTTCTTCACCGTTGGCCCAGTTGTGTTTGTCTCGATAACAGACCAGGTCGTTGAGCGTGAAACCGTCGTGGGACGTGATAAAATTGATGCTGGAAAACGGGGCTCGGCCATCGTCTTGGTATAGGTCTGAGGATCCCGACAGCCTGGTTGCCAAGGCACCTCGAGTTGTCGAATTGCCCCGCCAATAGCCACGAATATCATCCCGATACTTGCCATTCCATTCGGCCCATCGGCCGTCGCCGAAGCTGCCAACTTGATAGGCACCTGTGGCATCCCAAGCCTCCGCGATGATCTTCGTGTCGGCCAACAGCGGATCTTCGCTGATCGCTTCAACCAAGGGTGGATTCGGAACCAAGTTTCCTTCCCGGTCTCGGCTTAAAATGGAAGCCAAGTCAAACCGGAATCCGTCTACATGGTAATTATGGACCCAGTTCCTCAGGCAGTGGAAAATCATCTCGCGGACGATCGGGTGATTGCCGTTGACCGTGTTACCACAGCCGGAAAAATTCCGGTAATGCCGTCGGTCGGATTCCAGCATGTAGTAAATCGGGTTGGCCAGTCCTTTGAAGTTGAGAACAGGTCCCAGCTCATTCCCCTCGCACGTGTGATTGAATACGACGTCCAGAATCACCTCGATGCCGGCAGCGTGAAGGGCTTTGACCATCTGTTTGAATTCCTGGACCTGTCTTCCCGGTTGCCGGTCGAAGGCGTAACCGCGGTGGGGTGCAAAAAATGCGAGAGGATCATAGCCCCAGTAATTCTGCCGAGCGCTCCGGGAACCATCAAACTGGCGAATGGGGAATTCATGCACGGGCAACAGTTCCACAGCAGTCACCCCCAGTGATTTCAGATAGGGGATTTTTTCGATCAGGCCGAGGTAGGTCCCGGGACGACTCACCTGACTACTGGAATGCTGTGTAAACCCTCGAACATGAAGTTCGTAAATCACTGTTTCGGACATGCAATACTTTAGATGCCGATCTCCGTCCCAATCAAAATGGTCGTCAACAACCACGCACTTGGGTGGGCGGATGATCGTGTCGGGTGCAGGCTGAAACTCTCCCGCCAGGGCTTTGGCGTACGGGTCGATGAGCCTGGCCTCCGCCTGAAATCTCAAACCGTTTTCGGGGTCTTCTGGACCTGTTGCCTGAAAATGGTAAAGCTGGCCAGCCTGCAGGCCAGGACAGAATAGGGACCAGATGTCGCCCCAGCGGTTGTGCAAAGGGTCAAAGGCAATAATTTCGGATGGTTCCAGATCCTCCACCCGGTCGTAAAGTAACAGTCTCATCTGGGTTGCTTCTCGGCTGAAAACCGAGAATCGAACACCTTCAGGCTCTAAAACAGCGCCGTAAGGAAGGGAATAGTTGTATTGGTTTGCGTTTTGCTGGAGGCCCATAGACCTTTACCCTGTTCGATTTCCCCAGATTTTGCAATCGGTCGTCCCGCCCGGCTCTGGACGTGAGGCGTTCTTTTTTGCGGCTGACGGCGTCGCTGGGCAGGTTCCTCTGAACTCTCGCCGAATGTTGATGTGATCGCCCTTAGGCGGTTGCTGTTAAATGGGTCATGGGTGAAAATGAGGGTTTCACCCGTCACCGTCGTTCGTCTCTCCAATTTGCCCATGAGCGGTCTTTCCTATAAAGATTCCGGCGTCGATCTCGACGTTTATAATGAAGCCATGAAGCGGCTTCCGTCGTTAATGCACCGGACATTCTCCCCCCGGGTTCGACCGCTGGACGGCGGCTTTGCCGGTCTGTTTCAACTCGATTTCTATAATCGACTCTTCCGTCGAAATTATGAAGACCCGATGTTGGTTGCTTGTACCGACGGAGTTGGCACCAAACTCAAGTTGGCCCAGTTGGCGGGTCGCAGTGACACAGTGGGTATCGACCTGGTTGCCATGTGTGTCAATGACGCCATCTGTTGTGGCGCTGAACCTCTCTTTTTCCTTGACTACGTGGCGATGAGTCACGATGACCCGGTCGTCTTGGAGCAGATTGTGCGTGGGATCAGTGATGGTTGTTTGCAATCTGATTGTGCCTTGCTAGGTGGTGAAACAGCCATCATGCCTGATCTCTATCAGCCGGGTGATTATGATTTGGCGGGTTTTTGTGTTGGCGTAGTTGAACGGAAGCACTTGATTGATGGCAAGACGATTGCCGCTGATGATGTTGTGATTGGTGTTGCCTCGAGTGGCATTCATTCCAATGGTTTCAGCCTCGTGCGAAAGATCGTGTTGGAAGCGGCTGGCAAGAAGCTTTCCGAGCCTTTTAATGAGAGTCAGACGTTTGAGGATGTCCTCTTGGAGCCGACAGTGATTTATGCCAAGGCCATTCGGGAAGTCCTCAATCACTACAAGGTGAAATGTGTGGTCCATGGAATCGCCCACGTTACCGGTGGCGGTTTGGCCGAGAACATCGAACGGATTTTGCCCGAAGGGGTGCAGGTCGAGATCGACGCTTCGAGCTGGGAAAGACCCCCTATCTTTGAATGGTTGCAAGAGAATGGCAACGTTGCGACCGATGAGATGTTCCGTGTGTTTAACATGGGCATCGGTTTGGCGGTGATCGTAAGCCCTTACTACGCCGATATGATTCGTCGTTTGCTCGATCGCAATGGTTTGAAAAACTGGGTGATCGGATCGGTCACGGCGGGTGAAAAATCCGTTACGGTAAAGAACCAGTGAGCGGATAATACTGTCGCAACGGACCTTGGACGGTGCGGATCACGGACGTTTGAAAACCAGGTTTAATTGGCCGCCGCCGAGGAAATAATCGGGGCTACTTTTGGTGAAGTCGCACTGGCCGATTCCGATCTCGCTTGCGTGAACTGACTTAGCTCTTTGATCACCCCACTCGATGTGATCAAGCCAGAAAACGTAATTGGCTTGTCGAGTCCGGGGGCGTAGATTGCATAAAACGGAATCGCTTTTTGGCTGTTTCCGAGTTCGACCAATTGCTCTTCTACCTCGGCCGATTTCGCCTTGTCTGCCTTGAGGGCGACGATATCGTGTTTGGCAAAAAAATCATGGGTTTTACGTACGTTTAAGGCAACTGCCTCGTTCAGGTCGCAGGTCGCTCAGTTGGGGCCTGTGAAGTCAATGAATACGATCCTGCTTTCATCCTGCAATTCGCCCAAGCGCGCTTTGGTAAACTCCTGCCAATTCAGTTCATACTTGGGGGGCACAAGGAAGTTAAAGGAGAGCGCGGTCCCCACGGCCAGGATCCCAATCCCCCAGCTCCAGGCTTTTATTCTTTCCGGCAGCTCGGCGGCTAGGGAGGTTCTACCGATCCACCAGCAACCAAGTGCAATAAACAGGAGACAGGTCATCAACGCCACCATGTACTCGGACCACGGTTCCTCGGTGAATGAGGCTAGGAGAAAAACAACCGTTCCCATCAAGACAAAGCCAGTAATCTGTTTGAAGGTAGTCATCCAGGCGCCGGGTTTGGGTAGCCATTTGATGGCGACTGGAAAGAGTCCGATCATCAGATAGGGGGAGGCCATGCCCAGACCAAGAAACGTAAACACGATGTAAGCGATCCAGGCTGGTTGTCCGGCAATGATCGTGGTGGCAGGTACGAGTAAGGGGCCTGTGCAGGGGGTTGCCAAGACCGTGGTCAGAATCCCCAGGACAAAGGCTCCTAGCAAGCCATCTTCTTCTGCCATTTGCCCAGCACCACCGGACAAACCGGGAATTGGTATTTCCCAAACACCCAGCATGCTCAATCCAAAGGCGAATACGACGGCCGTGATGATAATCGAACCGGTCATGCTTTTGGTCAGCCAATCTCCCCACCCCATCCCGAAAAATGCGGCGAGCGTGGCCAAGACCCAGAAAACGGTCATCAAGCCGAGTGAAAAAACCAAGTTCAGCATGAAAACTCGGAAGCGACTCTCCCCCGCTTGTTGCACGAAGGACATGATCTTCAAGCCGATCACTGGCAGGACGCAAGGCATTGCGTTCAGGATCAAACCGGCGAGGAAAGCCATGCAGAGGTAGGTCACCAAGGTTGGAAATTCAATTTCCGGCACGACTTCATTGCCAGCGTCAACCGTCTGCCAGTAAGTCTGGGACGCTTGGCTGACCTTGGCCGTGCTGGTACTGTCCGGCTCGAAAGAGAGGGAAACCGGTTCACCGGGTTCCGGGTTATCGGTGACCGTAATCGGCACCTGGAAGCGAACGGTTTGCGGGCGGTCACACATTTCATCGCAGACCTGGTAGACCATGACCCCATCCAGCGTGAAATCGCCTTTTTCATCAGCGGGAGCAAGCAAGTCCATGGTCCACGTGACCTGGTTTTCGTGGTAATACTGGAACGGCTCGTCTTCAAGCCCAAACTCATGCTTGGCCGGTTCGGAAGAGGCGGTTGGCCAGCTGGTGACCCACCCAAATTTCCGAGGAAAGTAGATCATCGTCGGGATGCTGGACCGTCCCTCCGATTTCGTTTTTTCCAAGCGATAGATATGCCATCCCGCGTCCATCGTGGCGGTGATTTTGAGTTGTGCTGTGCCGCCGGGTGCGACTTTGGACTGCACCAGTTCCCCCGAAATCTCAGCGTGCCCGTTGGGCGCCCGAAAACGAGTTTCGCCGGCGCTCTTGGCCACGTCTACGTACTTGAGGAAGGCGGCTTCTACGGTGGCCAGCCCGGGATCGAACGGGATACAGCCCGCCTTGTCATTGCAAACTTGCCCACTTACGCGGACTTTGATTTCGAGGGTTTTCTCGTCAACCCCGGCCGCCAGTTCGATCGGGGCCGTCCACGTGACACTCCCTGAAAATTCCTCTACGGGCTCGTCCAGAACATTCTGTTTTTGAATCGGGTCTACGCTGGGAACAAAAGGCCCCGTAACCTGAAACTGATCTGATTGGGTAACGGTGAACTTAGTCGGTTTCTGGCCCGCAAGTTTTTTCTGCGAGTAGCCGTGCCAATCCGGCTTGATATCGAGCGTGATATTCAGGTTGCCAATGCGGCTCGCCTCATTCAAGGTAAAATCGCCGCTGAACGTGTATTCGGGTTGCCCGTCAAAACCACCACCAAACCCGGGTAGATCCTGAAACTCTTCCTGAAACAAGAGTCCCCCGGGTTGATCGGGTTGGGCCAACAGCGGCGCTGTCGGCAAAAATGCGGCGGAGCCCAGCCACGAAAAAATGCAAATTGAGACAGCCGACTTCATCCAGCCGGCTATTCGTGATTTTGACTGCTCTGGTAATTCCATTTCGACTAACCTGCCCTCACCACGATCTCGCCTGGCAATGACTGCCAGATTCTTTTCGCCAGAACATTATATCAATATTATGACGTTTACTCTACGGATATTGGTGAGCGATACGCGTGGGCAACCACGTGGCCCTATTGAATAGCTGTTCCTTCCCCTTTTTATTCCCGGAATTTTGCAGGCTGGCGACTCGACTTCTTTGCCTGCCGTTGGAAAAATCCCATGAACTTGACCGCCATGGTCTTTCCATGAATGGGAATGCAATACCCCTCGTCCGAACAGACCTGACCAGTAAAACGGACGATTGGTTTGATTTTCGACGGGTCCACTTGATCCGCCAGTTCTATGGGTGCATAGAATTGGACAACGTCGTAATATTTCTCCAGTCTCGATTCGAATACCGGATCCTTGGCGATTACTTGGGCTTTTTTATCAGCCTTGAATTTGCCAAGGACCTTGAATTGATTGGATTGACCTATTTCAATTTTTGAACAGGGGCTGTCTGGGGCTTGGTAAATCCCGTAGATATAGCTGCCAATAGGCATTTCCGCTTTCACGATCAGGTAACCGCGATTGGTTCCTGTTTCAACATGGTAACGGGCTGCCAGGCGTGGTTCGCTTTCATCGGATTGCCCCGCTACCTCGGCTTGCAAGGCAAAGCTAGAGACGATTCCAAGCAACACCCATGCCCAGTTGGCGTGTTTTGTCGTGTGAACCAAGTCGAGGTTTCCTTATGATAGATCGATCCATTTCGGTATTGAATGATCGCCACCTTTTCGGCGATTGATGCGGGCTGAAATTTTCAGGCCGCGAAGGCTACCAATAATGGGCAGTTAGCTTCAACGCCATTTCCAAGGTTTTTCTCGGCCGTAGGCAGTCGGCCGTAATTATGCTATCAAATCGTCCCTCGGTTTTTCTTCTTGGCTCCTTGGCGGGGTCCGATTTGACAGATGAAGGCTCTTGTAAGATGAAACTGATCATTGCCATTATCCAGCCGACGAAATTAAGGGCCGTCAAGCAGGCGCTCGTCCACGCCGGGGTAGAACGGATCACGATTTGTGATTCTCAGGAATTTGCCAAACATGTGGAACGCGAGCCGATTTACAGGGGCTTGGAATATCGGACCAACATTTTGCGTAAAATCACACTGGAGATTGCTGTTAACGACGATTACTTGGAGCGAACGCTGGAAATTATTGAACACGTCGCCAAGACGGGCAGTCGGGGTACAGACGGTGATGGCAAAATATTTGTGTTGAACCTGGAAGAGGCGATCCAGATCAGCCCTGAAATGCGAGGGCCAGGAGCGATCTAATGGTTGTTTTTTTGACGCGTGATTTAATGATTCTGTCCAACGCTCGGTCTGCTATGCCGCAAGATCATGTATTGAAACAGGCTGCCACGGTTCAGCGTTTGCAAGAAATTGTTAGCGAAAATGAGATCCGACTCGTGTTGGTCGATCTGCAAACGCCCGAGTTGCAATTGCAGGAACTCCACGGGGTGCTGTCCGACGCAGATTTGTTGGATCAGTCCGTGCTGTTTGCCCAACATGTTAATGTCGAGACCTTAAAACGGGCACGTGAGACGTTCCCGATGGTGATTACGCGGGGGCAGTTGAATACGCGGTTGCCCGAGTTTTTTATGAGTCTGTGACGGCATGATTTGCCGCTTTCAGCAAATCTTGGAAAGCGAACACAGAGGTGAAGCGATGGGGGAGTTTCAAGCAGCCTCCCCGAAAATGCTGGTATCGGGGGAGTTCATTGCCAGTACTGTGATGCCCACCTGATTTGCGTACGCGACCAGTTCCGACTGATCCAAGACGATCGTTCGATCGGCCTCGATAGCCAAGACACTGCCGCCTGCATCTTTCATGGTTTGAATGGTACCCACACCAATGGTGGGGACGTCGAATCGCATGTCTTGTTGTGGCTTGGAGACTTTGACAACCGTAAATCCACCAGCCGGGCAGAGCTGTCCCGCACGACGAATACAGTCATCGGTCCCTTCCACTGCCTCGACCGCCAGAACAGCCCTCCCTTTGACGGCTACCGATTGTCCAATATCGAGTCGGCCCATTTCCTTGGCCATTTGCCAAGCAAATTTGATGTCCAGCAATTGTGATTGGGAGGGAGATTTTTTTGTCAGTATTCCGTTTTTCACAAGGAGCTCCGGTGCGTAATCAGTCGCGGGAGAGAACTGTATCCTGTTGGATGCATAAAGATCGGTAACAATGGAGAGTAAGGTGTCATCCCGCCTGTCCTTCTTTTTCGAGAAATAGACGGGGTAGAAATGTTTGAGACATTGCCAGTCGGGAAGATGCCGAAGTAGATGAAATTTCTGAAACAGGAGTGTTTTGAAAATCTTGCCTGCCATGGTCGCCGATTGGACTTTGTGCCGTCGCAAAAATCTGACTTGAGCTCCCATTTTGGCCATCCCGAACCAAGCGAATTCGTCGCAGATCTCCTCGAGTTTCGGGTCGGCGTGGCCGTAAATGCCGCAGCAATAGACGCGATAGCCGGAAGCCTTTAAAGCCTTAGCCACCTGGACCGGAAAACGCCCCCAGCCGGCCACCAGGCCGATTCGATGATTCGTCTCTACGGAATTCATGCCATTTAACATCCTTGGCTACTAAGATCCGATTTAGGCCGCATCTTGACATGCAGATTTGGTTTCGGCCGTGTCGAAGGAATCTTTGGCGGAATTCAGCTCCAGTCGTTCCATCGTCCTTTCCAAGAACTTGATTTTCTTCCGCATCTCGGGCAGCTTGGCAATGAGAGCATGGCTTTGCATGCTCTCTCGAACCGGGACGGCGGGAGCCCCAGCAAACACCTGACCGCCTGCCAGGTGATGCATCACACCGGATTGAGCACAAAGGACTGCCTCATCGCCGACCGAAAGATGGTCACCCACTCCGACTTGGCCAGCCATCACAACCCGCTTACCCGTTGTCGAACTACCGGCAATGCCGACCTGCGAACAGATCAGATTTTGTTCGCCGATTTGGCAGTTGTGGGCGATCATTACCTGGTTATCAATTTTTGAGCCCTGGCCGATCCGGGTTGATTCATATGTTCCCCGGTCAATTGTCGAGTTGGCTCCGATCTCCACATCCGATTCAATCTCAACGTTCCCCAGCTGCGCTGAGAGCGTATGTCCCATTTCATTGGAACGATACCCAAAGCCGAAAGCGCCCAGCACAGCGCCCGCATGAATGATGACCCGGTCACCAACCACAGTGTTTTCATAAAGCACTGCATTCGGGTAGATCTTGACATGGGCACCAATCACGGTGTTTTCCAAAATGGTGACATTAGGAAACACGACTGTGCCGCAACCGATCTTAACTCCGTCAGCGATGTGCGCACCTGGGTGGATGTCTACGTCCTCTGAAATTTCAGCCGTTGGGCTAACAAAGGCCTGCGGGCTGACACCGATTCGTTTTCGACGGACGGCCGGTCGGAACAGTTGCACGATTTCTGTAAATGATTTTTCTGGAGCATCGACACAGATTACCGATTTTGATCCGAGAGCCGTTTCGTCCAACTCCAGCTCTTGGGGAACCACGGCTACCATTGCCTGACCATTTAAAAACTGGAGAAAGTGTTTCTCATTGGTGGCGAAGGTGATTTCCGATGAGATCGCCTGGCTCAAACTGGCGGCACCGGTAACCTCGAATTCCGGATCTCCCAAAATGTGACCTGAGACGTGATTGGCAAGCTCGTATAATCGCTTCATTGCCAGGCATCCTTTTCCAAAGCAATGGACAACAGAAGATAGTTCAACGAAGAAAATAATATGGTTTTTGCCCAAATCGGGCCAGAGCAGTTTAGCCGTCAGGAACGGGGCAAAAAGGGTGGGAAACCGGCCGAACCGATCGGATTCAATCAGGTTTCCCCGATAGAAAGAGAGCGCGCAAAAAGAAACGCGCGGCTAGGGAGCTGCGCGTTTCTTTTGGTTTTTACTCTTACTTGCTTCTTTATTCAAAAGAAGCGTTGGTGCCACTGTTCGGGTCATCCGGATTGATATTGCTGTTGGCCGCTGCCGGAGGCAAGGTGCGGTCAGCTTCATCAACTTTCTTGATTTCGCCAGGGCCGCCGGAGCAGGCCGATACGCTGGCAACAAACAGAGCCAAGCAGCAGGCAGTCAGGATCTTTTGAAATGTCTTCATGTGAATTCCCACCTCGAAAAAAGTATTAAAAAATGGGGTGTGCGAAACGCACACCCCGCTTTTAAACTATGTCGAAAATCAACTTAGTTTTCAATGTCAAAGTCCATCTGACCATCTCGCGAGCCCATTACGGCGTACAAGGTTTGCCAGTTGGTAGACCGCTGCAGGTTGTGAACCGCACCGTCAGCAAAGGCGAAGTTAACGCCAGCTGGGTGCATAGAACCGGTTCCCCATGCTTTCGCGTACTTGGAGTTACCCAAGATCGTGTTGCGAGGATCGTTTCCGTTCGGATAGTTAGGCGTAACGCCGTATCCGAGAGGCGGAACTGCTTTCCAGCCAACACTACCACGACCACGCATAGAGGCACCCGTGATCCACATACAAGTAGATTGACGGTCAGGAATACCATTGGCTGGGTTCATAGCGATGGTACCGATGTTTTCGGCGAACATAGCGCTGTTAGAAGAACCGTCAGGAATAGTTTCCAGAGCTTCTTTTTCACGTGGAGTCATGCAACCAGCGTAAGCAGCCAGTTCACCATTACCAGTACCGTTCGTACGGTTACGACCACCCGAGCTTGCACCCAGGATAGAACCGTAGTTGGTTCGACCAACTTCATCACTTCGGCCTTCGCCAGAAGGATCAGAAGGCCAGTACCAAGTCAGGATACCGACGTAGTCTTGGTTGAGGTCACCAGGAGTACCACCAACGTATACCGGAGCGACAATACCAACAGCTCGTGCACGAGTGTCGTTGATAACGTCCGAAGGACATTCGTAGTGGGGGATTTCCATGTAAGCCAATGTCCAGTGATCAATGATGTTCGGATACATGGTGTAAACCGGTTGATCATTGGCATCGGTGTACGTGTTCAGGTTCTGGTGGAAGTCATGTGCATGCGGATCGTACAGTTCTGCAACTGCTTGCAATTCCATGAACGGCTGGATCAGAGTCAGAGCCGAGCTCTGCTGGTTCATCCAGTAGTAATCTTCGTGAGAAGAGTTCAAGAACTCTTGACCCCAGTTCGAAGCACCTGAGTGGCACAAAGACGCTGGAGGCAGACGCTTGTAAGCGTCGTGGTAGTTGTGAGCCGCGATGGCCAACTGGCGAATTCGGTTTGCACAGTCTGTACGACGTGCTGCTTCACGAACCTGTTGAACCGCTGGCAAAAGCATACCGATCAAAATACCGATGATTGCGATTACGACCAGAAGTTCTACCAGGGTGAAACCCTTGCGAGAAACTGACATAAAACACTCCCTTAATGAGGAAAAAACAAATGCTTCGCGGGACGTCTAAATTCGATGGATGACTATTTAAGGTTCCGCGAAAATACTCAAATTCTTCATAAAGTTTATTCTAATAACGTGTTAATGCAACCCTGCAATGAAAAAAACCATAAACAAGCCTTAAGGTCGTTTTTTTTTCCCAACTCAGGTTGGCTTCGTCCCTGAGGCGGCTCCAAGAAATCGTCATTTTCAGGCTCTTTGAGGCTGTAAGCCACGGTTTTTTGCAAAAAAATGAGCCATCCCCGTCGTTGTCAATAGCAATTGTGTCTCGCTTGTGTGAGCCAAGGCACAGTTCTTTATAACTACTTGTTATCCGCTTGTTGTCAAAATCTGCTTTGGTCCGGCTTCCGAAGGTCGTTCCAACCCGCAAAAACATTGAAAAAAACCGACTTGCACGTCAGTTTCCGCCCTCTTTTTCAACTTGCAGGCAGTCGAGGACATCGGATCTGCCACGGTTGCCAGCCCAAGACATTAAGCTGTTGGTAAGATGAGATAAGGTTTTCGTTAGCCAAGATCATGGTCTGCTCGAGACCATCGGCAAAGATTCCGCCCATCCCATCCCAGAAGGCCGCCTGGGAGGCCCAGATTTTAATCAATTTTTTGATTTCCAATAAATCCCCTTCAACCAGAGACCGTTTCCACGTAAAATCCGCGATTCCGTCAAGTAAGATTTACGTTTTCAGTCAAAGCTGCAGGTTCCATGTCTAACAAGATGAAGACCCACAAGGGTATCAAGAAGAGATTCCGCTTGACGGCTAAAGGCAAGGCGAAGCATCGCCCTGCCGGAACAAGTCACCGCAACGTTCGCGTTAGCCAGAAGCGTAAGAGAAACTTGCGCGGCACGGTGGTTCTGGATGAGTGCATGGAGCAAAAAGTTCAGCAGTCACTGGGCAAATACAGCAACTGATTCTGTGAGCACCCGAACGCCGGTTGCTCGCTTCGTTTAGCCGCGGCATTTTTGCTGCCATTCAAGTTCGTGGGTAACAAACGCCAAGTAAACGCCAAGTTGCACTTGGGGCCTGACGCACTGAAGGAAATCAAATGAGAACGAGAAAAGGTGCGGCTCGCAATCGAGCCAAGAACCGTCTGTTTAAGCGGGCAAAAGGTTATCGTGGTGGGCGTGGTAACCTGTTGCGAACCGTCAAGGAAACGCTGCTCAGGGCTGGAGTCTACGCTTATCGCGATCGCAAGGTCCGCAAGCGTGATTTTCGTCGCCTCTGGATCACGCGGATCAGTGCCGCCTGTCGTGCACGTGATATGCGATACAGCCAATTTATCCATGGCCTGCTCAAAGCGGGAGTTGAATTGGACCGAAAATCTTTGGCGGAAATTGCCGTTTGCGATCCGGCCGGGTTTGATTCCATTGTCGAAACAGCGAGAGGGGCTTTGGACAATTAGTCCGACGACGGCGTATCGCCGGGGACCGTTCAGTAATGCTAAGATGGGGGAAAGGCCGAGGTCTTTCCTCTTTTTTTGTGGACAGAAGAAACACTCGGCCAAACCGTGGAGCGATTAAGTTAAACAAGTCGTTTTGGGATTTCGATTACAGGCCATGTCACTTCAACAATTTATTGATCAACTCGATAGTCTCGCCCAGTCTGCCCGCAACTCGTTCATGGGCGCCTCGGATACGGAACAACTGGAATCGGCTCGAGTGGAATATCTGGGCGCCAAGAACGGCCGTTTGAAGGCGGTCCAGAAGCAGCTCGGGACGATCGATCGCGATGACAAACCGTTGGCCGGAAAAAAATTGAACGAGGTCAAACAGGAAATCCAATCCTCGTTTGATGAAGCCAACGAACGTCTAGCTGCTGGTCCTGTGGGGGCGGAACGCGACCCGAGTGTGGATGCGACCCTGCCTGGTCCGCGTCAGAACATCGGTAGGTTGCACCCGATTACCCAGACCATCAATGAGCTGCGGGATATTATGGGTCGGCTTGGCTTCTCGCCCGCCGAAGGACCCGAGATCGAAGATGATTGGCACAATTTCAAGGCATTGAATATTCCGGATATTCATCCGGCTCGCGATCCCCTGGATAACTTTTACCTTGCTGCGGCCAAGAATACGACGCCCGCTCTCGGTGACAATCCGTTGTTGATGAGGACGCAGACCAGCACGGTGCAGATCCGCGTGATGGAGAAGCAGCAACCACCGATCCGAATCATTTCCCTGGGCAGGGTGTACCGGCCGGACACGGCCGATGCGACGCACTTTCCGATGTTCCACCAGATGGAAGGCCTGATGGTGGATCGAGGGGTCAACCTTTCCGATTTGAAGACTGTGATCAAGCTGTTTGCCACAAGTTATTTGGGGGACGAAGTTCCCGTCCGGGTTCGCCCCTCTTTCTTTCCGTTCACTGAGCCGAGTGTCGAAGCAGATTATTACTGGAACGGGAAGTGGGTTGAGTTCGGGGGTGCGGGCGTCGTCGATCCCAATGTGCTTGCGGCTGTCGGTTACGATCCCGACGAGTTCTCCGGGTTCGCGTTTGGCCTCGGGGTAGAGCGTTTGTGCATGATTCGATACCAAATCACCGATATTCGTTATTTGTATACCAACGACGTTCGTTTTCTTCGGCAGTTCTAGGTTCGCAAAGTTGGGCCTTTCCCTGGCCTGACATATTGCGGCAGTGGGAGCCTGGGTCGAGTGAAATCGAGCGGGAGTGTTTGTTAGTTTTACTGTAAAGACAAGACGTCATGATAGTTTCCTGGAAGTGGCTTTCCCAATACGTGGAACTGGAGATGGATTACGAGGACCTGGTTGACCGGTTAACCATGTCCGGGCTGAATCATGAAGGGACCGAGGAGATCGACGGGGATCAGGCGATCGATCTGGAAGTGACCAGTAACCGGCCGGATTGTTTGGGCCATATCGGGGTCGCCAGGGAAATCGCGGTCCTCTATCAATTGCCGTTGTCTCTGCCACAATTTGATCCGCCGACCCATGGTGCCGATGTCTCGCAGAGTTGTCAGGTCGAAATTGAGTGTCCCGAACTCTGTTACCGATACACGGCTCGTCTGCTTCGCAATGTCCAGGTTGGTCCCAGCCCGGACTGGTTGGTAGAGCGTCTCAAGGCGATTGGCGTTGCCTCGGTCAATAATGTTGTCGACGCGACCAACTTTGTCATGTTCGAGACAGGGCAGCCTTTGCACGCTTTTGATTTTGCCAAGGTGAGCGGTGGAAAGATCTGTGTCCGTGAACCGAAACCGGCTGAGCAGATGGAGGCGATTGATCATCGCAATTATTCCCTGTTGCCCGGAATGTGCTTGATCGCCGACGAGACATCCGCGTTGGCCATTGGTGGTGTGATGGGCGGGGCAGATTCAGAAGTCTCTGAGTCGACGACCGACATCCTGATTGAGGCGGCTCATTTCAATCCGCTTTCGGTTCGCAATACGGCACGAACGCTGAATTTGCATAGCCCTTCCTCTTTCCGGTTTGAGCGTTCCATCGACCCTGAGCAACTCGTGTGGTCCAGCCTGCGATGTGCCGACATCATTCTTCAGATCGCTGGTGGAGAATTGGCTCCTGGTTTGGTGGATGTCGGTCAGCCCGTCGCAGCCCCCGCTCCCATTACGCTTCGTATGGCCGAGTTGGAGAGGATTCTGGGTATCCCGATTCCAGCCGATTTTGTCGCCCCTACCCTGACGAACCTGGGGCTGGAGATTACAGGGCAAATGGGGGAAACAGTGACGGCCACTCCCCCCAGCTGGCGGCATGATCTGACTCGGGAGATTGACTTGGTCGAAGAGGTTGGCCGAATTTATGGTTACGACAAAGTTCCCGACACGGCTGAGGTCCCGATGGTGGCTTCGTATCTTCCAAAGCGGGACCGGGTGTTAGAGCGCGTTCGAAATGTTCTGACCGGGGCCGGGTTTGATGAGGCTTTAACTGCCAGTTTTGTCCCCGAACCCTGGTCGGATGCGATTTCTCCTTGGACGGACGAGGCGGCTCTGGTAAGCACGCAACCGATGTTGGGCGTGCTGGAAAAAGCGTCGCAAAACATTGGGGCGGTCGATCGGATCCGACGCAGTTTGATTCCGAGCTTGTTGGAGGCCCGCCGTATCAACGAATACCGTTCCAATACGGACATTGAGCTATTTGAAACGGCCAAGGTCTACCTGCCGAAGGGGGATCAGGAAATTCCGGAACAACCGACGATGGTCTCGTTGGTCAGTGGTAGAGACTTCTTCGAGGTCAAGTCGATCTTGCTGGAAATCCTGAACCGTCTGAACCCGAATCAGGCAGTCGAACTGGTCCCATTGAACCATGCGTTGCTGGATGTCAATCTGGCGTTGGAACTGTGGGTGGGTGAGGACAAGCTCGGCTTAATTGGCCAGGTTTCGGACCTGGGTAAGCGGCAGTTCAAGTTGCGTTCCCCGGCTGTCGTCGCCGAATGTCGACTGGATTTACTCGAGACACTGGCCGTCCTGATTCCGTTGCACCACAACCAGAGCCCCTTTCCGCCGATTTCCCGCGATTTCAATTTTGTCGTCGACGAGGCGGTTCGCTGGTCCGAGTTGGAGTCGACTGTTCGCCGGGCTGCTGGTGAACTTTTGGAAAACGTGGAATACCGTGAGACTTTTCGGGACGAGAAAAAAGATGGTGAGGGCAAGAAGCGTGTCTTGCTATCCGTTACCTTGCGATCTCCCAACGAGACTTTGACGGGAGAAACGGCCGACCAGGTCAGCGGTGCGATCGTGGAGGGTTGCCGGGAGCAGCTGGCTGCCCAATTATTGGCTTAGTTCAGAAACGGTCGCGATCATTTGTGGACGGTCGTTTCCTTCGACGTATAACGTGTTGAGATCGGGTTGGTCAACGTTGGGACTGCCCCTTGCGGGATTGATTTCTCGACAACCAGGAAAATAAACATACGATTTCGGTTGAACCCTTCAGTCTGATGAATTCTGGAAACGCTGGAAAAATCGTCTACCTGACCTCCGGTGCTGCCGGCATGTACTGTGGTAGTTGCATGCACGATAACACGCTTGCGCGGGGCATGAGTCGTCAAGGATGGGATCTGCAGTTGGTTCCCACCTATACGCCGATCCGAACGGACGAAACAGATGTCAGCGTCGACCAGGTTTTTTTCGGCGGCATTAACGTTTACTTGCAACAGAAAATCCCTCTGTTGCGGCATCTTCCAGCCGTAATGGATCGCCTTCTCGACCGCCCTTGGCTGATTCGCCGAGTTACGTCTCGGGCCATGGAGATGGATCCGCAGGCTTTGGGCCGGATGTCGGATTCGATGTTACAGGGTATGCAAGGGAATCAGCGAAAGGAGGTTAGCCGGCTTTGCCACTGGCTGGCGAGCCATGCGCATCCCGATTTGGTTCTCTTCAGTAACCTGTTGATTGGCGGCTGCATTCCTGAGATCAAGCGACAGCTGCAGATCCCGATCCTGGTCACGCTGCAAGGTGACGATGTCTTTTTGGATAGCCTGCCGGAACCGTATCGTGAACGATGCATTTTCCGTATCAAGCAACTTGCTGAAAGCGTCGATGGCTTTCTCGTTCACAGCGATTTCTTTCGTTCTTATATGGCAAACTATTTTGAAATTGATCCGGCAAAGATTCAGGTGACTCCGCTCGGAATTGATGTCGAGGATTTTCGCTCGTTCACCCCAACCCGCCCGGAGCGGGGGGAATTGAATCTCGGTTACCTGGCACGTCTCTGTCCCGAAAAAGGTTTGCATCACCTCGTCGATGCCTTCATCGAATTGCGGAAACAAACGGAATACGAACATGTGAAGCTAAAACTGGCCGGTTGGCTGGGCCCGCACCATCGGGGCTATGTTGATCAGCAATTTGACAAGCTGGTGGCGGCCGGCTTGGAGGGTGAATTCACCTATCTCGGTTCGCTGGAACGATCGGACAAGCTGGAGTTCCTGGCCAGTCTGGACCTGTTTTCGGTGCCGACCGATTTTCTCGAGCCGAAAGGACTTTATGTGTTGGAAGCGATGGCAGCCGGATTGCCTGTCATCCAGCCAGCCCACGGTTGTTTTCCCGAGCTACTGAAAGCTTCTGCAGGGGGCGTGTTGTTCGAGCCGGGAAGTTCTACGGCTTTGAACGAGGCGATCAGGGCGTTGGTCCATGACCGAGATCGCCGTCTCGCGCTCTCAGCCGCCGGCCGACAGTTCGTCCTGGAAAGCCGAAATATTGAGTCGATGTCGCATACTACCGGGCAGGCGTTGAGACCGTTCTTGCCCAACGCTTGAGACCGTTCAGCCGAATCAATCGGGCATCACCGGCGATTGGGCCGCTGGCTCCCGGTTGGGGCTGAGTGCAGACAGGCTGGTTGGCATCTTTGCGGGTTGCGAAGTCGGAGGCGGTTCGTGGGATCGGTGAATCCCGTTACGCCAAGTCATCAGACCTGCCAGCACGATCGAGAGAATCACGAAACCGATAAACCAATAACGGGGCCAGATTCTCTGGCGTCGCGTATCTTCCGGTTTGGCCTCAACTCGCGAGTCGATCCCGACGGCCCAGAAGACGACGGCCGTCCCCAAGGTGATGGCAACGATATTGGTTAGAAAGAGTAGCATCGCGCCGAGGGCTAGGTCGAGACGATTCGCCACTGTCTCAGTTCCGTTTGGCCAGAACAGCTCCTCGATCCACAGGCCGACCCCGATGCCCGAAGTAGCAATGGGCGGGACCAGAGCGGCCGCGATCGCCACTCCGGGCAAGGCCGATATCAGGTTCGGTCGGCCCATGGCGTATGCAGCTGCCACACCGCTCAGGAAAGCGACGATCAGGTCTAGTAAGTCCGGCGCGCCTCGCGAGAGTATCTCGGACTGGAGGGGGAAATCAGGAACGAACCATGAGGTGAGGACAGCCAAGCCAAAGGCCAATGCGAAACCGAGGTAGATCGAACGGGTGGCATGCTTGATGAGTTTCCCGTTTCCCTGGACCAGGGCAAACCCCGTTCCGATGAGTGGTGTCATCAAGGGGGCTACCAGCATGGCACCAATCACGACGGAGGTCGAGTTGCGGATCAATCCCAGTGTCGCGATGAGGGTGGAAAGCGAGAGCAGAGCCACGAAATCAAAATCGAAACGAGAGCTGGTTTGTAGCCACTCCACCAGTCGGATTCGACCTTCTCGCTGCAGCTGCGGGACTCGCCGACGGATCTGGCTGCGGAGCCCTTTCCACAGACGATGAACCAGCGGCTCCCCTTCGCGAATCCCTGCCAGTGCATAGGTCGAATGGCCAGCGTCGCTGGCATGCAGTAGTTTTTCAATTCTTTTCAGATTCCGCGTGCCGATGATCACCAGATCTACGGGGTGAGTGAGGCAATGTTTTTCGATTGCCGCATTCAAGTTTTCATCGACCACGACCGTCTTTTGCATTCCTGCTGTTTTGGCTTTCGTGTTTTGCAGCAGCCGATCAAACTGCCGCTGGGCGACGGCCGTTTCGATCGTCAAGTCGTCGGAAATCTGTTCGACTTGCCGACTGACAAACAGGAGCGAGACCCGCTCCGGCTCACGTCCCGCCAGCTGCAGCCCACGGAGCAATGCGATGTCCGTTTCGTCATCGCCGGTCGAAACGACCAGGATTGCCAAGGGAGCTTGGCCAGCCGGTGGCCGACCACGGACGATCATTGTCTCACACGCGGCATGTCGCATCAGGTGCTGTTCCCAATCCGTTTCCAAGCGGCGCGACTTGCTCGGTTCGTGAGCGGGGACGAGTAGCAAACCGACATCCAGGTTACCAATTGACTCGGTGAACTCACGTTCTGGAGCCGCTGCCTTGATTCGTTGGACTTGGATTTCCAACGTTTGTGATGTTTCCCCGGCCGGTTCTTCTAGCGGGTTGATTGCTCCTTGGATCTCCCCCGAATCCCGCATCTCAAGCGTTGGGAATTCATGATGCTCTGCCTCGATTGTTTCTTGCACCCCCCGCAGCAGCGGGTCTTCGAGGGGTTCGGCCGGCAGTTCGATCTCTTCCCATTTTGGTTTCCCTTTGGCCCGTTTCCCGAGTACGACGAGCAGATCTCCATGGTTCGCTCGCGCGAATCGGATTCCCCACGGAACCAGTGTAGCCGCGTCATTTACGTCGGCTGCAAAGATAGCGATTCGCATGGCTAGTTTCCGTCTGTGCGTTGCAGGCCGAGCCGCTCACGAGCCTCGTTGGCCCAGGGACTCTTGGGCGCTAACGCCAGGAAACGTTTCCAATGCAAATCCGCTTCCTCGGACCTTTGCATCTCGTCGAGGAGTCTTGCCATGTGGTACTGAACATCTGGGTAATCTTCATGATGCAAAAGAGCTCCCGAAAATACGGAAAAAGCCAGCTCCAATTGGTGCAGTTCGACCAGCACACAGCCTAGGCTGGCCCGCGCCTCGACAAAGGATTCATCGAGTTCGACTGCCATGAAATAGCGTTCCCGAGCTCCTGTCAAATCACCTTGCTGGTAAAGAAGTTCGGCCAAGCGGAAGCAGACATCCGGTGCTGGGCCAAACGCGAGGCAGAAAGCGCGGTAGACCTCGGCAGCCGCATCCAAGTCGTCGTCATCTTCACACTGGATAGCCAGCTCCAGGAATTCGTCCGGCGTATTGAGGCGTTCAATCGATTGCCGTTCCGGTTCAAAGGAAAGGACCCCGGGGCTATCAGTATCCTGTTCTTTGACTAGGTCGGTGTCAAAATCGAACAACTTCTGTCCGCCTGGTTCGACTAATCCACCTCCCTGTTGCAAAAGCAGGTTTTTACCTTCGACGATCACGCTCAACTGGGAAAGTGGTCGGTCAATGTTGGGGTAAAGGTTGGCCAGTGACATCAGTTTGGACTCGATGGCATCGGGTGATGCCCCGGCGGAGACCAACTTGGCGATTCTCCTTGCCGAAGAGACTTCCTGGAAGTCGAAATAGGGTAGCTTGTGCACTTGCCGTGACGGGGTAATCAAACCGCGTCGGTGCCAACGTCGTATCGTGGTGATCGAGACGTCGAGGAGGTGAGCCAGCATGGCTGGCGTGTAGAGCCTTTTGGCGTCCGCTTCTTCTTCCACACAGCCGAGTTGCTGCCATAGCTCGGTTTCCGAGATGACGGTCATCTTTCTCGCACTGACCGCTTCGAGAATTTCGGGATTGATTTGGTCTTCAAAATCTCCGATTGGAAGCTCGTCTGCCCCCAGGACGATGAGGTCGACCGTGGCATCCACCGGGTCAACCATCACGCCGCCGTAATCGCGTACTAATCGTCTGGCTTCCTTTCGGTTGACACCCCCCAGCTTGCCAACAAACCCGACTCTCTGGTCGGCGATAGGCGATGATCGGGTTGGTTGTTCGGTCGTGCTCATACCAATATTTCGATTTCTGACTTGGCTGGTAGCCCTGAGTAACAAGGGGGGATCACGAGCAATCCCGGTCCGTCAATTTAAGCAGCGCTGTTTCACGGAATTCCTAGAATCTAACCGGCTCGGGCCAACTGGCAACGGTCAAATGGATGATTTTTCTCGAACCGCCGACACCCTGTTGAAAAGCTGTTGGTAGGTTGTTCACTATGCGGTTGTGATGTGGGGTCGTCGCTTAGGGAGCGTCCTTTTCGGGAGGATTATTCAGACTGGGTGGAGTGTCGGCCGCTTCGGTTTTGAGCTTTTGCTCCGACTCGATCTCTTGCTTGGCATCCGGCTCGGTCGGTTGCGTAGGCTCCCCGGTCTTTTCCGACGGTACTTTGGGTGATTGGTTATCAACCTTGTCGACCCCGTTGGCAGGCTCCGTCTTTGGGGTGACCGTGGCCATTTCGGTTTGGCTTGAGCTTGCTTCGGTCGGTTCTTCAGACGAAGGTGTCAGAACCGACTTGGATCCGGTGGTCGATTTGTTTGTTTCCTTTTCTTTGGGTTCCACGTAGATCGGTTTGCCGTAATAGATCACTGGTGGTTTCTCGGCTGATTCTGAGTTGTTGGGTAATTCAGCAGGTTGAACGACAGTGGAGGACTCGTTCTTGGGTCCGTAGGTCGAAGCTGAGGTTACCACGGTTTCGGCA
>JAYZCF010000163.1:0-5384 GCA_036338455.1 Planctomycetota bacterium
CAGTACACCCCGCTTGCCGGCCATGTACTGGCCCGTGATACTCTTCCTTGATCTCAACATCTGTTTGATGCTACCGTCAAACACAACCTCGCCACCGGCCGAACCGGCCTCGGGACCAATTTCGACAACCCGCTGAGCGGCCCCGATCATCTGTGGCTCGTGGTCCACGAATACCACCGTGTTCCCCCGCTGGTTCAGCTGTTGCACGGCCTCGATCAGCGGTTGCATATCGCCGGGGTGCAAACCGGTAGAAGGCTCATCTAGGACATACAGCATGTTGACCAACTGAGAACCCAGACTGGAGGTCAACGCCACACGCTGGGTTTCCCCTCCACTCAAGGTACGCAGTGGTCGATCGAGGGTCAGGTAGCCAAGCCCGACTTCGCACAAGTAACCGAGACGCACCCGGATCTGCTGCAGGACGCGTCCCGCCACCTCCTCTTGTTCCTCTTCGAGGACAAGGCCGTCCAATCGCTCCTTGAGGTCCAAAACTTTTTCACGGCTCATCTCGGCCAAGTTCTGAGAACCGATTCGGTATGCTAGAGCGCCCGGGTTCAGCCGATCCCCATGACAGCTTGGACAGGGGTCGTAAGTCCGCCAGCGACTCAGAAAGATCCGCAAATGCATCTTGTATTTGCGCCGCTCCAGCCAGGCAAAAAAACCGTTCAATCCACCGAAATCCCTTTCGGGGACACCCTGCCAGAGCAGCTCAATCTGCTTCTCGTTTAAACGGCTAAAGGGAATATCGACTGGCAAAGCATAATCTTCGGCCAGTTCCATCAGCTCGTCCCACTCGTGACGGTAGGAAGGTGAATTCCAGGGAGCGATCGCCCCCTCGCGGAGACTCTTCGATGGATCGGGCACGATCCGCTCGATGTCAAACCGTTGAACACTGCCAAATCCCTCGCACTCCGGACACGCTCCCAAGGCGTGGTTGTAGCTGAAGCGTTTCGGTTCCGGGTCTGGGAAGACCGTGTCGCATTGACCGCAAACGAGGTTTTTACTGAACCGCCGACTAGTCCATAACCGGCCGTCGATGACCCGCTGTCCAGCTGCCTCCTCCTCTGCCTGCAGCTGAACCAGCAGGACCGCACCGCCGCCCCACTGAAAGGCGGTCTCAAGGGACTCACGGATCCTGCCCGGCTCGGCCGAACCGGCCGTCAATCGATCGACAATCACCAGCGGTTCACCTTCAGCCCGTTCGAGAAAGTCTGCGGCCGATTCCGCCGAGGCCGTCAAGTCCCAAGTCCGCTCCCCGATCACCAACCGGTGAAAACCTTGCCGCCGCAGACCGTCCAGCAAGAACTCTGTTTCAGCCGCTTCGCCCCCTTGGTTCATAAGCGGAAAAGCGATCTGGTATCGGGAACCCGGGGTCAAGGTCTCCAGGTAGCGGCTGACCGTCTGGGGATCATCCCGACCGACCGGCAACTGGCACGCATCGCATCGTATTTTCGCAATCTTGGCGTATAGCAGACGGAGATATTCAATCACCTCCGTGGCACTGCCAACGGTCGCCCGGGGGCCAGCCGTTCCCCGCGCAGCGCGCACGGCGATCGCCGGGGGCATGCCGTCAATTCGCTCTGCCTCTGGTTTTTCGAGTTGCTCGAGGAACTGGCGTGTGTAGGGAGAAAGGCTCTCGATGTACCGTCGCTGCCCTTCGGCATACAGGGTGTCGAAAGCCAGACTCGATTTACCGCTGCCACTCAATCCACAAACAGCCAGCAATTGGCCATGCGGAATATCGAGATCCACATCCTGTAAATTATGGACTCGAACGCCACGCAAACTGATTTGACGATCCGACACAGAGAGACTCGCGGGTGCATTAAAAGCGGGTCTTGGACCCGACAGAACGTTTCAGCATAAAGCTGGCGACTCGTTCTGAGTAGTCCCTGTTGGCGAGCTCGAGGGCCGCCAGGAAATGCCGAACCATGGTCAGAGCTTGACAACGACCCTACCAGCCACCTGCCCTTGCAGGATCGAATCGACGGCAGCCGACAAACCGTCCAGTTCCACTTCGTTGATGAGCGCGTCGAGGTTGTCGAAACTCCAATCCGTGGCAATTCTCTGCCAGATTGCACGCCTGCGTTTGATCGGAATGTTGGCGGTATCGACTCCCTGCAAGGTAACGCCTCGCAGGATGAAGGGGTAAACGGTCAAATTCAGTTCATGACCAGCCACCAGCCCGCAAGCCGTCACACAACTGAAAGGTTTGGCCCCACGCAGAACCGTGGCCAGCAAATTACCGCCCACCGTATCGACCGCACCGGCCCAGCGCGAAGAGAGCAGCGGACGGTCCGAAGTGTCATCGACATCCGCCCTGGCCAGGATCTCCGCGGCGCCATTCGATTTAAGCCAATCCGCTTTATCTGCTTTGCCCGTCACGGCATGAACTTCGAAACCGAGCTTCGCCAGCAATTTCACGGCAAACACCCCGACGCCACCCGTCGCGCCGGTGACGACCACCGGGCCTTGGTCGGGCTCGATCGAATGGCGTTGCAGTTCCTCAACACACTGCGCGGCGGTGAAACCGGCCGTACCAATGGCCATTGCCTCGCGCGGCGTCAGATTTTGCGGTAACGGACTGACCCACTCGGCAGGGACCTGGACGATTTCCGAGTATCCGCCATGGGACTGCGTCCCAAATTCGGCATGGGCCACCATCACAACTTGCCCCTCGTCGAGTCCGGACGTCCCCCCGTCCAAGACTTCGCCGGCTGCATCGATTCCAGGAATGATCGGTAGTTGACGCACCACGCCCGGATGCCCCGACGCCGCCAAGGCATCCTTGTAATTGAGCGAGGAGTAATGGACACGGATCCGCACGTATCCCTCTGGTAATTCCGGCCATTCGTATTCGGAGACCTGACAGGAAATCGCGTCACTCTCATCCTGACTGACCCACATACACTTGGACTTGGTAAACATCATCTGATTCTCTGCATTCCACTCTCAAGAAGTGATTGATCCCGATCCTGGGTTCGGTCTGCAGCGGATCCAACCCGCCGGTCACCACCTTGCTCCGAGACAGTTCGGGAACCAATAATAGGCAATACCGCCGTGGTCACAGGCCGCCCGATGCCTCAACGGAACAAAACTTAAACCAACTCGAGGCCGAGGGAAACGTGCGAAGTGAGAGAACGGACCGTTTTCCGATAACTGCCTGACAGGAACGAGGGAATTCATGAGCAAAGCCATCAATATCTGGGAATCGGAATCACGCGAGGTGATGCCCGGTTTCCATGGTCGGTTCGTCCATTCCGAGAAAATGACCATTGCCTGCTGGGAAATTGAGGCAAACGCGTCATTGCCCGAACACCAACATCACCACGAACAGGTGATCCACCTACTGGAAGGGGAGTTTGAATTGACCGTCGACGGTTCCAAGATGCAGATGCACCCCGGCGATACGGTCGTCCTTAAATCCGAGCTGCCGCACGCGGGCCGGGCGATTACCCGATGTCGCGTGATCGACATGTTCCATCCCTGCCGGGAAGAATTTCTCTAACCGCGCTGATTGATTCGATCCAGCGGCGGCCACTGCTAGCGTGCTATCTGCAATTCGGAGAATTTTTCGTAATCGATTAATCCTACCTAATCGTTAAGGTCGATCATTGGAGGGAAGGAATAGCCCCTCATTCCAAGGTAGATTCTATGTTCGCTTCCAATAGACAGTGGTCCCGGTTCACCCTCCTTTTGACGGTCGTCCTATACGGAGCATCGATGTTGGGCCCCATTTCAGCCCAGCAGCCGGAGCAACCGTCTCAGCGATACCAGCCACTTCGAACGATCCCATCGACGGCGCCCGCCGCTACTGAAAGGACGACGATCCCGACGGTCAAGGCGACTGTACCAACCGCCAGTGAGCTGGCGACCAGCGCCCCACGAGGCATGAAAGAGCAGGGCAATCAGAGTCAACCGAATGCCTCCGCGCGATCCCAATTTGCCGCACAGCAGGTCAACTACCAGGAGCCTGGCAAATCCCAAGGTACCAACCTGCCACCATTGCTCGACGGCCCCCAATCTTCACTGATCGCGCGGCCCGACACATTATCTCGAGTAAATCAATCGGCAGCGTCCCAACCCAAACTCCCTCTGACAGAGGGCCCCGGTGCGCTGGCAAGTCCCACCTCACCCAACAACCAATTCGCCGCACCATCCAACGGCCCCCAGAAGACGTCGCCACGAATCATCTCGCTTGCCAGCCCCAAAAAGGTCCCACAAACCCAACCGTCAGTGCTCCCCAGTTCGAACACCTCCAATTTCCCATTGGCCAAGCAGACAGGAACGGCGTTAAAACTCGGGCAATCGAATCGAACGCGGGCGATGATGGAACTCTCGGCTCCCGCCATTCGCGTCCAGTCTTTTGGCCCTCAGACGATCGGCATCAACCAAGCATCCAGTTTTCAGGTACAGGTTTCCAACACTGGCAGCCAAACGGCCAATAACATTCAGGTGGGTATCCACCTGCCACTGTGGGTCGACATCGAAAACCTGGACGCATCCAGCGGATTGTTCAAGCTGACAGATGGTGGTGAGCAGGCCCGTATCGTGTGGACGCTTGACCAGGTTTCCGGCAACGCAACAGAAACGATCCGTATCCCCGCCACCCCCCGCAAGGCCGAGCTATTCGATCTGGGCGTGGAGTGGACATTTTTGCCCAAGACCGTCAAGTCCAGCGTAGCCGTGACGCAACCCAAACTTGAAATGACCATCAGTGGTCCGGAAGATATTCTCTACGGGGACAAAGCGGTGTATCAGGTTGAAATCCGCAACCCCGGAACTGGGATAGCCGAACAGGTCATGATCAAATTACCGGAAGCACTGGGGGGAGAAAGCCAAACGATCGGCAACATTCCACCGGGAGACTCGCAGCGTTTTCAAATCGAATTATTTGCCCGCACGGCGGGAGTGCTGGACCTGCTGGCGACCGCTTCGGCGACCGGTGAACTGACCACGTCGGTACAACGAAAGGTCTATGTAAGACGGGCCAACCTCGAGGTCAAACTGACAGGGCCGGCCAGGAAATACGCCGGCACGGATGCCAAATACAAGGTCACCGTCACCAACCGGGGTGATGCTTTAGCTCAAGACGTGATGGCAGCCGTGGCACTTCCCAGCGGAGTCGAGTACCAAGGCGGATTGGACCGTGTCGAACAGACACGAACCGACCTGACCTGGCAAGTCGGCAGCATGAAGCCTGGGGAATCAGAAACCTTTGACTTGAATTTTGTGCTCAATACCTCCGGGGAACTTCAACTCGAAGTCGGGGCCCGCGGTGCTGGCGACCTCGCCGCTACAAGCCAGTGCGTAACCTCCGTACAAACGGTAGCCGACCTGACACTAAGCGTGGTGGACCCGCGAGGACCTTTGCCCACGGGTGA
>JAYZCF010000164.1:0-5870 GCA_036338455.1 Planctomycetota bacterium
CGATAAGCCCACCCTCGGTCATTCCCTGTCAGCCAGGCGAAAGCGAGGAATGTAACGCAGGTAATCCGGAAGAAGCGGGACGGTCTGGACCTGGACGACCCAGAAATCGACGCGCTGATCGCTGGCTACACCAGGGGCAGAATCCCCGACTACCAAATCGCGGCCTTTGCTATGGCGGTCTACTTTCAGGGAATGACGCTGGCCGAAACGGTCGCCCTAACCCGCAGTTTCGTGGCGTCCGGCGAGACGCTTCGCTGGGAGCCAGGTCGGCCGAAAGTAGACAAGCATTCGACTGGCGGCATTGGGGACAAGACCTCCTTGGCCCTGACCCCCATGTTGGCCTGTTGCGGCGTCGACGTCCCGCGGGTTTCCGGGCACGGATTGGGGGCGACCGGTGGAACCCTCGACAAGTTGGAATCGATTGACGGGTATCGCTGCACATTGTCGATCGAGGAGTTCCAAGCGGTGGTCTACCGGCATGGCTGCGCGGTGGTCGGGGCGACCGCCGAGTTGGCCCCGGCTGACAAGAAACTTTACGCACTTCGTGATGTTACGGGCACCGTCCCCTCGCTCCCCCTGATCACGGCCAGCATCCTCTCCAAGAAGATTGCGGAAGGTCTCGATACACTGGTGCTGGACGTCAAGTGTGGTTCGGGGGCGTTTATGAAAACGGTCGAGCAAGCGTCAGAACTGGCAAGTCGGATGGTCGATGTGGGAAAACAATTGGGAGTACGAACGGAGGCACTGGTCACCGACATGAACCAGCCTTTGGGGCAGATGATCGGCAACGGGGTCGAAGTCGATGAAGCCGTTGAACTGCTGCGGGGTAACGGCCCAGCCGACCTGCAGGAGCTGGTCTTGGCCCTTGGCAGCCGGATCCTGATTGAGGCCAACGCTCAGACAGACGAGGACGCTGCAAGGCAAGCCTTACAACAGAGTATCGAGACCGGCGCAGCGCTGGAAAAACTACGGCAGATGGTGCAGGGCCAGGGCGGCGACCTGGACGCACCTCGCGCGCGGGGGACAGCTCATTCGGTCATTTCCCACCAAGACGGCTATGTCAGCCAGATCGAAACGGATCGACTCGGCCTGGCCATTATTGAGATGGGGGGAGGCCGCAAACATATGGGCGACCAGATCGATCACTCCGTGGGTATCCAATTCCAAGTCAAAATGGGTGACCCGATCCGTCGAGGAGATACGCTTGCTGAAATTTACTGCCCGGAGAAAATGGCCGAGCACGCTGTCAACCTAGTAAGTGAAGCGTTGGTCACCTCGCCATCCCCCCCGGAACTCCCTCCCCTGGTGCTTGCACGATTCGAGTAATTCATGATCCATCCCAATGATGAAGCTTTGTTGAAAGCGGCCCAAGAGGCCCGGGACAAAGCGTATGCCGTCTACTCCCAGTTTCGTGTCGGCGCCGCGTTGCGCACCCAGGACGGAACAATTATCACCGGCTGCAATGTTGAAAATGGCTCGTATGGCTTGTCAATTTGTGCCGAGCGAACAGCCATCGTTCGCGCGGTGGCAATGGGTTACACCAAGTTCGACACGATCGCCGTGGTGGCCGATCCTTTGGCCACGCCCTGTGGAGCGTGCCGCGAATTCATTATCGAGTTCGGCCAGGAGATCAGGGTGCTCTGTGCGGATGCCAACAACCTGAGCCGTGCACAGATCTGGAAAATCGCCGAACTGCTACCCAATTCCTTCGACCGATCCAGCCTTCCCAATCGAGGCGCATAAGGCAAGCCATGCGAGCGTAAAAAAAGATTGCTCTATCCCAGCAGGCCGTACAACATGCCGGCAATACAGGCCGTCATACAACAAGCCAACATGCCACCCAACATTGCTCGGAAACCCAACTGAGCCAAATCACTGCGGCGATTGGGAGCCAGTGGGCCAATCCCGCCCAATTGAATTCCGATCGCACCAAAATTGGAGAAGCCGGCCAGAGCATAGGTAAGAATAATCTCAGTCCGGTGGCTGATTTTTTGCGGTGCGTTGCCCCCCTCGGCCGCCATCTCGCTGACAATCGCTCCGAGATCCAAGTAGGCCACAAATTCGTTGACGACCATCTTCTTGCCGAGTAATTGGCCGGCCACCGAACAATCGCCTGTTTCGATTCCCATGATCATGGCCAGAGGATAAAAAGCGAGCGCGAAGAGGTTGTTCAGGCTCCAGTCCAAATCGATTTGGTTATCCGCGTCGAGCAACGGATTGATCGCCATTTCAACCAGGTTGCCCAGACCGATCAACAAGGCGTTGGCCAACGCAATCAAGGCGAGAAATGCAATTAACATGCCAGCAATATTGAGGGCCAACTTGACACCGTCACTGGCCCCGATCGCCGCCGCTTCAATGACGTTGGTGGCTGTCTTTTCGGTGGCGGCTTTGACGTGCCCCAAGGTTTCCGGCTGGTCCACCTCAGGTTGCAGAATTTTGGCAACCACCAAGGCCGCAGGCGCCGAGATAATGCAAGCCGTCAAAATATGCCCGGCGCTGATTCCTTGCGCGACGAAAACAGCCATCAAGCTACCGGTGATCGTGGCAAAACCGCCAACCATCAAAGCATTTAATTCAGAACGGGTCATACTGGCGATGTACGGTCGCACGACCAAGGGAGCCTCCGTATGGCCCACCATGACGTTGGCTGCTGCAGCGAGGCTCTCGGCACCACTCGTTCCCAGTGTCTTTTGCATGATCCACGCCATGAAACGGATAATGGGGGTCATGATGCCAACATGATAGAGGATCGACATCAATGCGGCGAAAAAAATCACGGTGGGTAAAACACCAAAGGCAAAGGTCTTGACCAACGTCATCGGATCCGTTGGGTTGCCCTCGACAATCCCATTGGCTCGAAAAACAAAGCCCGCTCCCTCTTCGACGTAGAGAGTAATCTGCTGGAAAAAGAACTCGACCCCAGCAAAAAGGATCCCATCTGGGAATTGACCTCCAAAGGTCCAATTCTGAGATTGAAACAGGACGGCAGCCAGGGTCAGCTGTAACCCTAAACCCATCGCCACCAGTTTCCAATTGACCCTGCTCTTATAAGAGCTCATCAACCAGGCCAGGCCCAGCATCGCCAGCAGGCCAAACAGGCTGACCAGGTTCAACAAAGAGACACCGTTTCCGGCAACCGTTTCTGACATGAACAACCAACCCTCGATTCCTGGGCAACGGGTGACGACACCGACCCGTCGAATTCGATTAATTTAAAGGATTCACCCTTCATTGCCCATCACGGCCAATCTCCAGAATCCGTGATGATCATTCGTTTTCCGACTTATCTACCGCCTCTTCAGGCGGGTTCTCATCGAGCGGCTGAACCTGCGGAATCCCCGACTCATCTGACTTCAGTGGCGGCAAATCATAGGTTCGCCGTTCATCCACGACAAATATTTCGTCCATTTCCATTTCGTCCACATCCCGACGGAGCAGGAGATACCCGGCTGCGGCCAAACACCAGAACAACCCATAAAGGAAGGCAACACAAACGGTCCGTGCCAGGCCGTTCCAGAAACCGATCAGACTCCGGCCCATCTGCAGGCTACTGCTCCCGACAACACCGCTCGTCTCCGCTCCCGTTTCAGCTTCATTCGCTCCATCCCCGACTTCGACGCCCGCCCTATTCTCGCCCGGGATGATCGATTGCCCCTGCTCTATCCACTCAGCCCGTCCGTCGGCAGTTAGGTTGGCCCCCCAGCTGGTCGACCAGTAACTGAGTTGAATCACGCCTTCGGTGAATTGCGCTGCGATCAACCAGCAGAACCCTCCAAACAGGATGGAGACCAAAGCATAGAGCAGGTAGTTGAGAGGGCGTTGAAACGTGTAGGCAAATCCGCGCGTCATGGCGTCAAAGGAATTCTGACCTTCACAAGCCACACTTGAGATGATCAGCGGCCAGCCAAATAACAGCCCAAGAAGTAGAATGGCCATCACCGCAGACAGCAGCAATACGACCGCCCAGATCGCACCGACAATAACCGTCCCCAAATCGAAACCGAGAAACAGCCCCAGCAAGAATGTCGGCAGGCAGAAAAGAAAGACAGCGAGCAGGGGCAAACTGACAGCTAACATGGCGGTCGGGAATTTCTGGAAGCTGTATTCAAAGGCATCGTCGATCCCGACCCGCTCATCCCGTGTCAATCTCAACAGGCAGACCCGCGTTATCCCCAGTCCAAAAAATGACCAAACCAGCATGGTCCAGACGGAACCAGACAAGGCATAGTAAAACTCTCTCAGGGAACGATGGCTGTCGAACATCAACCGAAACGGCTGAACCAGCTTTTGAAATACAGCTTGAGGCCCTCGGATCTGATCGCCCCATGCTTCGAGTGTGCGTTCTTCGTTTTCGACCTCGGTGAAAAAACCGGCGTAGGGACTTCCTTGACGATTGACCATCTCAGCCAGACTTGGCTGCTTTTCAAGCATTTCATCACTGACAAAAACAAATTCACTGATTTCCCATCCAATCGGGGTGAGCACCACACCTAGCAAGGCAAAAACCAGAACAGGGAGACTCGTCGCGGCGGGCAGTGTTCGAAACAGCAGGGTCCACGGACACAGATCACGCCAGGAAAATCGGTTGACGTTAGCAGGCAGATCGTTCAAGGTTCACCGCTCGGAAAACAGGTCATGAAACAGATAAACGGGGTAAACCAAGTATACCGAAAGAAACGAGACCGGAATAAGTAGGGGACAGGGTGACGGGAAGATAATCCCTTTTTTCCAACAAGCTACCCACCTGAACCATCCACCTGGTTCTTGGGCTTCCCCTCGTTTTCTAACGTCTGTCCAGTCAATCGCTGCTCCACCAATTGCCCGAGCGTCTGGCCATTGGCAAACGCTTCACGGATTTCCGGGTGCGTCATGGCAATCTTTCCATCTGCGTCCAGCAGAAGGAAATACGGTAATGCCCGAACACCAAATGCTTCCACCATCGGGTGTTCCCAGCCTGGCGCAAATCCGTGATATCCCTGGAAACGGCGTTCATTGATCGTCCGTTGAGCTGTTTTGCGTGAAGGGTCGAGGCTGACACAAACCAACTGCAAGCCATGCTTCTCCTTCAGCTCGAGATACATCTCCTGGACCTGGGGTTGGAACGCGACACTGGGCGGGCTGAATTCTGCAGACCAGAACATCAGGAAGACCGGTTTGCCATCCAGCAAGGATTTGTCGACCGTCTGTTGGCCCTGGAAAAGCTCCACCGCAATTTGGGGCGCGGGCTGGCCACGCTCAAAAAGCGGCGTGACTAAAATCATCACCGGGTCTAAGATGATCTCGTCGACCTCATCTCCGACAAGTACCTGGCCGAACACTTCAAAAGCGTAAGTGGACGCTCCTGTTTTGACATCCTTTCGCCCGCGCAACTCGTATATTCCAGGCGGCACATCGTACACAACAAATTGGCCTGACTTCTCCAAGATGACATCAAAATCATTAGCCTGAGCAAGTATTTTTTCTCGCTCGGCCAACATTTTTTTACCCGCCTCGGAAGCTTCAAATTTTTCGGCGTATGCCTGCTTCTGCGCGAGGTCCATCGCGTCCCAATTTTCCGGCAACCGGGGAGTCGGCAACTTATCGTAAACGTCTTCTTTGAGCGTGATCGGGAACTGGGAAAGATCAATTTGCAAATCCTTCCGCTCTCCCTGAACCACTTCTCCTTTAACGGTGACACCCTTATCTTGGGGCGCATCGGCCACGTACATGTACAAGGAAACCATGGACAGCAGCCACCCTATCTGGACCGCCAGCTTCCAACCTATCGCGATACCCATTTCAACCTCTTGTCCCCGATCGATTCGTCCTTAACCATGCCATCCTGTCGACGCCGCAAAAGGGCACCCGGAGGAAAAATCCCAAGCATT
>JAYZCF010000165.1:0-5670 GCA_036338455.1 Planctomycetota bacterium
TTGGTAGAAACCAAACTCGCCTCGTCGGTCAGCACGATGGATATCGCAGGGCATGACCCGGGGATGGTACTCGCCTTTTCCGAGGTTCCCCTCGATGGAGACCTTGAGAAAGTCCGCACGATCCTGTTGGAAAAAATGGAAAAAGTCGGCCAAGACGGCGTCGACAGCGCTATGGTTAAACGCGCCATCCAGCGACTGGAGTCCCAACGCGAACGACAATTCGCCAACACGAGCCGATTTGCCATTAACCTGAGTGAATGGCGAGCCTACGGCGACTGGCGGCTCTACTTCCTGCACCGAGATCGGATCGAAAAAGTTACAGCCGCAGACGTCAAGCGAGTGGCCGCTGAGTACCTGATCCAAAGCAATCGGACGGTGGGGATGTTCATCCCAACGGAATCCCCTGTACGTGCCCCGCTAAAATCGTCCCCCAAGCTGAGCGAAGTGCTGGCCGGGTACAAGGGCCGCCAAGCGATCTCCCGCGGGGAAGCGTTCGAAGCAACCACGGGGAACATTGACAAGCGAACGGAAATTGGAGAACTCGACTCTGGCATCAAGTATGCCCTGTTACCCAAGAAAACCCGAGGCGAGCGTGTATTCCTTACCGTGCGACTTCAGTATGGCGACGAGGAAAACCTGAAAGGCCTGATTCCCGCCAGCGAACTACTACCGGACATGCTTGGTCGCGGGACCGACAAGATGAGCTTCTCCGAGTTCCGCGATCGGCTGGACGAGCTAAACGCCAGCATGAGATTCGGGGGATCAGCCGGAGTCCTGACGGTCAGCATCCAGACTAAGAAAGAGGAGCTTCCGTCCGTACTCGATTTAATGCAGGATGCACTTCGTCACCCTGCCCTCGATCCGAAGGAACTCGACGTGATCAAGCGGGAAACCATCACTCGCCTGGAATCGATGAAATCCGACCCCCAACAACTCGCGTTCAACGGTTTGCGAAGAAAACTCTCTCCGTACCCGTCTGAAAACGTACGCTACGTTCCGTCCATCGAGGAAGAGATTACCCGGACCGAATCCGTGAGCATCCAGCAAATTGAGAAGCTGCAGAGCCAATACCTCAATGGCCAACATGGCGAGTTAGCCATCGTCGGTGATTTCGACCCCGCCTCCTCGTTGGAGAAACTGCAACAGATATTCTCCGACTGGAAGACCGACGAAAAGGTAGCCAGGATTGCCAGCCCCGCGACGGCCTCCCCTGGAGAGCGGGTCGACATTAACACTCCGGACAAGAAGAATGCGGTTTACGCGGCGGGCATTTCCCTGCCGCTGAGAGAGGACAATCCAGATTACGAATCCCTACTGATTGGTAACTACATCTTGGGTGGAGGCCCTCTCTCATCGAGGCTCGCCGACAGAGTTCGAAAGAAAGATGGGCTCTCCTACGGCGTCGGTTCGATGCTTAATGCTCACCCGATTGATCAGTCGGGCGTGTTCATCATGCAGGCGATTTCGAACCCCGAAAACACGCCCAAAGTGGTCGCTGCCATCAATGAAGAGGTCCAGCGATTACTGGAAAGCGGTGTGACGGCCGACGAACTGGAACGCGCCAAGAACAGCTACCTCCAAAACCGCCAAGGCGGGCGGGCCCAGGATCAACAGCTGGTCGGCATGCTGATCAACAATTTACGTACCGATCGAACCATGAAGTTTCAACAGGAAAGTGATGAGCGAATCGCTGACCTCAGCAAGGAAGATGTAGACCGCGCAATCCGCAAGTACGTGGAGCCAGAAAAACTGATTATCATTACCGCGGGTGACTTTAATGCTGCCAGCAAGGATCAGGAGGACGGTGATTAGACCACGCATTCCCATCACTCAAAGATGGCGCGAGCGTTGAGAAAACACAAGCGCATGAAGCGAACGAACTGGCCGGCCCATGATGGTCGGAGCGACGATGCCCGCAGGGCCAAATCGTGAATCCATAAGCAAAGAACCCTAATTGTAAAGGTTGACTGATGAAGATGATTCCATACGAAATCTGGACCCCGGTTACCGTATGCCTGCTGGTTTTGGCCGGTTGCGCCAGCCGAGGCGGTGCCCTCGACGCCGATCCCAACCGGGCTTTCCAGGATGATGTCGCCGCCGCACAGCAACACGACCACCCCGCCATGCTCGACCCTTCCAAGGCAACCGAACAGGCGCCCTCGACCTACAAGGTAAAACTGAATACCACCAAGGGTGACATCGTGATTCAGGTCAACCGGGACTGGTCGCCCAACGGCGCCGACCGTTTCTACAACTTGGTCAAAATCGGTTATTTCAAGGATGTCGTCTTCTTTCGCGCGATCCCCAATTTCATGATCCAGTTTGGGATTCACGGGGACCCCGCCGTTAACGAAAAATGGAAAGACTCCAACATCCAGGATGATGCGGGAAAGGAGGGGGTCTCCAATGAGGTAGGTTACCTGACCTATGCCAAAACAGGCCGCCCCCACAGCCGTAGCGTGCAATTCTTTATCAACTTGGGAAATAATGCCCGGCTCGATTCGATGGGCTTTACGCCGATTGGCAAGGTGGTCGAAGGGATGGATAACTTCCTGAAATTGAACACGGAATACGGGGAAAACAAACCGGCCGACCAGGGAAGTTTCCAGTCTCAAGGGAATGCCTACATCCTGAAGGAATACCCGAAACTGGACATGATCAAATCGGCTGAAATCATCTCCTCCCAATAGGTCAACCAATCCGCACCGGGTGACGGGACTCACCTGCCACCCGGTGTCACAAAAGCATGAGTTCACCCTCTCCCTCTGACGGTCTGTTCAAGTCGATCGTTGCCGGATCTTTTGATGCCATCATTGTGCTCAACCGACAAGGCAACGTCCTTTTCTGGAATGACTCCGCGCAACAGGTTTTCGGATACAACAAGGGCGAAGTCGCAGGCGCTTCAATCCTCGAAAAACTGGTGTCCCCCGAATCTGATCAGGAGTCAGCCCAGGGGTTGAAAGAGTTGTTTGAGCGGCTTGACTCTGACTCAGGATGGCATCACCTCGAGTTCGAAGCGTGCCGGGCGGACGGGACGACCACTTGGGTCGACTTGCGAGGCTGCTTGATGACCGACGAAACGGAGGAACGAATCGTGCTGGTCAGCCGGGATGTCGATGAAACCAAACGCCGCAACCAAGCGTTGAAATTAGCTGCCACTACCGATTTTCTTTCCGGCATCAGTAATCGCAGAGAATTTCAGCGCGTCCTGGAATCCAACATTGGGGAAAACCTCTGCTTGGCCATCCTGGATGTCGATCATTTCAAATCCATTAACGACCAGTTTGGTCATGCGGTGGGCGATCAGGCCATCCGCACCGTGGCCGCATCACTGGTCCAGTTTTTCCCGGATGCGCTCTGTGTGGCAAGGCTGGGAGGGGAAGAATTTGGTGTGTTGCTGGAGGCTGGCGACGTCGAGGTCGTAACGCAACAGTTTGATCGGTACCGACGACAGTTTGGTAATACCTTTGACTACAACATTGCCTCCCAGTTCACGGTTAGCATCGGCTTGGCGTTCAACCTGAGCTCAACCATCAATGTACGGGAACTGTTAACCGGGGCCGACCACGCCCTTTATGAATCAAAGAAAAACGGACGGAACCGGGTTACCTTAGCGACCGATTTCAAATCGAGTTAAAACCTTCTTCAACGAGCTACTCCACCAATGATGCCGGGTCGCCCTTTGGCTTGTGAGGGTCGTAGTCATCGACGTCCGTCAGTTCAAGTTTGGGATCAAATCCTTCAGTCGGCACGATGTGGATATCCGCGTGCAGGTCGTCCTGCTCGGTCGCGACAGAATGATGGCGGGCCAACTCCAGCACCGCCAGAAAGACACCGATCATGGCAGACTTGTGCATCCCCTCTTCAAACAGAGTCATAAAAGAGAGGCTCCCCTCACTTACCAGGCGACCGTGAATCTGCTGCATGTAGACTTGAATAGGCGTTTCGTCATAAACGATATTCGCCTCCGGCTTCGGGACATTATCGCGCAGGATGCGACCGAACGCGCTGACCAAATCCCACAACTCGACCTCTTTGATCGGCTGTTCTGCCAAGTCAACCTTTCGCGGTGGGAGATCGTTGACCATTCGGCTATAGCGGTTCTGCCAATGACTACTCTTTTCTTCCAATAGAATTGCCGCATCCTTAAATTGCTTGTACATCAACAAGCGATGAACGAGATCCTGACGGGGATCTTCAACAGCCTCGTCTTCCTCAAATTCATTGCGGGGCAGTACGGCACGAGTCTTCATTTCGATCAGGAGGCTGGCAACTTCGATAAAGTCACCAACCGTGTCGATCTGTATTTCGGTGAGCACCTCCAGGTACTCCATGTACTGATCCGTAACGGCCGAAAGTGGAACCCTGTCGAGTTCAATTTCATGACGCCGCACGAGGAACAGTAATAGATCGATCGGCCCGCGGAAGTTGTCAGTGGCGACGTTGAAGTCCAAAACAAATCCTGTTCTATGAGCTGTGACGATTCGTGCGAAAAAAGCCTTTGGCCGACTTTAGCACAATTCAAGAAACTCAGATCGAGCCAGTTAATCCTGCTTGGCCAATTGCCCTGAAAGCTTGGGTAACCCGATTATATTAGTTGTTTTTCCAAATTTGGCTGACCAAAACAACCCCGTAATTTTAGCAGGAATTTCCCGAGGTCAGCCCGCACTCCTTGCCGATGTTGCCCATATTGACCCGTTGGTCCTTTTTTGTGCGTTCCACTTGATCCGTGCTTGACTGTGAATCAACCAACGCAAGCGGCAAAGTACGGACCCGTGTAGTTCGCCCCGGTTAACCAATTCTGCCCGCCGCCGCAGAAACATTTTCAGGAGTTGTCAACCATAATGCGAAACACAGACATCGATAATCTACCAGAAATTCGAACGTATGTTTCTCGCACCCTATGTCAAAGGAATGATTTTGAAGAAGGCGTTTTCCAAGTCACTGAGAGGATACTTACCAAGTGTGGAAAGTTGTGCGGTATGTTTTTCTGCCTGCACGGTCCCCGGAGTGTCAAGCTCACAGCCGTCTGGGAAACGGAAAGTAACTCGATCATTTTTTATGGCTCATCAGGCGAGAAATTCCAGAAAACCATGCTTGCCAACGAACCTTTAATGGCCAGCTGTTAAACGTCATCATTCATAACTTTATACCTACGAAAAACTCAAATCAGGAGGATCAAGAACATGCTCGTTCTTTCCAGGAAGGAAAGTGAAAAAATACGACTGGGCGAAGATGTAATTCTCACGATTGTTCGCGTTTCGGGAGACCGCGTTCGGCTTGGGATACAAGCACCTTCGAACATGTTGATATTGAGAGAGGAGCTCGACCCCGAAGCCGTCAAGGAAACAGGCGAGAAATCAGCGGTGGCATAAATTTAACGAGACGGCTTGCCTGTCGTTCAAGGATCCCGCACCAGGGAACAGAAACCGGGCTTCCGTCAAACAATAAACTGTGTCACTGAAACAACCTCTTTTCGCCTAACCTAGCTTCACTTTTTACAATCCTAAAGCTATCGATGACAAGCAGCTGAAACAATTTTCAGCTGCTTTTTTTTTGCGGTTCTTTCCTTGGAACCGGAAGGATGATCGCCGAGGGGCAGGGGCAGCATCGTCTCGCGCAAATGGTCCTAACGGTTTTTCCCACTAAACCGGATGTTCCATGATCCTC
>JAYZCF010000166.1:0-11204 GCA_036338455.1 Planctomycetota bacterium
AACCGCCTGGATTGCTCCAACTTAGGCCTGGGGGCTTTTTTATATCAAGCCTGCCAATACAATCAACGAAAAACCTGACGAGCGTTCGAATCCCAATCCGCCTCCCAACCCAAATGAACTGGCCCACCCCGAGCCAAGAGTAAAGCATGCCGTCTCTAAAAACAGACACAGGTCTTTTCATACTGACCAACTTCTTTTTATTGGCCAACTTATTCACGACGACTGGCCAGTCACAAGAAAATCCTCACACAACCAACGAACTCCTCAACGGCACTGTCTGGGTGCAAACTGCTTTAGAATACGACATCCTTTGCCAACAGGCATTCCAATTAGCAGAAATTCGCTTGCAGCAAGCTCTCAAAGATGTGCGATGGACCGCAGCAACTGAGCAACAGGATAACTACGAAAAACTACCCCCAGCCGTCATACTAGACGTCGACGAAACGGTTCTCGACAATTCACCTTTCCAAGCGAGACTTGTCTTAGAGGACGTCGAATTCACGTCTGCCAAATGGATTGACTGGTGCAAGGAAGCCCAAGCCGATGCAGTGCCTGGCGCCAAGAATTTCATAAAACATCTAAAGCAAAAGAAAGTCGATCTATATTTTGTCACCAATCGAGACGCATCGGTGAAGGATGCGACGATCACCAACCTGTCGCAGGCTCTCGATATAACCGTGCCCCGGGAACAGGTTCTCTGCAAGAACGAGAAACCTGAATGGAAATCAAGCAAAACAGCCCGACGCGAACATATTGCACAAACCCACAGAATCGTGCTTCTCGTGGGCGACGACTTCAACGACTTCACCTACATTGGCCAAGTGCCAACTCGACAGCGTACTGAAAAAGGGGCAACCTACAGCAGCTATTTTGGCACAAAATGGATCCAACTCCCGAACCCACTGTACGGCAACTGGGAAAAATCGATCTACGGGCACGACTATTCAACCACCCGCGACAACAAACTCAGACTGAAATACGATCTACTGAAAAGTAAACAGCCACCGCAAAATAAAAATCGCGAGCCATAAGACAGCGGTGTTGAACCAGTCTTCAACTACAACGTGTTGGTCAATTGCTTGAGCATCCTCGCTCGCAGCAAGTTGCCGTAGAACTGAACACTCTCCTGGTCATTTGAATAGATCTTGATGGCAACCTCGTACTCCTTGCGAGCCTCGTGGCATCGGCCCAAGAGGTAGTTGATGCCATCTTCCCAACGGTTGTCACCGGGCGTCGCACGCAATCGATCGAGCCAATTAATGGCAGTCCCCACATTGCCCTCGTCCACATGGCACTCAGCCAGAAAATACCCGGCATCCCGTCGCACCAATCTCATCTGGGCCTGCACACTCTCGATGCGCTGACGGAACTCCAACACTGAAGCATCCTCCTGGTACAAACCTAACATTCTCTGGAGCCCTTTATTGGTTCCCAGGGAATTGATCCGGTCGTCATCGTACATCAAAGCATAAAACAACTCGATCGCGTTCGCTTTCAAGTCACCCCTGACCGTCTCAAAATTACCGTTGAAGTACTTTGATCGGGCCGTTCGATAGAGGGTGAAATCATGGATGTAAGCCTCATTGGTGAAGTACCAAGCCAACTTATTCCTCAGGACATCGACCTCAACCGCTTTCTTGACAGCCTCTTCAACGGCTTGACGATAGGTATGGGTTTCAAACCCGATATCCCACATAGCAATCTTGAGCCCATCCGTCTTGGGCAACCGGGCGACCAATTCAGTCGGATTGGCTGCCAGTTTTAATTGCTTCCCCGCCGTCAGTTTTGACTCGAGGTAGTGAAATCTTTTCGAAACGGCCTCGGGTGAAAAATAGACCAGCCCTACCAAATCGTCCAATTGCTCCGGAGTCACCCAGTAATTAGTCCCTTCCTTGAGCGATTCTTCAGCGGTCAAATCCAACTGAGTCAACCACTCCGGGTTCTTTCTCAATTCGCTCAAGGTCGCCACTTTGACCGGCTGGCCAGCTGGAATCGGCAGACCGAGCTTGGTGTCAAACAGGTAATACTCACCGCCAATAGCAACGGCAGGACACCAGAGCTGCTCTACCTTATTCCCCTCACCATCCTCTTGATGCGTAGCCAGCATTACGGCATCCAGACCGATCAGGTTCGTCATCAGGACAAATGCTTTGGCCCTCTCAACGTAGTCACCTCGACTAAACATCAAGACTTGCCAGGGAAAACGCTGATAGCCCGCTCCCGGAGTGCCGGAGCCGGCGGGATCGTCTACATCAGGGTTCAGTCTCTGTGCTTCAACTTCTTCTTCCGACAAATCCGCTACGGCCGTCAACTGGACATTGCGAACGACCCAGTCAAACAACTTGACGGCCGAAGCCAATTGCACCGCCTGCTCACCGCTCAAATCGGGATGAATCCGATTCATGATGGTGGCCATCGCATCCTCTTCCTGCCCCGTCGGCTCATAATTGTCGGCAGCCAAACGGTAAATTTCGAACATCTTCAGATTGTCGGACGCGACGATCCGCTGAGCCAGCTTCTCCATCCAGGCGATCTCCTGAATGTAGTAGGCATCTGAGTTGAGATAACTCATCTCTTCGCTGCGGGAGACCACCGGCAAGGAAGCGTATTGCTCAATCAGTGGCTGGGCGAGGGGATCGAGCGACCACTGATCCGCATCTGCTTGGTCGGTCTCCAGCTGCGCCCAGCGGTTTAAGTTGGACGACACTTTCTGTTGAAACTGTCCCTGATCGAAACGCTCTTCACTGAACACCAACTCCATCGAACGCGACAAGTCATCCGTCTTCAACGTGGATAGTTGCGAATCCAGCATATCGAGCATCGGATCCGGGGCAGGTCGGCAACCGGCCACTAAGATCAGTCCAAGCAGAAAAAACGAGACGTAGTATGTGAGTTGTTTCATTTCAGTCCAGAGTCTGTTCATGATAAAGTGAGTTCAGTTTGCAGTGACCGTTTGATGGATCTTTACCAGCTGTTCCAACAAGGAGTGCACCTGGTCTAACGGGACCATGTTCGGGCCGTCGCTGGGCGATTTTTCAGGTTCGGGATGGGTCTCCAAAAACACGGCGTCACAGCCAACCGCCACAGCCGCACGCGCCAAGGGGGCAATCATTTCGCGATTGCCACCTGTCTTGCCCGCCGCCGCACTCGGTCGTTGTACCGAATGGGTCGCATCAAAAACAACCGGTACACCCAATTGTCGCATCTCGGGCAAAGCGCGCATATCGTTGATCAGGTTACCATAACCAAAAAATGTGCCCCGCTCCGTCAACAGGACTTGCCGACATCCAGCACCTTGCAGCTTGTGGACGACGTGTCGCATATCGGCCGGGGCCATAAACTGGCCTTTCTTCACATTGACAGGACGACCTGTCTCGGCAGCCGCAACCAACAGGTCGGTTTGACGTGCCAAAAATGCTGGAATCTGGAGGAGGTCACAGACCTCCGCAACCGGCCCAGCCTGTTCCGGTAAGTGGATATCGGTCGTTACGGGAACCCCTAATTCCTGCTTCAAGGATCCCAATACCGACAACCCCGACTCCAGGCCTATCCCTCGATACGAATCCAGACTGGTTCGGTTCGCCTTGTCGAAGGAAGCCTTAAAAATAAATCGTAAATTGAGGGATTGGCAGGCCGTTTTCAGGTGCTGGGCGATCTGAGCGGCCAATTCCTGAGTCTCCAGCACACACGGTCCAGCAATGACCGTCAGGGGCTGCCCTGAGCCACACTCTAATTCACCTATTCGAACCGGATTATCAACCACTTTGCTACCCTTACTGGACACCCTCGGCCTCACCGTTCCATTATCCCGTTTAAGACCGTTTCTGCGAGTGGGGTTAGACCGTTTCAGCAGCCAACTCGGGCCGCCCTGATTTTACATCACCTTTCCAGAGTTTCACTGTTTCCATTCGCCGTCACGTCCATTTCTCGCTTCTTCTCCTCAATCCACCCCGGTGGCACCATGACCCTCAACCGATCGGGAACCACCTCGATGGTTAAAGGTAATTTCCCGCCAGGATCCCCATCCACTTCATAGTGTACTGAACCTTCCGAGCGGATCGTCATTGATTTAAACCGGACAAAACGGGCGGAGCGAATCCGGTTTTGAATTCCCAGCAGAGAACACAAAAAATAATAGATCGTCGACAAGAAACCGCCCGAACGAAACGTACACAAATCGAGCTGACCATCAAACGGGTTAGCCTCCTTGGTAAAGGACAGGTTCATTGCATAGCGGGGGATGTTCTGAATGAAAGCCCAACGAACCGACTCCCATCGTTCTCCATTGTCGAACGTGATCTCCAAGGCTGGGTAGCGGTACCTGCCGAGCGAGCGAAAAATGGGCGCCATATAAGTAAAATAACTGATATGGCCTTTCCGCGACTGGTGCAACCTCCGAACGACTTCTGCATCAAAACCACAGCTGGTTACGACCAGGAAAAAATGCCCATTCGCCGTCCCGGCATCAAGATGCACAATCTGCCCCTCCTCAATCGTATTGGCAATTTGCTCGACGTCCCGACCAAGCGTCAGGTACTTGGCCAACAGGTTGGCCGTGCCAAGTGGGAAAATTACCAGTGGGACTGTGGCCGGCAACCGGTTCGCCAGCAGAGCCGCGGTTCCATCGCCACCTGCCGCAATGACGGCCCGCAAAGTCCCCTCTTCCAACCAAAGGTTAGCGGTTTGACAAACTTGCTCGATTTCCCCCAGCTGTTCGACCTGGAAATTTTTCTCTTCCAGGCGTTTCACCAACTGGTCGATCAGTGGTCGACGATCGTACGCACCCGAGTGCGGATTGGCCGAGATAATGACCCGTCGGGCACTCGGATCCGCCCTTTCAACTTTGATATCGTGGCTCAATGTTCAAATCTGCCATGGGATCAGAAGTCATGTTGCGAATTGCTACAGTCCGTCTACCCCGTGCATTCGCCCGGCAACGGGAAAACCATAGCAGAATTTTTTTCCGGATATGGCACGAACCTTGCCATAGTGTACACGCGTTACTTGCCGCTGAGCAGCCCTCAACAGCCAGTAACAGAGGTCCGTCATACTGGTTTTTTGCAACGTGGTTGCCTTGCCCCTGATCACATTGCCGCCAACATGTGCTTGGCTCCAGTCGCTGTCGGGCCACTGCCTTATTTTTTAATCAATGATTGCACGTTTTCCGGGCAAAGGCCCTTTGGGCCCGTTCGATGTCGAACCACTTACATTTATTTGGAAAATTTTACAACAGGCTCCCGGTGTGCGATGCCTCCCGCAAATCACCGTCCTGAAAGCGTGCAGCCCCGCCCAACACGGGAGCTTCATGAGACCGGCCCTCCCCCGAGCTCCTGGCTTCACCGCCTCCTCGTATTATTCCACGATTCTTTGATACGTACTCGGACGCCGATCTTCAAAGCGGTGGACTTCGTGTTCTCCAGGAATATTGACCAGGTGTTTCTGACGGGCAAATTGAGGATCAACGTCACCGTACAATATTTCCTCGCGTTGATGATTGGCAAAGGCAAGGACGGCCCCCCGCGGATCGCAGATCTTGCTTTTGCCGATAAAGTCAAACCCACGTTCGCTTCCCACCCGGTTAACCGACATGAAATAGACGTGATTCTCCAAGGCCCTAGCATCAGGAATCACATCGGCCGTCAGTCCTGAAGTCGGAGGCCAATTCGTTGGCAGACAGATCAGGTCAGCGCCCTGCAACGCAAGGACACGAGACGCCTCGGGAAAGGAGCTGTCGTAACAAATGTTCATGCCCAAGCGACCTAGGCGAGTGGGGATTACTTCAAACGGTCCTGAGCCGGGCATGGTAAAACGATCGATACCGAGCATCGGCAAGTGGACTTTTCGATAGGTGCCCAAAACCCCGCTTCCATCAACGAGAGCCAGCGAATTGAAAACGTGTTCACCCTCTCGTTCAAGAAAACCGACAATAGCCATCGTGTCGAGCTCCCGACAAGCAGTCCCCAATCTGGATAGAGAGGGGCCATCCGCAGCTTCCGTGTAAGGAACGGCCTCATCCAACGAGTTGAAACAGTAACCTGTCAGCGTGCATTCAGGGAACACTGTGAGCAACGCCCCTTGCTCGACCGTCGTTTGCAGGAATTGGATCACGCGATCCAGGTTCGCTTCTACCTGGCCCAGCTGGATATCCATCTGCACGCCAGCCACTTTGAATTTTTCCATTTGACTTCCCGCCCGTCCTACTTTTCGACCGGTTTTTCAGGTACCGATTCGAGTTCGACCGATAGCTCCTTCGCCAGGTTCCGGTAGCCGGGGTTCTGGTCATCGATCTTTAACAGTTGATTGACGAATTTGACCGCCTGGGGATAGTCCCCGATCTGGCGATAATAGGTCGACAAGGCAAGAAGGTATTGCGGAATTTCGGGCGCCTGCTGGTGGGCCGCCAAAAGGTATTCCTCCGTCTTATCCAACTCATTCTGGAGATAGCAGGACATTGCGTAACGGTAGAGCAAGGCGTGGGTATTGGGCAAATCCCGACTGCGTCGTACATCAGTGGCCAACAGTTCGTGCTCCTGTTTGCGAAGTTCGCCAGCCTCTTGCAGGAGCTTCTGAATCTGTTCGGTAATTTGTTTCAATTGAGCCACCGAGACCTGATTACCTGAAGACCGCATTTCGCGATCCATCTGCCTTGCATTGCCCTCCAACAGGGCGGCCAGATTGGTCCTCGGGCCAGCAAAATGCGGGTCGAGACGAATCGCCGCACGGTAAGCCTCAATCGCCTGCTGGCTCTGATTCATCAACTCGTAAATACTCCCCAGCATCAAGTGATTACGGGGGCGGTCGTTCTCCAGCAATAATGATTCTTTATATTCTTGCAACGCTTTTTCAAACGACCTTCGCTGGTCGGCATTCGACCACCGATTGCGCAACTCGGCAGGAATTCCAGCCGCGACCGCGGCGGCACTGATCCGAACTCGTCGAAATGGGTTCTCGGTCAGCTGGTTGACAATTTGCACCAAAGGCTCGAGTTCCTTTCGAAGTTCCGAGGCCGAGGTCGCGCGCTCAAGGATTCTCGCAATTGCGGTGTCAATTCTGGGCAGGGCAGCGCTCACCACCTTGGCATCCTCATCCCTCGTCGCTTCGATGGCCGTCTCCAAGGACTGGGGGCTCTGATCCTGTCCCAAGGCCTGCAGGGCCGTCGCGCGAAAAATAGCTGGCGCCGTCGCGTCCCGAGCAAGTTCCATCATGAGCTGCGGGCCCTCTTCTTCGGATGTCTTTGCCTTTGCCAGTTGCTCGTAATAGCGTGTCTTGGGCGGCCCGCCGGTTGTATCCCCATACCACTGGTTCACGGCGTCCAGCATTTGACGATCCACGCGCTTCAACTCGCCAGCCACAGTAGGGTTGCCGAGTTCTGCCTGGATCAGCCAATCCAGATACTGCTGCAGCCCCTCTTGATCCGCTGGTGGGAGTTTTGATTTTTCAATATGACAACCCGTACAGGCATTCGGAGTCCCATACTTCACGCTCATATCGGGGCGCGGCACGCGCAAACTGTGATCGCGGCGCGGATCGACATCCATATAAGTAGTCGAGGGCATATGGCACTCAACACAACGGGCGCCGGGAGTTCCCATTTCATGATGATGGTGATTGACCGAGTCGTATTTACCTGCCGGGTGTTGATGGCAAGACGTACACAGACGGTTGTCATCAAATTTCAGTTTGGTTGAATGCGGGTCATGGCAATCCGTACAGCGAATGCCCTGATGATACATCTTGCTTTGGATGAAAGAGCCATAAACGTAATCTTCATCCCGAATCTGCCCATCATCCTGGTAGATTTGGTCGGCCAGCACCTGGCAGGCAAAAAAGTCGTCAAAACGCTTACCTGCTTGAAAGCCATTGCATAGACCGGTGCGACGCGAATGGCACGGTGCACACGCTTCGACCTGGGGCACGTTACTGGCGGTCTTCAACTTGGCCAATCCATAGCCATGTTGTTTATCCCAAAACAAGCCCTTATTCTTTGCCAATTCCACATGCAAACTGCCCGGGCCGTGACACGCTTCACAACTGACATCAATCTCGGAAAAGGTTGTGTGGTAATGTCCGGACTTGGCGTTAAAATTCCGCTGCAAGTTCGTGCTGTGGCATTCGGCACACGACGTGTTCCATCGCTGCGTAATGCCGGTCCAGTGAAGCGGGTCGGTCGATTCGATCTTCTCGTCCACATCCGGCGGCGTCAAGTAAAACCACCGCTCTCGCTCCGTATCCCACGACAACCTGAGTACTTGGAGTTGTCCGACCTCATCCTCTTCGGAATCCGGTGCCCGCCGCAACTCCACCATATACTGTTGCAAAGGCTCCACGCCGAACACGTACTTGACCTCGAAATCCTGCATCTCGCCGTCGGGACCTTCGGTGTTGACCATGAATTTCTCACCCTGACGAAAGACGGTGGACGTGACACCGTAATGAGGAATCTTCGTCCCGTCGAACTTGGCGAGGACCGTTTTCTCGCTCGCCTTGTCCATGGCCAAGTCGTGGTGGGAACCATGAAACAGATCCGCTTCGGCCTGATGGCACTCAATGCAGGACTGACGACCGACGTAAGTCGCGCGAACGTCATCTCCCACGGTATGGTTGTAGTCGACGTACAGGTAACCACCGACCACGGCTACCAGAACGATCATCGCCGCCAAAACCAAACGACCCATGTGGCGAGTCGGTCGAGAATTGTCTTTACCTTTGTCCATTTTCATTTCATTTAAACGCGTTTCCACCATGTTACTTGCAATGCTAAAAATTCTCCACTGTCCAGCACTGGGGCCATCGGTAATCTTACGATATTCAATCGGCTCGGCGCGTCCCTTCGGTTGTTAACAATCCCCCCCTTGATGTGAAACTTTTCATGAAAACCGGACACGTTGCCCAAGTGCCCCCAACCGGGACGTCTTCCACGGCATTTCAGCCGAAGCGCGCAAAGAGAGTTTCCCGCACGATTGGGCAGAAACGGACCGGCAATCACTTAACTCGCCTAACCCCTGCCTATTCCCCAGCTGCTACTCACCCCGTTCCTACCCCAAGCTCGCCCTTCACATTCGCGCTCTTCCGTCTCACGATCCATCACCCACCAGAACATGGACCCGAACCGTCCAACCAACCAGCAAAATCTTCATCACCTCCTTTCTGCTATAAACAAACGCCTGATTCGGCGTCCCAAAATTCAAATTTCGCAAACCAAAACAGACATCGAACGTATCACCCAGATAGCCGGAACATGGCTGCCGTTTCACCAGCTTGGTATGGGAAACAGCATCGCCATCTTGCTAGCAATAAATCCACCTTGCTGCGCTATCTTTGATCTTGTAATTACGCAGCCACGAAAACATTCAAGTTTCAGGTCAACGGATGGACCCTACTTTGGAACCGACAAACAAATCCGGGCGAAAAGGAATTCGCATGGGACTCAGCCAATCCACACCCAAGGTAGCGCTGATCACGACCTTGGTGATGGGACTCCAACTGGCTTACTCCCAGTCGGGCTGGACATGTCAATTGCAGGAAAGCTCCCCGACGTCCTCGGTCACTACCTTGAGCCAGGGCTCAGGTCCCAAGGTGGCGGAAGTGATCGTCACGGGTAACAAAGACGTGCCGATGTACGCATTGAACCGTAATATCTCAACGCGTGCTGGCCGTTTTTTCGATCCCGATCTTCTTCAACACGACGTAGATCGCCTCTGGCGCATGCCGGAAGTCAAACGGGTCAACGGTCCGTATGTCAAAGAGACGCCAGAGGGCTTGGTCATCACCATCGACATTGTCGAGCGTCAATTGATCCGTTCTATCCAAATCATCGGTAACCGTGGTATATCGGACCGCGAATTGCGCAAAAAAACCAATCTGGCCGAGGGTTCCCCGCTCGACCTGAATGCCGTGCGGATGGCCAAATCCAGGATTGAGGATCATTATCAGGAAAAAGGTTATCCACGCACCCAAGTTGAGGTGATGCAAGATGAAAATATCGAGCTGGGAGACGTTGTATTCCTGATTCACGAAGATCAACAACAGAAGATTTGGGACGTCAAGTTCGAAGGCAATTCATTCGCCACCGATGCAAGATTGAAAACACTGATCCAATCCAAGCCGGGAATTCTTAAGGTCGTGGGCGGTTTAGCCAAACGGACCGAAATCGACCAAGATGTTGTTCGGCTCGCCAATTACTACAAGAGCTTCGGTTATTTCAATTGCCGGATTGGTCGGGAGCTAGAAGAAAGCAACGACGGGCGTTGGATGACCGTCCGTTTCATCATTGATGAAGGCCCTCGTTACAAGATACGGAATGTCTCATTCCTGGGTCAAAATGCCTACACTCCTGAACAGCTCTCCAAGTTGGTCGGCTTGAAACCTGATGACAAGGAGATGCCTGAATTCAACGCCTCGAAGATGAATGAAGACGTGGTTTCCCTACGTGAACTGTACGGCTCAGAAGGCTTTGTGTTTGCCAACGTCGAGGCCGAACCTCGTTTCTTGGAAGAACCGGGGATGTTAGACCTCGTTTACAAGATCGAAGAGGGAGAACGTTACCGTGTTGGCCAGATCAATGTACACATCGAAGGGGGAGGCTTCACGAAAAAAGAAGTCGTCATCAATCGCCTCTCTTTAAAACCGGGCGACTGGATTGATTCGAACAAGATCAATGCATGTGAACGGCGCCTCGGCGCAGCACAGATTTTTGCCGGCCGCCAGGACCCGAGTGGCGCCGCGGCACCAAAAATCGTTGTTCGAACCCCGGAACTCAAGCAATTAGAAGAGGGACAACGAACGGCAGGAGCCGTTTCCAACTCCGGCAACCGAATCCGCTAACCCACCCCGAAACCATTACATCACCTGAAACAGGTCAAAACCATGAACCACGAAAAAACAAAATCGACAGGAAAATGCCTAATGGGAATGGCTTGCTTCGCCCTATTCCTTGGAGGATGTGCATCGGGACCGTTTGGAGATATTTTCAAGAGGACCCAAGAGGGACCACTCCCGCCACCCGTGATGATCAGCCCCGACGGAAAACTCCAGTCGAATGATCAAATCAACAGTCATGAAGCAAATTCTGAAGGCACCGCACCGGACATCATGATTGACACCTCCGATTTGAGCGAAAACGGATAAACCATCATCCGTACGTAACCAAGCCGTGCCGCCGATTGCCGCCAAACCTGAGACTCAAATTTAATCACTGAATGACA
>JAYZCF010000167.1:0-8623 GCA_036338455.1 Planctomycetota bacterium
AGGGCATTGCCCAAGCCCTACCTGCGGATGATCCTCGCCGGGAATTGATACTCGATTCGGCTAACCAGCACGCCGATATGGGATTCCGGTATGTTTTCAGTGGAAGCTATGAGGGGGAGCATTGGCTGGCAACCTTCGCGATTTACCTGATCACCCAAGTCGGCGCGGAATAGTCCTCAAAAACAGGGTGTGATCACTGTTTTGTAGTTTTGAGTGACCTGTAGCACGCGTATAATTTTGGCTTTGGTCAACGCGTTGCCGCCGCCGTCTTTCTTGGACGCTCGTGGATGTCCCCGTGAGGCCTTTGTCCCGTCCCCCGAAAAGAAAGTTTCCCCCTATGCACGTCCTTCGATTCTTCGCGGTCGCCCTGTTCTGTTTGCCCGCCATGATCCTGTCTGGCCAGGAGACCGAACCGTCTCCACCTGATCCGGGACAGCCGGCCGCGGAAGCACCGGCTGCACCTGACGAGAAGAGCACCATGCAAAAGGCGAGTTTTTTGCTCGGTTACAACTTTGCGAAGCAAGTGCAGAGCAGCGGTCTTGATGTTGACCAGGAGTCCTTGATGAAGGGTATTCAATTGGCCATCCAAGGCGGTGAAATGCCGATGGCGCCCGAAGAGATCGAATCGGTCATGCAGGCTGTCCAAGCGATGGTCCAGAAAAAGCAAATGGAAATGCAGAAAAAGCAGATGGAAATGCAAGCCAAAATGGCCGAGGAAAACCTCGCTGAGGGGAATGCTTTTATCGAAAAATACTCTGCCGAGGCCGGGGTCCAAAAACTAGATGACGGGATTCACAAGAAGGTGATGAAAGCTGGTGATGGCGCCGTACCGACGAAAGACGACAAGGTGAAAATCAACTACCGAGGAACCTTCACCGATGGCACAATGTTCGACGAATCGAAAGGGGAGCCATTGGTCTTGGGCGTCAGTAACTTTGTCGGCGGTTTCTCGACAGCCCTGCAAAATATGAAAGTCGGTGAAAAGGCCCAGGTGGTTATCCGTGGTGACAAGGCTTACGGGATGAATCCGCCGCCCGGGTTCCCGCCCAATAAGACCTTGGTTTTCGAAATCGAGCTACTGGATATCGTCAAGTAAATAACCAACAGCAACCAGCACCAAAGGCCGGGTTAATCCCCGGTCTTTTCTTTTGTCGGGAGGTCGAGAAAGAAGAGGTATTCACTGTAAGGTGCGACGCCGTCGTCCATCTCCCGGGTTTGGCCTGTATTCTGAAAACCGAACTTGGCAAAAAATTGGTGGGCCCGGGAAAAGCGGGTGTCCGACCAGAATTCGACCCGATCAAAACCTTTCTGACGAGCCCAGTCGATCGTCAGATCCATCAGTTCGGCCCCCAGCTGACTTCCACGCAAGTTGGCGTCGAGGTAGAGGCGGCGGAAGGTACAGAGGTCACCGTTGGCCGGTTCGCCGTTCAGGCTCCGGTCGATCGGCTTGGTGGCATGGGTCCCCACGATCCGCCCCTGGGTGTCTTCCATCACCCAGAATGAGCCATTTTGGTCGAAATAGCTTGTTTGCAGGTCGAGCAGATCCTGATCTGCACCGGACAAGCAGATGCTGTCACCATATTCCTGGTACACCTCGTCAATCAGTTGGATGATGCCCGGTTGGTCATGTTGATTGGCAAGTCGCGTTTTGTAGCTTTGGTTCATATAATCTTTTCGGCATAGGGTGTTCGCAACACGGTTTCCCGTTGTTTTGCAGGAACCATATTGAACCCTGTTTAGGAATGAATTTAAAGCCTGCGGTACAGATTTGATCATCCGCAGAGAGGGAACCAGGAATGAGAGTAGCACTTACCGGCGCGACCGGGTTTATCGGCAGGTACATTGCCCATCACTTGGTGGAACAAGGGCACGAGCTGAATTGTTGGTATCGTGACGGATCGGGTCGATCCGGTTTCGAGGCAATCAGCTCGGCCATTGAATGGGTCCCGGGTGGATTGCTGGAGTCACAGGCAGCCAGCCGTCTGCTGTCGGGCTGCCAGGCAGTCGTCCATTCTGCCTTTTGGCGGCCAGGTACCGGTTTTCGAAACGCCGAGGGGGACGTGGTCGAATTTGCCCGGCTCAATATCCTTGGCACGCTGGAACTATTCGAAGCGAGTCGTCAGGCTGGAATGAAGCGGTTTGTCTACCTGTCTACCTGCGCAGTGCACGAACAGATTCTCAACGACAGGCCGTTGGACGAGACACATCCCTTGTGGCCCAAGACGCACTATGGCGCCCACAAAGCAGCGGTTGAAAAATTTGTACACAGTTATGGGCTGGGTTTTGATTTTCCGATTTGCGCTCTCAGACCTACGGGCGTGTACGGCGTGAACCGGCCGGTTGAAACGAGTAAGTGGTTTGATCTGGTGCGACAAATTGTGGAAGGTGAGGACGTCCACGTCGAGGGTGGCGGAAAAGAAGTGCACGCGGCCGACGTGGCCCGTGCGGTCGGCGTACTGCTGGAAGCCGAGGGTATCGAGGGGCAATCGTATGCCTGCTATGAACGGTATATCTCGCGCCGCGAGGTTGCTGATTTGGCTCTCGAATTAAGCGAAAGCTCAAGCCGAGTTTCGGGAGAGCGGAAGCAGCCTGTCCACCAGATTGAAACGGGTAAAATCGAAGCATTGGGGATGGTGTTTAACCGAGACCATTTGCGATCGACGGTGGCGGAAATGGTCCGGCAAATCCGCGGCAATTAAGTCTTTGGCGATTAATCATGCGGCGCATCAAAAGGCGGCCACCAAGTGAGGCCGCCTCGAAATTGTCTGGTCTCACACGCGTTCATTAAACACTGAAAGAGCTGCCGCAACCACAGGTGCGCTTTGCGTTTGGGTTATGGAATTGGAAACCCCTTTGCTCCAATCCTTCGTAGTAGTCCACAGTTGTCCCTTCGAGGAACAGCGAACTTTTCTTGTCGACGACAACGTCTACGCCGTGCTGGGACGATTTGTTGTCGCTCGCTTCGTTGTAGTCCGAAGCGATATTCAGGCTGTAATTGAAGCCACTGCAACCACCACCCGATACGCCTACCCGGAGAACCGCGTTTTCGTCATAGTCGCCTTCCTCAAGAAACCGTTGAATTTCCTTGGCGGCCTTTTCGGTGATGGTCACACTCATGATTGTTTTCACTCCAGTAGAGAGATGCTGCTGCTGTAATATGAACTGGTTATCGTCATTTTTTGTAACAGGAGTTTAAATGTCCAGAGCGATTGGCCGCTGCCGGTCTAAATCCTGCTGAATTTACACGTTTTTCTTCCCGATTCCCCCTGCCATTGGGGCGAATGGACACTGCTTGCCGTCTCGGAGTCTTACCAAGTCTTCCCGGTCAGGGGCCCCAAACAGTGGGCAATTCAGACGTTGTCTTGAAATAGTGCCTTGAGGCAAATCTGCGACCAAGTTTCATACCTCTCGATTTCGGCCATGATTTGTGCGACCGGTTGGAACCCGGCATCGGCAATCTCCGTCTCCTTCGCGGTGATATTGGGTTGCTGGCACTCGATGAGATGTACCACGCCCAGATGGACCTTTCCAACTTCGTTCTCATCATCATTCAGTAACCCGACACAAGACTCGGAATATTCACAGGTGATATGGATCTCTTCTTCCAATTCTCGTCGCATCCCTTCGAGATACGGCGAAGACTCGGTCGCGTCCAGCGAAGAGATATGGCCACCGATGCCAACACTTCCCTTGCTGTGCAAACGGGATTCGCCCTGCCCCTTGCCTCGCGTGTATCGAAAAAGGTGGACGTCTCCCTGCGGGTCGGTGTATTGAAAGAGGCAGTAGGGGATCAGCTGTTTAAAGGAGGGGTCCTGTTCCATCTTGTCGCGCGGCAAGTATTGGGTCTGCTGCGGATCGAGGAGCTTTCCCAGGTATTTTTCTGTCTCCCTGCAGAAGCCCTGGAAATAACCGCAGGAGTGAAATAACTCGGTCGGGACCACCATGACTTGTTCGACTTGTGCCGTGGACATCGATTTTCTCCTGTCTTGTCTGCGACTTCATTTATCTCCCAAAGATTATAGGAGTTCTTGCGGGGACCGGGAGGAGAGTGGGGCTGAAAGCGAGGATTTTCCCTCTTCGGTCGGGAACCAAACGCCTTTGCTTGTCCGCCAGGGGTGTCCCCTAAACGAGATGTTCGCGATTTAGCGGCGGGAGGATTGCCACTGCTGGTAAGCAACTTCAACCGTTGCAAAGTGAATATCGGCAATCTCTTCTACGTCGTCTGCATAACCTCCTGCCATGCAGATAGTGATCGGAATCCCCCGTTCCTGGCATTTCGAAATGACACATGTATCACGTTGCCGTAGACCCGATTTGGAAAGGTTCAATAAGCCCAAGCGATCCCCTGCAAATGGATCGGCACCGGCCAGGTAGAAAACGATATCTGGATTCCATTGATCCAGTAGCTCGGGCAGGTGGGTTTCAAGTTCACGCAGGTAGGTCGCATCGGAAGTTCCTTCCGGAAGTGCAATATCCATATCCCCATCGGTTTTCTTGAAGGGGTAGTTTTTTTCACAATGGATTGAGAGGGTGAAAATCGTTGGATCGCCGGCGGCGATGCTGCTGGTGCCATTGCCTTGGTGAACATCACAGTCAACAACTAACGCTGTTTGTGCGAGCTGGCATGTTTGTAAATCACGGATGGCCACGCAAACATCATTGAAGACGCAATATCCCTGACCATTGTCGGAAAACGCGTGATGGGTTCCTCCTGCCAAGTTCAAGCCGATAGCATCGCGACAGGCAGAGCGGGCGGCGGCCAGAGTCGCGCCGACCGAACGGCGCGACCGCTCAACCATTTTTTCAGACCATGGAAAGCCGATCCGTCGTTGCTCCAGGTCGGTTAGCTCGCCGTGGATCACGCGGTCGACGTAGTCTTGGGTGTGAACGCGTAAGAGTTGCTTGTCGGTGGCGGCAGGCGGGATGAGTAATTTCCCTTGCACGGTCTCCGATTCACTGATTTTTTCGCGCAGCCGTCGGTACTTTTGCATCGGGAACCGGTGGCCGTCCGGAAGAGGGAGTTCGAAGGTGTCAGAGTAAAAGCAGTCCACGGTCCTCTTTTCTCAAGCGAAAAGACAGCCTGTCAGCCCAGGAACACCGGTTACGTTTCAGCATGTCCTGAGTGCAGGCGTGTCGGGATGGTCTCGGCCGAGTCGTTCAGGCTGAGTTCGGCACAGGCGTTTTCCGTTTCCCACACGATCACTTTTGACAATTGAACGTCGTAGCCGTCGATTTTTTCTACCAACTTGGGGCCGACTTCCGTCAACAGGTATTTGGCGATGTTTTCGGCGGTCGGGTTGTAAGGGAGGCAGTAGATCTTGGACGGCTCGAGATGAGTGAGAGCGTCCAGCAATGGAGTGTCCTCGTCCCAGACCAGGATGCCATGATCCCAGTGCTCATCAATCCAGCCTTTGAAGAGCTTGTTGATCACAGAGAAGTCGACGACCCTTCCAACATTGTCGAACTCGGCGCCGGTAACAAAAATTTGTGCCAAGTAATTGTGCCCGTGCAGGTTGGCGCATTTGCCCTCGTGACCTACCAAGCGGTGGCCAGCACAAAACTTGACTTGCCTCATGATGGTTACGTTCATGTCGATGAGAAAGATTCCTCCAGACAGAATCAGGTCAATTTTTCGTTATTGCGATGTCGGTCCCGATCGCGATCGGTTTTCTTCTTCAGATTTTCCTGCAAGGCCTCAGTCAGGTCGATGCCCGTCTGGTTCGCAAGGCAAATGACCACGAATAGCACATCCGCCAACTCGTCGGCAATGGACTGGTCTTTTTCCGCCCCCTTGAAACTTTGGTCGCCGAAGGTGCGGGACATGATGCGGGCGAGTTCGCCAACTTCTTCGACCAATTGGGCCAAATTCGTCAGTTCGGAGAAGTACCGAACCCCGATCTCCTTGATCCAGCGATCTATCGTATCTTGTGCTTCGCGAATGGTAAGTTCTGCCATCGAGTCTGCCCCGGTTTTTTTAGAAAAAGTTCCTTCTATTGGAGTGGATTTTCTGCAGCTCGGACACCCGCTATGATGGAAAAGCCACCGTTCTTACCGCTTCTGTTAAAGGGCTATTGATTTGACACCTGAGACCATTGTGCTCTGTTTCCCCGTTTCCGAGAGGGAAGTCCAGCGAATTCAGGAGGCGGCGGGACCTGAAGTACGGGTGCTGGTTTCCAGCCAGGAACGAATTCACGAGGACATCATGGAGGCGGATATTTTTTGTGGCCATGCCAAAAAGCCCGTCGATTGGGGGGCCGTGGTAGGGCAAGGGCGGCTCCGTTGGATTCAATCTTCCGCTGCTGGGTTGGATCACTGCCTGACGCCCACGGTCGCCGATTCCTCGATTTTGATCAGTGGGTGTTCCGGCCTGTTTGCCGACCAGGTAGCGGAGCAGACGCTCGCCCTGACTTTCGGCTTGCTGCGCGGCCTGCCCACTTTTTTTCGCGCCCAGGTTCGGCGGGAATTTAACCGCCGGCCGACCGATGAACTGGCCGGCGAGACGGTTGGAATCATCGGTTTCGGCGGGAACGGACAGAGGATTGCTGAGTGCCTTCGGCCGCTGGCTGGCCGCATTTTGGCAACCGATCATTTTTCCTGCGACGTCCATTTTCCCGGGGTCGAGGTGTGGGAGTCGGAGCAGGTAGCATCGCTGTTTGAAATGGCACGCATCGTCATCTGCACCCTCCCGTTAACCGCTGGGAATTTACGACTAATTGGAAAGAATTGTTTCGCGGCGATGCCGGCCGGATCCTATTTTATCAATGTGGGCCGGGGTGCCGTTGTGGATCAAACGGCGATGCTGGAAGCCCTGACCGAGGGCCCGCTGGTTGGAGTTGGATTAGACGTCGTCGATCCGGAGCCTCTCCCGCCAGAAGATCCGCTCTGGGGGATGGAGAATGTCCTGATTACACCTCATGTTGGCGCCCAGTCGAAGTGGCGTGTCCTGTCCACCGTGAACCTGTTTTGTGAGAATCTCAGGCGTTTCCGCAGCGGGAGTCCCTTGATCAACCGGGTCGACAAGCAACTGGGATTCCCGAGGCCGGAAAACCGGTTAACCTGTGGTCAACGCAACGAACTGCGACGCGGTTGAGTTGCCTCTGGTGAAAGGGTTGGTTGAAGGACGACTCCTGAGTTGTCGTTGCCCAAATGGACCAAATATGGGAACATCAGCGACAGAGCGGTTCGTTTAAAAACGAAGAGCCGCGTCGAAGTGTCCGTCAAGTTTGCTCCGAGGAAAGCAAGAATTGGCGGCCCCGCAAAGGTAGAGCATTGGATAAAAGAAAAACAAACACGCTATTTCGAACGGCCGTTGATCAGGTCTCGTTGACCGTCACCCCTAACGGTGAACTGGTGGAAAACCAATGCGCAGAGCTGATCGGTCGTTACGAACAGATCATTCGAGAAAAGCGGTTGAGTTGGACGACCCATCTAAGATTGCTCCGCCGCCTGGGTGCTGGGGGGCAGGGAACCGTCTATTTGACGGAGCGCCGAGGATCAGATGGGTTTACCTTGCCGGTTGCCCTGAAGATATTTTCTCCAGATCGGTATGCCACACCGAATGGTTACGATGACGACATGGCCAGAATGGGACGAGTGGCGGCTACGGTCGCGCGGATCCAGCATGAAAACCTGTTGGTGGTTCAGAATTTTCTAGACCGTGATCGTATCCGGATGATGGTGATGGAATGGGTCGAGGGATTTGATTTGAGGCGCCTGCTGACTCCAAAGATGTATGGTGTCGTTAAGCGGCGGGTCAGTCAAAAACGTTGGGAGTACATCAACCAGGTGTTGGTTACGGCCGGCCCGGTCCAGCCACGGTTTAAAGCCGGCGTGGCGATTGCCATCATCCGAGATTGCCTGGAGGCACTGGCTGCGTTGCATCGCCAAGGAGTGATTCACGGAGACGTCAAGCCGTCTAATATCATGCTGAAGCGAAGTGGGCATGCGAAAATGATTGACATTGGTTCGGCTTTCCAGGTGACCGATCCGCCCGGCGCGATGGCTTGCACACCGGCCTATGCCGCTCCTGAGGTTCTCGAGGGAGAGCCCCAAACGGCGCTGACCGATTTGGCTAGTCTCGGTTACGTGACGATGGAATTGCTGTCGGGGCGTCCGTTGTTTAGTGGATCGCGGGATTTGCCTGAATTGGTGGAAGCCAAGCGCCGAATTCTCAATCGGCTGCCCGAATTGATGCCGGAAGATGTTGCAAGAAATGACCTGTTGATGACGTTTTGTCGCGGCTTGGTCAACCCGGACCCGGAACAACGTTTTCCCAGTGCCGAAGCAGCGGAGTTGCTGGAAGAGGGGGCCGCCGCGTTCCACCGTCAGTTGGTTAAGAACGATCTGTCGAGTGAATACGAAAATGATATTCGTATCTGGATTGAAGAATTATTGGAAATCCAGGATGAGCTGTTCGTCGATGAAGAGGACGAATAGGTCGTTCAAATCGATTTTTGGCCTTGGCCGGGGCCGCCACTCAGCCGGCTGGCGTCGCGCACTACTAACCAGCAATTGGCTGGCAGCTAATTCTTCACCCTGTCATCTACTAAGTCTGGTTGGCCGGCTTCGTCTTTGGGCAGATGGGCCGAGAGTCGTCTAATGACGGCCTTGAGTTTGTCGTCGG
>JAYZCF010000168.1:0-6029 GCA_036338455.1 Planctomycetota bacterium
CCAACCGGTGGGAGTAATCAGAACGCGGGGCAGCTTGGCTGGGCAATGCGCAAATACCGAGCTGTATTCACCTTCTCGGTCGTCGTCGATGTCAAACCAGAGCGTGTCAAAGGCTGTCATCAGCGTATCGTTCCACCGACCTTCTAGGATGTTGGCATTGGTTTGCCAGTCGCCCCGGAAGCGGTTGGAGCAGAAAGCCCACAGCCTGGTCTGCAACTGTGAATTTCCGAACATCCGGTGCGCCATCATCGCCTTGGCGCTTAGGCTGCGCCCCCCTCTTGCCTTGGCCGCATCCGGGTTGGCGGTGGGCATCTGCATGATTTCGCCTTGGTATTCGGCTGGTTTTTTGCAGAAGGAGAACTGGTGGGCCTGTGCCCACTTGGTAAATGCTTTGGCTCGCTGGTTATTTTTAACCTTGTAGTAGACCATCTGTCCGCCAAGCATGACGGCATCGTCCAGTAGCCCCATTCTTTTCTCCTATCGTTTCTCGAGCGCGTCATGAACGATCCGGTCGAGCGTTCACACGTTGCTCTCTTTTCAATTCATTTTGGGCGATCCACTGCCTCGACGCGAGAGTTGGGTGGTTCGGGATCATCAGGCGGCCTAGCCCTTGATCTCTCAGACCTCTGAGAGTTGACGAGCCACTAGGCTATTACTCAGAAACAGGATAGTCAACGTTGGGAAACTTAGAACTTGGCGATCATTTGAGTCATCTCGCGACTCGGGGCGAGGCAGGATGAAGTAAGGGGTTGAACCTTGCGTGCGTCACTTTAGTCGTCGATGATCGTGTGGGTCCCTTGGTTCTGCTCGGCAATTTGTCGCATGGTCCAGGCACCTGCCTTGCCGCCCAAAGAGATCGTGTGGACCGGAATCATGCGATCCAGGGGGCTGCCCAGCGAGGCTACCTGGTTCACTTTTCCGCCCGCGCCGTTGTAGTGCTGCAAAACGGTTTTCACCAAAGGCAGGTCGTCGAACTCTCCATCGGAGAGGAGGAAGATGGCATCGGGACGCAATTCGAAAGCGGTCTTGAGGGAGGTGGCGACGTAGGTGTTGCCAAAAGGTGTCTGTTTGCCGAGCCAGTTGATGGCAGTTGTCTGGTTTTCCCGGTTGGCCGTCACCAAACGGGCATCCTGATTGTTCATGGCGACCGTGTAGGAGTTATAAAGCAGGACTAGAAATTGTTGTGGCTCCATTAAATTGTTGATGGATGTTTTCAATTCCCGGACAGCACGGCGCCATCGCCGGTATTCATCCATGCTCCCCGAGCAGTCGATAATGAAGACGAACCGCGAGCCTTTTCCTCTCACACCAAAGAACTTAACCCCTTCGGTGCTCTCCTGGCGGGTTTGGCCAAGGATCCGATCGACCCCCGAGGAGCTGATCGGTTCGTAATCATCTTGCAGCGATTGCGGGCCTGTGAGTTCCAAAGCATCTGTCAAGAGTGGCGCGAGTTCGTCTTCCTTGGTGACCTCGACAGGCTCGGCCGTCTCCATGTTCATTTGCAGATCTGCGCCCGCATTGGCATCGATCACGACATCGAGCGTGACAAGATCCTCGCTGGGACTCGAAGCGTCAATCTGTAACGATATCGGCTTGCTTCCCGCCACGCCGAGCGTGAAAACGGCCAGCAGCAGGATCAACGTGAGGTGCACCACCATACTGATCATCCACCCGGTCATCCCTCGAATCGAATGGGACAACCAAGTGCTTTCCGTTTCGCCCGATTCCTCGGCAGCCAAGGTGGGTGCGGTCGGTAGGGGGGGTGCAGGCGGATGAGTGGGTGGCATCAGGTCGTTATTGTCAGTCCCCGGGTTTCGGGATGAAGGGCGCGCCCGCGAATCAGCAGAGTTCCGCCGTTTGGGGCGAGGGTTCCCTCGCTCCGGCTGGTCACCAGGTTTGCCGAAATTTTCGATCATCACGCCCCTTCGAGTGACGCTTGCACTCGGCTCCGGGTCTCCCGGTGCCAGTTGTTGTCCATCGCCGTTAAGTGCTATCGGCGAGGCAACCCAGTTCTCATTATTCCCAGTTCCCAACGCATCATCAAATTATGGCCCAATTCTAGTCGTCACCGCCGCAGAAACGCTAGCGAAGCGTGGGATTTATTCGTATTGCGTGCGATTTGACGGTGAATGTACACTTCTCCACCCTTTTTACCCCTGGCAAGTCCAAGTGACGAATTACGGACTGGAGAAACGAATGACCACAACGCCAATGGCTCAATGGAATCATCGCCTGTTTGGCTCCTTCGACTGGAAAGAGAATCGCCTGATCGAATGTCCGCCCTGGTTCTGCCGGAAGACTGTCGGTTCGGTGATCACCAGCTGCCTGATTCTCTTTTCTGTAAGTATGGTCGCCGCGCAGCAAGGCTGGACACCTCCGCCAACAGAGTCGTCCCCGTCGCCGAGCAAAGCGGTTAACTCCCCATCCACCGCCCCTGTCGCGCCAGCCAACCAAGATCCATCAACCGGGCCTCAGCTGACGACCTTGCCGACAACCACGCCCGACAATGCGGCCACACCTACCCCGGCGACCGGCGACAGCAATCCGTCAACGCCTGCCCCGGTGGTCATGCCGACCGCAGATGAAGGTAAAACAAATGTTTCGGGAGCCCCTCCGAAAACGACTCCCTTTCGACCCTCTTTCAGTCAGCCCAAGCAAGGGCTCGACACAGGGGGCACGGGCAATGGCTTCAGCGCCGTGAGTCCCACGAGCGACTCGGGTACCAGTCCGTCCAGTCTACCTTCTATTTCATCTTCCGGATTCGCGCCGCCAGCCAGCCGTTTCAGCCCAGGTCCGACTACGGGGGGCCAGAACAGCGGTGGTGCCGGCCAAGGATTTGCAGCACCCAGTTCAAGCAGTGCTGCGCCGCGGAATGCGTCTCCCACCGCGGCAGCTAACTTACTGTCCCAGGCAAAGCAGGATTCCTCGCAGGCTGGCCAGACTATTACCAAGGTCTCTAAGTCCTTTTCCCGTTTGCCGAGTACGGCCGGGCAGGTTTGGCGGGAATATGACATCACTCCCTACACCTCCCGCATCACAGCGGTGGAGGACCCGCAGCAAGCCATCATTGACTGGATCTTATTGGAGACCGGCACCGACATGTGGTTCCATCAACCATTGGGGATTTTGAGTGCCAACCGTCACAAGCTCTTTGTTTACCATACGCCGGAACTTCAGGCGGTTGTCTCCCGCATTGTTGACCGAATGGTCAACACGCGCGGCCAGTTGCAAAGTATCTCGGTCAATCTTCTCACGATCGCCAATCCGAACTGGCGTTCCGAGGCGTACTCGGTCATGCAGCCGATCGACGTCCGTTCACCGGGTGTGGAGGCCTGGATGGTTTCCAAAGAGAATGCGGCGTATCTGTTGTCCAATATGCGTCGGCGGGCCGATTTCGAAGAACACGGGAATGCTCGTCTTGTCCAACACGATGGACAGACGATCAAAGTGGAAAAATACAAACCGGTCCAATTTGTCCAGAACATTCGGTGGACACCGAATCAGGTTCCCGGCTATCAACCTCAGTTGAAAACGATCGAGGAAGGCTACGCGTTGAAGCTGGCTACCTTGACCTCGCTCGATGGCAAGACCATTGAGGCCACGGTTGAGTGTAGCGTCGATCAGGTTGAAAAATTGAGATCCGTCAAAATTGCCATTCCCAGTGCTGAAAACACCAACGGCGCCCAAGTCAACTTGCAGATCCCCCAGATGGTCAGTTGGGAAATTCAGGAGCGGTTTCGTTGGCCCAATGATCAAGTATTGGTGCTGAGCTGTGGCGTGGTAGCCAACCCGAAGCCCAAATCGAACAACTTGTTGATTCCGGACCTGTTTGAGGTCGACCGAGGACGGGCTGACGCCCTGTTGTTTATTGAATACCGGGGTCCCGAAGTGGCCCAATTAAATACCCAGCCCCAACCGGCTGGTCTGTCACCCGTCCGGCGGCGGCAATAAAACATCAACCAGAACCTCGCGGGGGCGAGTTGAGCCGACATCCCGCTGCGAGTCCCACAGGGTGCAAGTCGGCTCGACGATTCCTGAGTGGTTCGTAAAATGGGCGCATCGGCCGCAGCTCGTCGGCTGTTCCACCCGACCTGTTTTTAATCTGTTTCTGACTGTTTAATCCTTTTGATTTTATGATTAAAGCCGATCGTCGCGTTGTCATTACAGGTATGGGTATCATCAGTCCGATTGGATGCTCTGCTGACTCTTTGTGGCAGTCTGTTGAACAGGGTGTCAGTGGGATCGGTCCATTGACTCGCGTCCCTCCTGATCATTTAAACACCAGAGTGGCCGCCGAGGTCTCCGACTTCACCGGATCGATTGATGATTTCGGTGAACTGGAGAAGATGACCAAGCGCAGTATCAAAAAGGGACTCAAGCTGATGTGCCGCGAGATCCAGATGGGGGTCGCCGCATCGCAGCTGTGCTTGGCGGACAGCCAATTGTCACCGGAGGTTTACGATCCCCATCGCTTTGGCACGATGTTTGGCTCCGATTACATCATCACGGAGCCTTGGGAGTTCAACCGCAGTGTTCAACATTGTCTCGATGCTGAGCACCGGTTCGATCCCAACCGCTGGGGGGAGCAGGGCATTGGTCAAATCGATCCCTTGTGGCTGTTGAAATACCTGCCCAACATGCCGGCCAGTCATGTGGCGATCTACAATGACCTCAGAGGCCCCAGTAATTCCATCACGGTTCGCGAAGCCTCGGCTAATCTTGCTGTTGGTGAAGCGGCCACCATCATCCAGCGCGATATTGCCGACCAGATGTTGGTGGGTGCGACGGGCTCTCGGATCCACCTGTTGCGAACATTACATGTGGTGCTGCAGGAACAGATGGTCGATGTGGATGATCCCCGTTACGGAGGAGATCCGCAGCGAGCCAGTCGCCCTTTCGATCTGGACCGTAGCGGCATGGTGCTCGGGGAAGGGGCCGGTAGCTTGGTGCTGGAATCCTTGGACGTGGCCGAAAGCCGGGGCGCCGAGATTTTGGGAGAGGTCGTAGGTCACGCTTCGACTTCGGTGGCCGACGCCCGGGGCGTCGCCAATTACCGCCAGGCCTTTGTAAATGTATTGAGGGGTGCGTTGCGTTCGGCCGATATTTCGCCTGCCGAGGTAGGTCACATCAACGCTCACGGCTTGAGCAGCGTGCGTTGTGATCGGGAAGAAGCAGAGGCAATCCGCGAGGTGATGGGTGACGAAGTTCCGGTTTTGTCGCTCAAAGGACATATGGGCAATATGGGCGCCGGCAGCGGCTTGGTGGAGCTGAATGCCAGTCTCCTCTGTATGCGCCACGGCCGCCTGTTCAAAGCACTCAATTACGACACTCCCGATCCGGACTGTCCGATCCATGTCGTCAATGCCGACGGTGTCGAACCGGGGGATTTGTTCATCAATCTGAGTATTTCGATGCAAGGTCAGGCTAGCGCCGTAGCTGTCCGCCGGTTTTCTTGAAGCTTGCCTCATCCCATCGGGCGAACGGTCTGCTCAAAAAGCCCATTCTGAATTCACGGCAAGAGACAGGCCACGGCAAGAGACAGGCTTAACGTGCTGGCGGCGTCGGAGATGACGTTTTTGCAAGAGGTACTGAATTGGCTTTGCAGCGGGTCAGCGAGCGGGGTTTTCATTGCCCAACGGGCGTACCCTTTACAGTTGAGGTGGTGTTGTCACCTTGTTCTATGTGGCCGACGTTTCGTTCGCTGACAAAGCCTTTTTCAGTTGGTATTGATAGTCGCCGAATTACCCGGATCGATAAAATGGCAGCCCTGGTCGGGGAGTCCCCAACCAGGGGCTGCTGCATTTATTTATCCGTTTCGGTTTCCGAGGCTGTGCGTCCTGAGTCACCGAAACATATGGATAATTCTCTTCATCACTACGGAAGTTTTCGAACCAACAAGATTGATTCCTTCACTGTCCGTAGCCTTCATGGCTCGGACCAACCTTAACCAGCCAAAGAATGAACAGCCAGCGGTCCAGTTTTGGCTATGCTTCCCTGCCTGAACTCCCAGGAGCTTCTTGGTGCACCTG
>JAYZCF010000169.1:0-5640 GCA_036338455.1 Planctomycetota bacterium
GGGGCCGATCTGGAACGTGCCGAGGTCAAAGTCGAGACCGCGGCGGAGGACTTCAAACTGAACCCAGCCGTTGAGGAAGCTGACCTGGGCATTCTGCAGGCCCGAGATCGCGTTGGTCAAGTTCTGCTGCACGGTCGGACCGAGTTGTTGTTGCCGCGGGTCGACCAAGTCGAATCGGGCCTGCTCCAAGGCCTGGATGGCCGTCTTGATACTTTGACGGTTCAATTCGAATAAGATCTTATTCAGGTCGATCGTGCGGAGCGTGGCTCGCAGGTTCCTTTTGATTTCGTCTTCGAACTTGTAATAGTCTCGCTTCTGTTGTTGGTAGGTGATCAGTGCGTTGCGGTATTCATTCCGCTCGCGCTGACGGTTGATTGGCGTGTCGAGAGTGAAACGGGTCGTCAGCGTAGAGTCATCCCAGCGGTAATCCAATTGATTGTTGCTGTTGCTATTACTTCCCAATCCGTAGTCCACACTCATGTCAAACTGGGTTTCCAATCGATTAGCCACCACCTGAATTTGTCGCCATTGGTCGACCAACGCAGCCCGGGCGTTCATCCAATCGCGGCGGAAACAGCGGGCAATCTTGATGGCATCCTCCGACGTCAGGTTGACCTCGGGCAGCCCGATCGAATTGGAACGGGCCTCGGCTTGCAATAAGGACATCTCCAGGGCGACGTCATAGATGGCCGAGAGCAACGTGGAAGTTGCCTTGATGATCTGATCGTCGACCAGAGTGTATAGTTGTTCGTTGGTCAATCCCTGACGGGTTTCGGGGAAAGCATTGATGTTCTCGATCAGTTGCTGCAGAGACGTTTCCGTTTCATCGGCATTGACCTGCAACTTGGCAAACACTTCCCGGAGTGTTTCGGGGGATTGGATCGATTCCGATTGCAACATGGCCGGGTCGACCCGCACATCAAATTCCCCGGCGAAAGCCCCCGTTTCGATCGCTTGTTTTAGGTTGTCCAGGTAGATAACCCGCTGTTGACGCACGGCTGCCAACTGCTCAAAGTCGTTTTCCAGTTCCTGGCTGTCCACCGTTCGCAACGTCTTCAGCGTCTCTTGGGCTTGCTCGATAAAGGGCAACAAGGCCTGGATCTTTTCGTTCAGGTCTTCGGGCCAAGGAAAATTGGCGACCTGGTCCTGGGTTTTGGGCAGGTTGTCGTCCAGCTGGTTGAGGCGTTCCCCGGCGAAGACCCGCAAGTCGTTAATACTGGTTTGCCGGCCCGTGATGCCGTCACTGATGAACTTGAATCGGTCAAGGTAGTCATCCTTGATCACCAGATTCACGGTAGGAGGCAGGCCGAGCAAGATCTTGTACGAGTCAACCTGGTTCTGGTAGGACGTTTTTCGCTCCAAAAGTCGTCGTTGGGAGTTGTAGACCGTTGATTCGAAGTTGCTAACCTGAACACCCGAGATCCGGTCCCGCTTAAAGTACTCCCGGAATTGCTCCAGGACATCCTCGAGTTGGCTTACATTGAATTCGTCGATCCGGATCTGCTGTTGCAGTTGGAGCAGACCGAGGTAGCCGCCCACATTCGTGCTAAAACCCTGGGGGGGTACAATTCCTCGGCTAGCCAGGCTGTTTCCGGGTGAGCGGCCAGTCGTAATCCGCAGGTAAAATCCTCGGCGATACCGGTCAAACTGTCGCACATTGGCAAGCAGTGTTCGCTCGCTCTGGGTCAGGCCCTCCATCACCACATCACGACCACCTCCTCGAAAAAAAGGTAAATTGGTGATCGAGAAGTTAATCAGAGATCCGACGCTCGCCGTGGGGTTGTTGGAAAATGTCCAAACGAGTGTGTTTGCCAGGCTGATTGCGTACTGGGCGCCTGCTGTTCCTGTTTTTCGAATCCCCCAATTAGGCCCCCAGTTGAGCGCCGACGCCCCTTTGTTTTCTCCTCGGACATTCGAGAGAAGCTGCGTGTCGGCGAACATCTGGGCTTCGAAGCCAAATCTCTCCAGGCTCACATTCAGTGCGCTACTGTAAAGGGATTCCCGGGCTTGCTGCAACTCGGTTGAGTTGATCAAAGCCAGGCGGTAAGCGGTGGACAGATCGAGGATGACCTCTCCGTCCGAATTGGCCGGCAGGTAAGATTGCCAGTCCGGGTTAACGACGTAGTCGGTGTTCCCGTTGGCTCCCCACAGCGGATAGCCGGGGCGATCATCGACACATTCCATCAGTTTGTGCGAGGTTGGATCGTCCGGTGGCATGGGTGGGTGGTCTTGCGAAAACGGGTCGAACATCCGGGATTCCGGGTTGATCAGGATCGTCCCGTCAGAGGTGCAGCTCCAGCGCGGGTCATTCTGTTTTTCTCGGATCAGACGTTGAACTTCGGCATCGGCCTGGCGGCGGTAAAAGCTGCGGTGGCAGCCGATCTGGCTCACGCTGCCCACCAGGATCAGCATGGCCAGTCCCAGCAGGGTGGCAATGTACGAGAAACGGATCCTGAGACCCTCGATTGCAGTTGATTTGTGGGTCATCTTGTTTGATGTCTCCGACAATATTTTCGAGCAGTCAGCATTCAGACGGCTCCCGCTCGACATGCCATTTGACCTGGCCGGAAAGCAGAATCCGCCTCAGCGGATGCGCGCATAATCTATACCGGTTAGGTCGATCTTTCCTTTATTCATGGTCATCGGGCCAGAGTGGCCAACATCTTGACGGGAATATGCGGCTGGGAGTGGTTAGTCAAAATTTGCGGTTGAGAAAGAAGTGAATATGATAAGCAGGCAATTTGGAGAAGCTTGACTGGCTATTTTGCCCATTTTATCATCCAAATTGGCCCTATTTAGGGTTTAACGAACGATCTGGCAGAGTCGGCCGATGTAGAATGTAGTGAAGGCTGCCCTGGTAGCTGACGCTCGACCATTATTTTCCAGCACTTGCACGCATTTCGTGTCCGAGGAATCATGTCATACGCCATCATAGGTCTCGCTTTTGTCCTGCTTGTCTTTTTTGCTGTCGTAGCGGCGAAAAACACTTGGCACTGGGTCAATTCTGTCTTCCTGATCCTGACGTTCATTGTCGGGGTGGGGGCCGTGGTATCCATGTCGAAAGTTTACAAGGAACGGACGGCCGACATGAAAGAGGCCAAGCGGACCAAAGAGCAAGCTGATAAAAACCGTGAGGCCGCTCGTCTCGCCGTTTATGGTCCGGACAACATCATTTACGGTCCCGAGTCGCTAAGGGGTCGCACCGAAGAACTGAACCTGGCTCTGGCAGGACGTGGGCGCGTTTGGCAGCATGGTCAAGTTCAGGTCCAAGGTAACAATCGCTTATTCAAATTCCCGCAAGCTCGCCAAGCCGATGAACAGGTTGGCGCGATCAAGGATATTCTCTTACATGCCTTCAGGGATGGGCCCGTAACCTTGCCAGATGGTGAGGTGGTTGACGCGCCGGTTCGCTATATCGGGACGGTCAGTGTGGCGAATGAGTTGCCCGATTCGGTAGAACTGGCTCCCGTCTTCCTGGCCGATGAAACGGAATACACCAAGCCGACGGCAACCTGGACATTGTTCGAGAAAATGCCGGCCGACCGAAATGACGCCTTTCACAGGGTAGAGGGGATGAATATCAAAGACGAAGGATTTGATATTTCGGATTACCGTAACCGCTTAATGACCAACTACATTCCTGCTGGATTGGTTGGCCTAGCCCCTGACAGCCCTGAATACGAAAAATTAATCGATAGCTTTGCCTTTGACGGTTTAACGCGGGGGCAATGGGAAAACTGGATTGAGGCCAACCGCGATAGCCGGGTGAGTCCGCGATTTGAACCCTCTCCTGAAGAGGTTTTTGTCGAGTACAAGTTCAATAAGAAATCAAGATCAGCTTACCAAGTCGACGCGGACGGCGACCTCGAGACGGACGGCTTGTTTACTCCGCTCGGGCATGCAGTTCGAATCGACCTGCACGTTGGCGGACCTGGAACCATTACGTTCGAGAAGGACCAAACGGTCCTGGTCGATCAGCTGAATGCTGATGGTTACCAGCGGAGTGATGGAACGGTTGTCGAGCCATTTTCCCAACGGGAAGACGTCACCCGGGGAAATGACTTCTATGTGCGCCAAAAACGTGATTACCCGTATCTGCTCAACGATCTCAAGCAGCAGTCCGACCGGTTTGATCAAATCAGCAAGCAGATCAAGAACAACAATCAGGTCAAGGAACAATTTAACAACGACACCGAAGCGCAGATTACCGAGCGAACGACCTTGGTAGAAGGGCTCGAGAAAGACAAGGGCAACCTGCAGAACGATCTGAAGGTAATTATGGCGTCCCGCGAAAAGGTCGAAGGGGAATGGACTGCCTTGGAAAAGCGGATTACCGATTTGAAAAAACAGGTGGCCGAACAACATGCCCAATTGCAGAAAGCGGGTAAAGTTTCCAACACCAGTACGAAGAACTAGATTTTGCTTCGGGCAAAGAGGTGCGATCTTCTGCCCGGCCCCGATCCTATTCGAACCGCCCCTGTCTGCAGTGGCGGTTTTTTTATAGCCCAAGCAGATCCATGGCCGTAGCGGATCCGGTCAAAGGGGTGACTACCCGGATGGGTGTAGATGCATGGCCCCCTCAACGACTATGATACGCATGCGGGATGCCGCGTTAGAGAATCATCGCTTGAGGATGGTCGGTGTCTTTGCCAACCGCGCCGAGCTACCTTTATTGAGCTAATTTCACTGAGATATCGCTACAACTTATGGGCCTAGAAGACAGACAGTATTACCGCGATCAGAATGAATGGGGACGCCAGTGGCAGCCGGGCGGTTCGCGGCCGGGTGGTTCTCCATTTTCGATGTCGGGCCGTTCGATCGTGGTGACACTGATTGTGATCAATGTGGCCATCGCGATCCTGAATCTGTTCACGCCCACCTTACCAGATGGCAATCACTGGTTGGGTTACATCATGACGTTGTCAACCGATGTACTCCGGAAGCCATGGCTGTTCTATACGTTTCTGACGTATGGCTTCGCGCATGCTCCCCTCGACGGAGAGGCGGGGTTGTGGCACATCCTAGGGAATATGGCGGTTCTGTTTTTCCTGGGCCGTTCGGTGGAATACCGATTGGGGTACTGGGAATTCCTGCGGTTCTACCTGCTGGCCATTGTCTTGTCCGGCGTGGCATTCGTCTTAATGCGTTTACCCGGTGATCCCGCTTCCTGTGTCGGTGCTTCGGGGGCCGTGTCGGCGGTCCTAATGTTGTTTGTCTTCATGTACCCGCGGCAAAAGGTCCTGCTCTTTTTTGTTATTCCGATTCCGGCTTGGCTGTTGGGCGCATTTGTTGTCGGTAGCGATATTTTGACCTCTTTAAAACCGGAGAGCGTGATTGCCTGGGAGGCCCACTTTGCTGGCCTCGCTTTTGGGGCGGCTTACGCCTATTTCGGTTGGAATCTGCGATGGCTGAGATGGGAGCGCCTGGCCGGTCTGTTTCAGTCTAAGCCCCGTTTGAAAGTCCATTCCCCGGAGGCCGATTCGCCATTGCAAACGGAGGCCGACCAGATTCTGAAAAAGATCGCCGAGCAGGGGGAGGAGAGCCTCACCGCCAAAGAGCGCCGCCTGTTGAATCGCTATCGCAAGCATATCAGGAAACGCCGCGATTGATGCGGTAAACGGCGGGTGGGCCGGTTTGATC
>JAYZCF010000170.1:0-3244 GCA_036338455.1 Planctomycetota bacterium
GTCGCACTTCTGACGGGGGTGTTAGCTGGCTTGGTGCCTGCCTGGCAAGCTTCGCGAACCGACATTGTGACCGGTCTGCGTCAGGTTTGACATTTTATTGGCTACGTCTTTATTGATTGACAAAGTGTCTCAGTGTTGGAGCCAAATAAAAAACACCGACAGCACGAGGTAGGCTGCCGGTGTTTGATCTGTCGCATCAGCCGTGTATTAGCGGGAACTTCGCAATGGGAGAGCTCCCCGAACGAACGGCAGCTTCGTAATTAATCTTCGATCGAAACGATTTCACGACCGGAGCGGGTTGCCAAAGCTTGGAAAACATCCTCGTCGATGGATTCGCGAACAAAATGCCCGGATCCATCACCTAGGACAACATTGATTCCGGCGGGGTGAAAACTGGCGAAATCTTCCCAGTGGCCGTGCTCATAGTTCGGCGGGTGGCAAGCGACTCCAACAATTCGGGCACAAGGGCTGTCGACCCAGGGAACGACACCGACCCAGGATACCGATCCCCGATCACTTCGCCTTTCGCCGACGATCAATGTGCTACTTAGGCCATCGGTAAAGTCGCGTAAACGAATTGCTCGGTTGGCCTGGAAAGCACCGTTTCCGTTTGCGGGACCATCATCCAGTTCCGTTGTGCCAAAAACACCCGAATAATTGCTTCGGCTGACCATTAATTCGCCGTGGTCGTCATGGTCATCGTCAGGGTGGTCGAACCCAGAAAAATCACCGTGGTCATCATCATCGTCGTCGTGGTCGTGGCCTTCGATATGATCATTCAGATTGACGAGCTCTTGACCTGGATCGGAGGGGCAAAGATAGAAAGGCAGGCTCGTTTGAATCCATTGTGCATGTCCCGGCGCGTCAATCGCGACGTCAAAATCGAGTCGGTCATCCAAATTTCCCGCTTCCATATAAGGCAGGATCTCAGCCGACCAGCCCCAACCAGGTTCACCAACCGGAACGTTAATGTTTCCCGAGGTCCAACCTGCGGGGAACATTTCATACGTGCTTTCGTAATTCATCAGCCCCAGACCGATTTGTCGAATGTTGTTCAGGCAGGCCGTTCGTCTGGCTGCTTCACGAACCATTTGGACGGCGGGTAAAAGCATGCCAATCAGAATTCCGATGATGGCGATGACGACGAGTAACTCAACTAAGGTAAAACCTTTTTTACGAATCATGATTTAATACTCTCAATAACTGTTTCAATGAAATAAGTGGCCTCGCAAACCGAGGGATCCTGAAATGACCGGGCCAATCGGGCATTAGAAATGCAGCAGCAATCGGCCATAGCCGGATGGCGATACGCTCTTTCCATTCCGCTGCGGCGGACCCTTAGATTGGGTGGCGACGCAATTTCAGATGGGTGGTCTCATCGCAGGAAGACGGGAGTCATCCACGATGGGCGGAACAAAAAGCCGCATGCTGCTTACAGAGAGCAGGCCAGGGGCGGAGCTCGACCTTGATAGGCCAGTGTCGTAGGAAACAGATTGAAAGCGATAGATGTCAGGTGAATTTCTTCCGTTAATTCGCCTTCGCTTAAGGTTATTTCAGTGGCTAATGGGCCGCCCAGATCACCCGAGAATTGGCAGACAACGCAATCTTCGGGTTGGTGAGGCGGGAGAAACGGCAGTTCCTCTGAATTCTGCTGGCACTCGTCCGCCGCGTCAGGACATTGGCAGATGGCGCAGCCCGCCGCTCCATGAATGTGAACCGACCACAAAATCCCGCTCGCGACGATGCAAACCGCCACGTAAATTGCCCCAAATTGTCGGAAAAAAAGGTTCATTTTGAGGGAGTTGGATTCAGGTTCAAGGTCCCAATTAACTTGAATGATAGTCTGCGCTTGGGGAAACTCAAGCGTCTGAGTGTTAAGAAATCTTCACAATGGGGCGGGGCGTTTTTCTCCATGTCCGGTCTCCATAGGTTTGGCCCTCGAGAAAAAAGGCACACTGGGAGGCCATTTCTCGCATGTTCCAAGGATGAAGATAGATTCGATTCGGGTCGAGGAAAAGTCATGGCAAAGACACGTCGAAAGAGTCGCGCGCGGCCGGCCAAGATGTGGGTGCGCATTCGTTTCGACATTGGTTGGAGGGATTTATTGTTGAGCCTGCTGGACTGCCTGTGGTCCTGTCAAAGAAAATATTCCCTTTGCAAAACGGAGCAGGCCTGGGGTGATGAGTCTGATTTCCTCGTGACCTTGTCAGTTCGGTCAAGTTTTGACTTGGCCTTGCGAGCGCTTGAACTGCCACGCGGTTCGGAGATCCTGTTTTCTGCTATCACGGTCCCGGACATGATTCGAATTGCCGAATCGCACGGTTTAGTCGTCGTGCCCGTCGATACGGATGACCGTGGACAACTCTGTTTATCGTCTTTGAAAAACAGTTTGAAACCGAATACCAAAATGTTGGTGGTCGCACACCTGTTCGGTGGAACCGCTCCGATGGAGGAAGTGTGCAAGATTCTCGACACACATGATCTGCTGCTCGTCGAAGACTGCGCTCAGTCCTTTCGTAATCCAGGGGACGTTGGACATCCTCGAAGCGACGTTGTTATGCACAGCTTCGGGCCTATCAAAACATGTACTGCCTTGGGTGGAGGTGTCGTGAAAATCTCTTCGGAGGAGTTGCGATTTCGGATGCAATATCTGCTGGAAGGTGATCCGGTTCAATCGAGGGTGGCCTTTGCCCGTCGGGTGATCCGTTTTGGGTTGTTGAAGGTACTGTCAGGTTATCGAACATCCGCTCTTTTGAAATGCGTGGTTACTCGATTTGGCCTCGAATTTGACTCCCTTGCAAATTCTTTAGGACGCAGTTTTTCGGGGGTCGTTCTGCAGCAGCAGATCCGACAACAGCCTTGCGGCTCCCTGTTGCGTTTGTTGCGCCGTCGCTGGCTTGGCTATGACGCAGGTCGGATTGAGCGGCGAATCGAGATGGGGCGCCGCCTCGATACCCGATTGGAAATACCGCGGTTGGAAAACCATCTTTATTGGGTGTATCCCCTTTTTGTCGATGAAGCGGAGCGGTTGGTTGTCGCGTTGAACCGAGCTGGTTTTGATGCGACTCGCCGAAACCGAATGAGGGTTGTTGAAGGGGACGGAAAAACGAAGCCAGCAGTGAACGCCAAATCGTTATGGGGGCGTGTGGTGTTCCTCCCTTGGTATCCTGATCTTCCCAACCAAGAACTCGACAGGATGGCAGACTGCGTGCGGGCCTTTCAATCCGGCCAGCGTCAATAAGCA
>JAYZCF010000171.1:0-22777 GCA_036338455.1 Planctomycetota bacterium
CAATGACTTGGACCTATCTCGATCAGTCGATACGGTAATCAACAATTGTTCTGCAGTCACGTGTTCTGGTGATTGCCGAACCGCTTCCAGAAAACGAGTCGCTGCTTCCCTCTGAAGCGAAGCAGGCAACCGTCGGTAGAGGTAAACATGTTCCGGGCGCCCCAACTCTGCATGCTTTACCACCGCTCGTGTCACACCAGCACTCTCGAACAAAACTTCCACCACGGAAGTCATACGCGGCACCCAATGTCGATCGATCTGCAAAGCCTCCTTTTCCATTTTACCCGGCAATTGCACGATCATGTCAGCCACGCGTTGGGCGGTCTCATTCGAACTACTGGAGCCAAGCTTGGCGATACAGATTAGCCAATGAATGTCATCCACCACACGAGATTCAGGCCCTGCCTGTGCGGCCAGCCCATCGACCAATGCCGATGACTCCACGCCCAACATCGCCGCCAGTCGACCGAGCTCTTGACGATCGATCAAACCACAGGACGGCAGCAGCTCCACCATTTTACGGCTGAGCTCAGCAGATTGATCGGTATCCAGCTCTACCGGCTCAATCGCTTGGTAGCCATGAAAAACCGCCGCGCCATCGGGCCGTCCGGCGCCTCCCAAAGCCAGTTGGGTACAGCGAATTAGTGACCCACGCCAATCCGGCCCTGCCTGCGCCAACATCTCCATACAGAAGAGGAGGCGTTCCACTCGGCCTTCATTCGATGCGACGTCCTCTGCCAAACGAATCAGGCAACGCGAGACAGGAGGGAGTTCCATTTGCTCCAGCTCCAAACGCCGTTCTACCGCCAGTGCCCGGACTTCGTTCCACAACGACCCGAGGGCATCCCGCTCTGGTTTTCTGAGTCGATCGACGAGGTTCAATGGATGACCGGCCGTCGGTGCATCGACATCCGCTGGATCCTTTGACTCCAACGAACCTTCTACCGGCCCGGAATCCTCTCGGTAGTCAATACGATAGACACCACCCTCGGTACCGCGTCCGCCAACACTGACCCACAATTCACCCTGGCTTCCGACTACCAGGTCGGTCACGGCAAACCCAAATTGACCATCTGCCACGGCAAATTTTCGACCACGATCATAATTCCCGGATTCCGAATCGAATCGAAAACAGAAAATCTGACCGAAGGTCCAGTCCCCTACCAGAATCGAATTATGGTATTCGATCGGAAACGCCTCCCCCACATAACAGGCGACGCCGGTGGGACTGCCCCGGCCCAGGGCACCAATTTCCCTCGGCATATCAAAATAATAACTGGGACGTTTCCAGCTGGCTCCAATAAAACCGGCATGGTCACCTGGCGTCAACTGGAACACGCGCGTTGGTCGGTACCAAGGCAGAGAAACATCCCGTTCTCCATCCGAGTCGAACGTGAAAATCTGACCCTGCCTGTTAAAGGCGAAATCGTAGGCGTTGCGAAAGCCATGAGCCACGATTGAATTTCGTTTTCCTTCCGGTCCAATCTTCATCAGGAAACCAGCTTGGGGGGCTTGGACAGGCGAATCCGGATCGTTGAAATACTCGGCCTTGATGGGTACACCGTTTCCACACAAAAGATACAGGCAGCCATCCGGACCACGTTGAATCGAATGCGAGTCGTGTTCACCTCCTGTCTTGAGCGACAATATCTGCTTGGGCGCAGTATCGGTTACTCCATCCCGGTCCGTATCGGCCACCGACCAGAGACCACCGTCGCCGACGAAATAAAGAAAAGTGACATCGCCCTGTTTCTCGAAATGCATGCCTTGGGCACCCTGTTTCGGTCGGAAGATTTCCTCAAAATCATCTGCCACTCCATCCCCGTCGCGATCGATCAATCGCCGGATGTAACCCGGACCGGAGACCACTACCCGACCTTCGGGGTCCAAGGCCATCGAAAATATATTCGTGGCCAGGTCATCGCCCGCAAACTTGGTGACCCGAAAACCTTCCGGCACCTGAAGATTGGAAACCAGCTGCCCGCTCGCCCTGTTTCCCGATTCAAAACAAACGGCAAGCAGTAGAAAACCGGACAATATGCCGATCAATCGGTTCATCGTTTTCCTTTGCCCATGAGTCAATCCTGTCATCAACACCCAACCCGTCAATATTTTACTTTAATCACGGATCCCGACTCGCAACCAATCGAATTGGACCGCTCCTCCCGTCGGCATCTGCTCCGCAGCCCGGAAATCGAGGGCTGACCGCGTTCCTCCAAGTCGCCGCCACGTGGGGACCCCTTAAATTTGCTACGCTTTCTGAAAAAAATCAATGGAATTATAATTGGCCCAACCGGGAGCCGGAAAGGGCTCCTTTTAACGTCGAATCATGGAAAAGGACCTGCGCCTCGGCTCAGGTGAACAGACGTCAACGTGAACGAGCCCGCAACAATGATCTCAGACTGCCTTGACCGATTCCGGCTGCAAGCGTTTCGCCCTGGCCAGTCGGAGGTGATCCAAGCGGTGATGGATGGGCAGGACACTTTGTGCATTATGCCCACCGGTGGTGGCAAAAGCCTTTGTTACCAATTGCCGACACTGGCTCGAGAAGGCATGACCATCGTGATCAGCCCTCTGATCGCGTTGATGAAGGACCAGGTCGATTCTCTACACCAACTCGAGATACCTGCCACCTTTATCAATAGCTCACTGGATCACGCCGAGCAGCAAAACCGGATTCAGGGTATGAAGCGCGGTGAATTCAAGTTGATTTACATCGCGCCGGAGCGTTTGAGAAGCATCTCCTTCATGCGGGCCTTACAAGATGTCGAGATCAAACTCCTGGCGATCGACGAGGCCCATTGCATCAGCCAGTGGGGACATGATTTTCGACCGGACTACGCACGCATCGGTTCGTTCCGAGAGCGCATTGGCAATCCGCAAACCATCGCCCTGACCGCGACTGCCACAAAAATCGTGCGCGATGATATTGCCAACAGCCTGAACCTGAAACAGCCTGCAACATTTGTTTCCGGTTTTGCGCGTGACAACCTTGCATTGCATGTGGAGGCACCACCTAGCAACAGCGCCCGTGACGCCCGCTTAATTCAATTTCTAACAGACAATCCCGGCTGCGGGATCATCTACGCCTCGACTCGGAAAAATTGTGAGCACGTCGTTGAATTGCTCTCCGAGAGCACAGACAGGCCATTGGAATTTTACCACGCCGGTTTGACTCCCGAACGACGCCGCGAGGTGCAAGACGCATTCATGGCTGGCGATATCCCCGTCATCGTAGCCACCAACGCTTTCGGAATGGGAATCGACAAACCCGACCTGCGTTTCGTGGTCCATTACAACTTGCCCGGCAGTATCGAGGCTTACTACCAGGAAGCAGGTAGAGCTGGACGCGATGGGCTGCCCTCGGACTGCCTGTTGATGCACACCTACCAAGACCGTTTTATCCAGGAGTTTTTCATCGAAAACTCCTACCCCTCGAAGGAAGCCGTCGAGCAGGTTTTTGATTTCCTCAAAACCGTGAAATCAAAACCAATCGAAATGACCCTCATGGAGATCAAAGACGAAATCGGTTTGAGTATTGGGAGCGAAGGAATCTCTACGTGTGCCAATCTACTGGAGAAAGCCGGGGCCATCGAACGATTGGATTCCAAGGACAACCGCGCCGCCATCAAAATCGATTCCAGGTTGCCAACGCTAGTCGATCTCCTGCCCCGAGAAGCGAAACAGCAACGCAAAGTAATGCGGGGACTGGAACAGTTGGTCGGCTCGATGCGTGGCGAAAGAATCCTGTTCGAACCGAAACGCTTTGCCGCTGAACTGGAGATAAAATGGGAAGCCGTCGCCAGGGCGATCCGCCAACTGGTTCATTTGCCAGGGGTCGATTACGTCCCGCCCTTCCGTGGCCGGGCGATCCACATGCTGGCTGCCGACAAACTTTTCCGCGAGCTGGAAATCGATTTTGCTGAATTGTATCGACGACAACAAGCCGAGCGAGACAAATTGGCGACCATGATCCGCTTCGCTTCCACCGGGCGTTGTCGACAACTTGAGATCCTTGAGTATTTCGGAGATGACAATCGTCAACTCTGCCAACGATGTGACAACTGCCAGAAGAACTCGGCCGACAAGTTGCAGCCTCGGCCGACGGGAAAGAGGGCCAACCCGGATGCCTGCCTGTATGCAGCGCAAGTGACGCTCAGCGGTGCAGCCCGCACAGAGAATCGTTTCGGCAAGACTTTGATCGCGCAAATGCTGACAGGCTCATCCTCTCGCAAGATCCAAAAGAATGGCCTGAACAAGTTGTCAACGTTTGGCCTCTTGTCGGGTCTACGACAAACGGATGTCGTCACTCTAATCAACTGGCTGATCGACCACGGTTTCCTGAAGCAATCGGAACAGGCACGATTTCGACCTGTTCTAAATGTCACCGATAGCGGTCGGGCCTTGATGAAAGGAGATGTCCAATTTGAATTATCCCAGTGCATCCCGGCTGCCATCGTCGAGTCAATTTCGGTCCGATTGGCAAACAAGAAACCAGTGCGTAGCTCACCCGACCAAGCGACCGCCTCGCCCACGTCGCCAATCGCCCTCGCCTCTCTTGAAAGGAAGGCCCACGAATCGGCCGACGAAACGGAACTGGCCGAAATGGCTGATCGCTGGCTGGACGAGAATGATTCCGAACAAGCACCGCCAACCGAAAAAGAATTAAACAGCCTCCCTGCACCTCCCACCCCGGAGCCCGCTGACGACGCCACGGTCCAACCCTCCTACTACTGGACTTGGAAACTGCTCGCCGACGGTTACTCGGCAGACGAGGTCGTCCAAATGCGCAGTCTCGATTCGACGACCCTTTATGATCATCTGATACGCGCTGCGGAAAACAGGCTGGAAAGCAAACCGGAATGGCTGATGAGCCCAACGGAAATCGAAGTCTTGGAGCATTTGGTGAACACTCATAAGACGACCAGCATCACCCAACTGGTTGACTTAACGCCCGACGGAATCACGTCACAACAACTCTTTCTCTTCCTCAAGTCTCGATCAGCCGAAACCGGCTAGCAACGGCCCTCCTAACTCAGAAAGAGCAGATCCAATCCAAGTCAACCTGGCAAGGCCGAACGATTGCTGGGCAGTCTTCGGACCATGGGGCAGAAACAGCCAACATTCAATCGCAATAAACGATCCGTTTTCAAGAAAAAAAAGAATTGAAAACAACAGGTTTCAAATGTTTTTCGTCCGATTTTTGCCCTTCGCAGTCGGCCACGTCGCCCTATCATTGAGGTTGGGCTACAATCTTCATTTTTCCGGTTTCCCCTGTATTAGATGGATCCCGGGAAAAATCGTTTTGCTCGCGACCGTTCACCGGTTAACAGCTCGGCAACGGAGATTGCCGTCCAATCGATTTCACCACTGTACTCTCAAGGCGCAAAGGTCAGGGACCAAGGAAACATGGAAAACAACCGCCAGGACTCCAATCAGCCTGAGAACAGCCCCTCGCGACCACCCTCACGAAGTTTGAATTTCTGGATCATCTTGATCCTGGTGGGAAGTCTATTGGCATTCTGGGTGACCAGCAGCCTCTCCCTCGACCAATCCCAAATCAGCTGGAGCTATTTCCAAAAACTTGTCAAAGGCAAGGGATTCGACGGCGAAGTTCTCAAAAACGCAGATGGGAAGCCAGTCGGTTGCATGATCGAAACAGCCGTGTTTGGAGACAAGCAGGTCAGCGGTACTTTCAAGAGTTTTGCAGAGACCGTCATCTTGCCTGCCGAACCGGTTCGGGACAGCAATGGCAAGCTCATTGAGCCCAAAAAAGATGCTCAGCTAAAGCAGAAGTATTATGCCAACATTCCTCTCAACCCTCCCTCCCGAGATAAACTGCGTCAGCAGTTGGAGGATGCCGGCGTGTGGGTCAGCTTTGATGTCGGCAATGATGTACTGAACTACTACACGTGGATGCTGATCCTATTTTCCCTGGGACTCGTGCTTTTGATGTTCATGACGATGCGACGGGCCCAAAACTCGATGATGGGTGGGGGTGGTTTCCTCTCGAATTTCTCCCGTAGTCCAGCCAAGCGTTACGAAGCTTCCGCGGAACCAATCACATTCAAAGATGTCGCAGGGCTGGAAGGTGTGAAGGCAGACTTGCAAGAGATTGTCGAGTTCCTGAAGGACCCGACTCGTTTTCAGAAACTTGGCGGGCGAGTCCCCAAAGGCGTCCTGTTGATTGGGCCACCGGGAACCGGAAAAACCTTGCTGGCCCGCGCGGTCGCCGGTGAGGCAGAGGTCCCCTACTTCAGCGTGAACGGTAGCGAATTCATTCAGATGTTTGTCGGCGTGGGTGCCAGCCGTGTCCGAGACCTTTTTGCCACGGCAAAAGCCCAATCACCGGCGATCATTTTCATCGATGAGATTGATGCCGTGGGTCGCCAGAGGGGTGCTGGACTCGGAGGTGGCCACGATGAACGGGAACAGACACTGAACCAGATTTTGGGCGAGATGGATGGTTTCCAAGCGACCGAGTCGGTAATTGTGGTAGCCGCCACCAACCGTCCCGACGTGCTCGACCCAGCTCTGCTCCGCCCCGGCCGTTTTGACCGGCATGTGACGGTTAGCCGACCGACACTGGCGGGACGAGAAGCGATTTTCAAAGTCCACGTACGAGATGTACCACTGGCGGAAAATGTGGACTTGGCGGTCTTGGCCCAAGCCACCGCAGGGATGACGGGAGCTGACATCCAGAATCTGGTGAATGAAGCAGCCCTCTGGGCGGCCCGCCACAACAAGAAGAAAGTCGAGATGTCCGACTTTTACTTTGCCCACGACAAAGTACTCATGGGGGCCAAACGGGAAGAAGTGCTGACCGACTTGGAAAAAGAGCGGACGGCAGTCCATGAGGCGGGTCACACGCTGGCTGCCTGGAAACTGATTGGCGCCAACCCTGTCCACAAAGTGACCATCATCCCGCGGGGACGGGCACTTGGTGTCACGCAGATGGTGCCGGACGAAGACCGCATGAATCTTTCCGAAGAAGAGATTCGCCACAACTTGGTCGTGATGCTGGCTGGCCGTGCAGCCGAAAAACTGATGTACGATGAATTCACCGTGGGAGCCGAAAACGACCTGGAACGGGCCACTTCGATGGCGCGGCGAATGGTGACCCACTGGGGAATGAGTGATAAATTGGGCCCCGTCAGTTACAAGATGACCGACGAAGATCCTTTTCTAGGTCGCGAAATTCATCAAAACCGCCAATTTAGTGAACACACGATGGAAGTCATCGACGACGAGGTCACGATGATTCTGCAAACCGCCTCGCGGGATGCGTTTGACCTGTTGGAACAATTCCGAGACGACCTGCAGCGAATCACGGATGGATTGCTGGCCAAGGAAGAGCTGGACCGAAATGAAATCACCGAGCTGATTGGACCATCGGTTCATGCGGAAAAAAAAGCGCGTATGAAAGACGCGGAATCGACAACAGGGTCGTCCGACGATGCGGCCGCCCAGGATCCCCAGGCGGTGGAAGACGAACCGCCAGAAACGGCAGATTCTCCTGACGCAAACGCTTCCCCGGCACCCAGCGAGGACGGCCAATCGACTAAGGGGTGACGCTCAGCAGAGGCGGCTGATTTTCCGTCTCTCTCCATTTTCATCACCTTCGGCCTCATCTCCCATCTTTGGAGGAGGTCTTGAGATCCTTGTTTTCCAGCTCGATTGATTTGTCGATATCGTCCTGAAACATCCTCTTAAAATTTTCGACCGACAACGTGCCACCCGGGTAAAGCAGTGGCTCGGTATAGTCCCCCCCCTTTCCAACGCAGGTTCCGCAACTGGCGTTTACCCGGCCATGCCTCACCGCTCAAAATTACTCCAGGGCTATCGGGAAGATGATGCAAACCGGCGACGATGCCTAATTCCGTAATCCCTTGCCAGCTTTTCAGATTCGTCGAGCGTCCGGCCTGACGTGGCTTCAGATCGGCAAGATCAATCTTGACGGTCTGCCAATCACTGGTCTTGACCAACGGTTTAACACAGTAATACTCAGCGGCTTTCACGCCAGCATAGGCACCCCATTGATTGACATTGAAGGTCATCAGAAGCGCCCCTCCGTCAGGATCTCTGACGTCCAGCGTCAGTTTCGCACCAGCGGGTCCCCGCCATTTCGGGTCCGTAAGTTTGCGAGTAACCGCCTGAGCATGATGGGGGTTGGCCCAGCTGATTCGGAACCAGTCTGGCCAGTTATCAAAACCACGCTGGATCATCCGCTGAGGGCGGTCAATCTCTTTTACCCCAGCTGCCTTGAGCGAAGGGGGATCAAACGTTTTTTCCCAAGTGCTCACCAGAAAGGTTGGGGGCGATGGACCTAAATGGGCTGGGCCGACCAAGGAATAGGGCTGAGGGTATTCAACATTAGCCATGACGAACAAAGGCATCGCGTCGCTCATCAATGGCAGATGCGCAAGCCAAACATCACCATGCCGGCTGGTTGCCGCGCGACGCCAAAAACGAGTCAACGAGTGTGGATTGATACTGTAGTAAATCTGCACTCGCTGCAACTGACCGACGGCAGCAGGGCGTACGGTGGCTATGGGTATGCCTGTTTCGGTCTGTAGCTGAACATCCAGTTCAGGCGTTGCAGGAAATCCATCCTCACCCTTAAGAAAGGCATTGAAAAAGCGGGTGCGGCAAAAAGCAGATTCCCTTACGTGGCGGTGGTTCAGATGCGCAGAGACGCTGAAATGAAATAAGGAATGATCAGGGATCACACGCCAATTATGATTCAGGTCGTCGTAAATACAATTGAAATCGTTCAGGGGACTTTGAGCAAGAATGGGGAACTTAAGATTGCGGAGCGAGGCGGTGGCGTCAATTGTTTTCGTGTACAGCTTGTCCTTAACCCTGCGATCCAGCGAAGCGACGGCACGGGCGATGTTCTTTGCCTGTGAAATGCCGGCCCCGCCACAGGAGGGAACCGCTGCCTTGATACGTGAATCAAGACCCGCCACCTGGCCGCTGATTGTGCCGCCCATTGAGTGCCCGTAAACCCCCAATTTATCTGCAGCAATGTTGGCTTGTTTTTCGAGAAAGGTCAAACCTCGTCGCGTCGCCAGCGTCAAGATGAACCAATTGTTATTACGAGGACTGTAAGCCGTCTCTGCGGTTTTATCATCCGGTGTCAGCCTGAAATAATGACTGACGTGTTTCTGGGTTGGATCAATCGCGCCCCAATCCGTTCACGGGTCGCCCGATTTTTGATCCGCAAGTTCACGACCGCCCCAGTTGAGCGAGATACAGGCATAACCGTTGGCCGCATCAACAATCACGGTTTGCCGATTTGCCCGCTGGCCGCCACCGTGGAACTGGACCAGACCGGGGACCTTACCCTGTGAACCGACGGGATATGCATAGTAAGCGGAAATCCTGCTAACCCGGCCTCTGACCGTCCCGACGGTGAACGTCAGCATCTGCACCTTCACCGGATGCCCCTGATAGATCTCGTCCCACTCCCGGATGACCTCGACATCCAGAGGCTCAGCCCGCGGGCCGTAATCCGCCCACAGTTCATCGACATTACGCGGGACTATTCCATCGACAATAGCCGTCAGCGAGTCCTGGGCACGCACCGCTGTACATAAAATCAAGATAAAAAGGCAAGCGAGTGCCCGTTTCATCTTCATTCGGGGCGAACCTGCTCTCTATTGACAAACTAAACGATGTTCAGCTTCCCCTTTTCCGTGTCTAACATTTGCCGCGCCTCTCCCAGCGTCTGCGCTTCTGGGACCTCATCCGAATCAACTTCAAACCATTCCGGCTGAAACTGGATGAACCCATGGCCGATCGCAGGATTTCTTGAATTCTTGATCGCCTGCTTCGCCGTCAAGGCAATCACGGCATCGGCCAAAGCGACCGGCCCGTTACAACGCGGCTGGTTGCCGATGTCCCCCTGGCTGATACACCAAGCCCAATGTTCAATCTCTTCACGATACCCGCGACTGGGAGGCGCGCTTCCGGCCGCCGCTTGGGCAGGTGCCGCATCTCCACTGGCTGACGTGTCCAGAATGGCGCTGGCACCTTTCTTCTTGACACCCGCCTTGGCATACGTCCCCTGAATGGGATAGAGCAGGGCTTCCTTTTCGCGATCCAACACCAAGGTGGCCTTGGTGCCCATCACGACTTCGCCGTAACCGCCGAAGCCATTTCCATTGATCGAGGAGTAGGAGACAACCACTTTTTTCTGCGGGTCATCATTGTAGCTGGGAATACCTTTTTTCGGATCCGGCAAGTTGTTGGCCGTATCCTTGTAACCGACGTCAAAACTGTAGTCATAGCCTTGCCCCGGGAACTCGAACATGCAATAGACATGGTCATCCGCATCCCGATCGACCGGGAACAGATGGCGACCGCCAACGGCATTGACTGTCAGTGGGTGAACCGCCTTGCCCGTCTCTTTGCCAAGTGCCGCGATGAAGATACTGGCGGCGTCGAGTTGATGACTACCGAGTTCGGCCATCAAACCGCCCCCGGTACGGTCCCACAATCGCCAGCGAACCAATTCTTCCAATGCAGATCGAACCCGGCCTGGACCGTAGACATCATGGTCATCGAGGTAATCAAATTTCGAGGCCTCGACCGTTTGATCCTGATCCCAAGCTTGCCACTGGGCGATCTGCCGGGCCAATTGGGCGCGATCCCGAGAGGATGTCGCCGGATCCTGATAAACCGACTGAAACGCGTTCAGTTGATCGACGATCGGATTCAACATACGACCGTCAACCGACCTTTCCCCCCCTGGAATAGGAGGTGCCCACGAGTCTTTTCCTGGACTGTTATTACGGTGCCACTGGGCACGGATATGGTGGATCTCACCCAAAAGCCCCCATCGGATCAGATTCACGGCATTATCGTAGAGAATACTGTAGTGGCGCTGGTGGCCCACCGACAGAAACGAATTCGTCTCGTTGGCGGTGCGTGTCATTAATTTACACTGGGTGACGTTGTGGGCCATCAGTTTTTCGCACAGGACATGCTTACCCTGCTGCATAGCAGCCACGGCAACGGGGGCGTGTAGGTGAAGCGGCAAAGCTATAATCACGCCTTCGATGTCCGGATCCGCGATCGCATCCCTCCAGTCCCGGTGGACATCGACGTGCTGCCTCGCCTCTGCCTCCGAACTCCACCCATAGATATCCATCAATCCTGGGCGGACCTTGATCGTGTTGGGTGTCGCCCAATCTCCATGAAAGGCCCGGTGGATACTGGAGGGGCGAATGTCACAAATCGACTTCACCTGGACATAATCCGGGTTCAACCCACCGATCAAAACGTTTCCTTCATCCCCGGTGCCAATAATACAGATCCTCACAGGGTTGCGAGGTTGTTGGTACCCAAAATACATACCACCCACACCGGCCGCGGCCATCCCACCAGCGGCAATCGAACGGACCATAAAATCCCTTCGATGAATGTTGTCATGGGCCGTCACGGCTGCGTAGTAATTGCCGCGACCAATTTCGCGTTCTTCCGGAGATAAATTATTCATTTCAGATCCTGTTCGGATTCAAAGGATTGGTTTTGAGAATTATTCGAGAAAAAGTAATCGAGTCCACCCATTCGTCCTGCACTGGTGGCAAAAATCACGATAACGGCGAACAGTTCAATCGTCTGGTACATGGTCGGGACCGTCCCCGGTATCCAGGGCGGCTGCGTCGCAATCACGGATACCAGGAAACCCGCAGCCGCTACTGAGGCAAATCGCGTCCACAGCCCGAGGATCAGTAACGCTCCGACAATCGTGTCAAACCAGGGGATAAATTGATCAATCAACTTGATCTTGCTGTTCTTCTGGTCAAACGGGCGGTGGAGTGAAATCGGCTCCTTGTCCTCTTGAGAACCGACCGCCAAGCCATTGATCTGACCTTCGAACGAATCCCAGATCGCTTCGACCGCACCGTTCCACTGCCCCAACTCTTTTTGACGATCCGTTCGAATTTTATCGACTTGCTCCCGCAGTGAATCGACATCCCGAGCAACCAGCCTGCGAGAATCGCCATCCTTATCAAAACCGGTCAATCGCTCTTGGGTACCAAAATGGGCCTGGATGGCAACACGATTCTGATTCAGCCAATCGGCAAGTTCCTGTTGGTGGGAATCCAGAATCAATTCAGCATCTTCGATTTGTAACCGCAGGCCCTCGATATCCTGGGCCAGCTGCTCACGCTCCGCCTCCAACATACGCGTATCGACAGATTTATCTTTACTCGCACGAGCCTCGCGAATCTGCTCGGCCAACTCGGCGCGCCGTTCGATCCACTCCTCTTCCAGGGCCTGACTTCCCAGTCCGTAGTAGCTGACAGACTGATCAACGAAATCGTCCCACAATGCAAAGGTGAATTGGGGGTCAACCTCAAAGCGGAGAAATCCTTTCCGTTCCGGGTTCTCGACGAGGCACAGTCTAATTCGCCCTTCCTCATCGCTGAGAAGGGATTGAAAAGCGGGGGCCATCGGTCCCTTAGCCGATCGCAGGAAATACTCGGCTGTAAATTCCCCCGACCGAAGCTTCACCGTGCCTTCGGTGAAAAAGTGAAAGCCGACGACGACCCTCAACAACATGAGTGCCACAAATGCCATCGCCAAGTTGAGTTTCATGTTCTTGCTCAACGGCCCCTTGCTCCGTCAGTTAATCCAACACATCTAAGAATCACTTTATTATGACTAATGTCCGAATTTCGCCAAGATTCACTCAATCAAGAAGACCACTTTAGACTGGTAAAAATTGGAATTGCGCCCTGAACTTGGCCAATCAAAGGGTTTCAAGACCAAAATGGAGCGGCATTCCGCCAGCGAAACACGGGAATCTGCCACGGTTCGCCCTTTTTCTCGAACCCTAACAAACCGCGAACCCGAGTCTTACGTAACACCGAAAGATTTTTCCAGAAAGCTCTCCAATACCCGCCAGCTGCGGAGATTCAGTTCGCATTACCTTCGGCGTCTACCTCCTCCTCGGGCTCCTTTTCCAATTCTTCCACGAGCTTCCTTTGACGGTTTGCCAACATCTCTTCAACGAGTGCAAGTCGAGCTTGGCTATCGGCCAAATCCGTCTCCAGCCCCAACGCTTGTTGGCACTCGATCATCCCTACCAAAATCCGCTTTCGATTAGCCAGGATATTGCTGAACGACTCGCTCGCCATCGCTTCGCCAAAATCCTGCAGGGCCTCTTCATATTTTTCATCCTGCAGTAAAAAGGACCCCCGTGTGAGCTTTAAGGCTGGTTGGTCAGGGAAAAGCTCCATCGCGACCTCAATCAACTCGATCTTGCGATCATCCAAACCCGGATTTTCCTGGACCGCGACCTCAATCAGGTTGTAAATCACATTAGGGGCAAAGGCGTACTGCTGCCGGGCAATCTCCCAGTGGTTTTTTCCAGGCTCTATCTGGCCAGAGACGATCTGCTGCATCCCGGCCAACACATGCATGATCCCCTTGATACCCCGTTCAAGAACGAGTTCGCTCACCCAGACCGCCTGTTCATCCGTCAGTTGGCCCCGATCAATGAATTTCGATAACGCGCGATAGGCTTCGACATTGCGGATGTCCGTCCGAACGGCCCTTGCCAAAGCGATCAGGTGGTAACGCAAATTTCGCTTATCCTCCAAAGCCTCGACACTTTTTGCTTTGACAACCAAAACTTCCGCTGCCAGTTGTCGGATTTTGACCTTGGTCTGATTTTGCTGAGTACGACGCTCTCCATCAATCAATAGCTCGATCGCTCGATCAAAATCATCGGTCAAGACGCAGCATTGGCTGATGGCGATCCAGAGGGGCAGGTAATCGGGATAATCGATGACCATACGCGACATCGTGACAACCCCGTTCCGGCAAACCTGAGCCGCCTTCTCTTTGTCGTCCTGACGATTGTAGAGATCCACTAGCGTCGGGTACGACGTGATCTGAGCGTAGACCGAACGAGGGTTCTCGAAATCAAACGGTGTTTGCAAAACCTGGGTCAGATGTTCGGAGGCAGCTTTCAATTCACCCTCACTGGACAAGATCGCCGCCAACCCGACTTTCGCCAAGACGGTGTCACTCACCTGCTGATAGTGGCCCCGAGCCTGGGACCGCCGCTCTTCGTCAGGCATCTCCTCGCTCTCTTGGGACTGGTAAAAATCGGCTAGCCAGAGATGCCCTTCCACGAACCGTTCATTCCGTTCCCCTGATTGCAACGGAGCAAGGCGGGATACGAGATCGACCGCCAGTTCTTTTTTCCCTGCTGCGTAGTGGGCATTGGCCAGCTCAAAACGCACCAGGTCATAATCCTCCGGCTTCAAATCAACCGCGTTACTGACAAACGCCTCAGCCAACCAAGGATGCTCCGAGTCGTTCTTAAGATGCGAAGTCCCCCGTGACCGCGCATAGGAAACAGCGCGCTCTTCCCCCATATACTGGTCCATCCAGATAGCTCCAAAAAAGCCAGCTGCCACAAGGACGGCGGGGGAGCCGAAGACAAACTGACGCCCCACGCGCGTCGTCGACCAGGAAACGACCATAAAAACCAGAAAACCGAACAAAACACGGATGGGCAGGGTGAGTAGATCGCAGGCCACCATCCAAGGCGTTTTCGTCCGGCCATACTTATCTTCGCCGGCCAACCGCACGAAGCTGTCCTTCCACCGCTGCCACCACGAGGATCCACCCCAATTTTCGTTGCGTCTGGATGCCATCGCTATTGGCCCTCGCTACCACTACCGGTTGAAGTGTCTGCGTCGTCCTCCTTGAACCCCGTCCGTTCTCTTAAATCCTGCAATCTTCGTCGATAAATCTCTGCCTGGTCTTCCATCCGCCCCTCGTAACATCGAATGAGGTCTTTCAAGATGTTTTCACTGTCATTGCGGTCCTGCAAAGCGACCTCGAAATTGGCCGCTGCTTCATCCAGTTGGTTCAACTGCATGAGGGCCAAACCTCGCGTGTGCAGGAAGTGAGAGCGGTAGACCTCCGCATCAGGCACATTGACGGGGCGATATTTGAGTGCGTCATTCGCCAGGTTGAGGGCTCTTTCCGGATTCCTGTTGTCACACACAAGGTAGGTGTAGGCCAAGTTGTTTAAGACTCTTGCGTCGCGAGGGTTTTTCTTCCTCGCAGCTTCAAAGTGTTGAATCGCAGCATCGTAGTCGGCATTGGTCAAGGCATTGGTGCCCATCTCTGCATAAACGGTGGCCGGCGCTTGAGTATCCGTTTGAGCATCGTAAATAGCCAATGCCTCTTCGGCGACCGAAGAATTTTGAGACAGCCTGGTCAATTGACGGAGGGCGTCTTCGTTTCGCGAAGCGTATTGAATCGCCTGTTTCAGCTTCTCCAAAACTTCTTGCTCCACCTCGGGAGAATCAGCCTGACGACCGAGCTTCGTCGCCCAGTAAGAGTAAACGATCGAAAGTTGCCGCTTTAGGAATAGCTGGCGGGCCGGGTCGTTGTTGTAACGCGCCATTTCCCTCTGCAGTTCCTCCTCTGCGGTTTCATAGTTCGACTTCTTGATCAACAGATCATTGTAGTGCTGCCAGGCATTAACCCATTTCTCTGTATCGTCCCGATCTTCGCGAATCCTCTGGTAATACTTAACCAGTGCTTTGTCCATGACAAGATCATTACGGACCGCCTGATTCAACTGTCGGTTAATCCTGAGCAACTGCTCGTAGTAGACTGGGTTATCATCAAACAGATTTTCGTAGATTTCATTCGCTTCACGGGGTCGCTTCAGCCCAACCAACAAGGCGGCCTTCATCTCCTGAGCGCGAATGTTCCCATTGTCCCTGACAAGGCAATTGTTGATCTGTTGCAACGCGGCTGTTAAGAGTTTCTGTCTGTTTTCTGCATTGCTTGCGGGCTGCCGGGAAATAAAATTGGCCATCCAAAAATGCGCTTTGCCAAACTTGGCTTCGTCAGCTGGGGCCAAGGAACGCATCATCGACATCCCACGTTGCAGGTCTCCTTGTTGGAGATAAACCTCCGCTAAACGAAATTTGTAGTCCGGGTCGAGCGGGTTGAGAGAAATCAGCTTTTGCAGGTAGACGCGCTCTTCCTGCCACGCTTCTTCCAGTTTCTTTTGTCGAATATCAGACTGGTCAGAGGCCACCACTTCGGCCGTCCCATCAGTGGGTGGGGAACCCAGAATTCCACGCTCCCGACTCAACTCGGCATTCAATGCCATCGCTCTCTGCTGCGCCGCCTGGGCCAATCCATCGTATTTGGTTTCCAGAACCGGCTGGTTACTTAGGCTCGCCCACGCCAACGTTGCCACACAAAGGGTCAAGGCCAGGATTGCGGGCAATCCGAGTAGCAGAGACCGATTTCTGTGGCTCTCCTGCCAGATGGAGGAGAAAAAATCAAAAATCGATGCGAACAGACCGTAGGGCAAAAAAGCCAGTTTTCGCAGAAATAGGATCAGGCTGTGCATGGCACCAGTCACTCACTTCCAGAAACGGAAACAAAAAACAGAGAATGCATTGTTCGCTGTTGATTCGAAAAGAGAAAGTCACGTTGGCTGAGAGCTGTTAAGGCCCGGCCGGGCGACCGGCAAGCTCCCGGAACACTAGCTTACTCAAACCGACTGTTTAGCTCCACAACTTGAGTCCGAACAAACTCTGGACCGAGCCGATCAGGCCAGCTTCAGCCCCCCCTTTCCGCCTTCTCCAGCTTTCTTACATAACCGGACTAATCAGAAAGACCACCTCATCTGGTAAATCCCGCAAAATCGGCAAAAGTTCCCAAGATTGAAAGCCGAATACAAAAAATGGTACGCAACGGGTCCGTTGTGTCCGCACCACTATACCAAGTCCTTTTTGACGTCGGTTGACACATGAAGCGATCTATCCAACGAAAAATAAAGCTTAGCGCGACATTTCTGTTGGTCATCTCCCTGACTATGACTTGCCGTGCGGTCCAGGAACCGCCGCTTCCCGACCGTCCTGTGGATACGACCTTGGCTGGAGTGACAGCAGAAAAAGCGCCAGCTGCCAACGGTCAAGCACAGGGCGAGGAAGCTGCCAGCAAAGCGAAATTGATCGTCCTGCAACCGAAAACCCACCCCACTTCCTCCACCGCCAAACGGGACAAAGCACAAGAAAATGCGCCCCCTACCAGCCGGGCCGTCCTTTCATTAGTCCCCAAGACCAAGCCGAGCGCCCCGCCGGCCCCCCTGGGCCGGTCCGCATCAACCGGCAGTCTGAAACTGCTTCCAGCCAAGTCGGTCAACCAAACGACCTCTGCTCAGCCGGTCACAAAACCAAAACAAGACTGGACTGAACTGGATATACCCAAGCACGTTCTCTACCCGGAAAAAGGAGCTACCAACGGTGAGCGCAGCGCGCTCCAAGTAGCCAAGCTTTCACAGGCGACCGGGCAATTCCAGATCATCAAACCCAAATCTGTCGGGAGCCCGACCGCTGCGCCCAAGAAAGATAAGAGTATTCAGCTGCAACCGATTCAGTTGAAGAGTGGTGGGGATACCCAGAAAATGAAGCCGTCAGGAATCGGCCAATTGCAGATCCTCAAGGCGACCGAATCAACCACGTCCCCAGTCCGATCGGCTCAGGTTCAACGTTCCCCCCTGCAACCGATCCAACTGAAAAGTGAAACGGTCGCCCTACCGAAAAAGCCAAAACTCGCCGGCCAATTGCAAGTGATCAAGCGCCAGCCCGACGCGCCCGTCAGCGAACCAGAACGTGTCAACAATATCACGTTGCAGCCAATTGTTCTGCAAAGCAGAACCGAAGCGACGACTTCGGAAATGCCACCCACCCCAGCGGAAGTTACTTCTCGATCGAGCGTCCAAATAAAGAAGACTCCAGCCAACGTCCTAACACTCACGCCCAGCGAGATAGTAAAACCGAAAGCCTCACCAAACGTCGCACAAAACATCGCTCCACCGACTCAGGTAGCCCAAGCCGACGCGCAACCAGCCCCAGTTCTGCCGGTCGTGCCTGTCGAAATACCAAAATCGAAAGTCGTCCAAACAGACGCCATTCCAAGCCAAAACGTCACGCCTGAGGTGATGGCAAAAGAGCCAAGCGAACCTGCAGCACCCGTTGCGGTTGCTCAGACGGAGATTGCACCGGTCAAGACGGAACCCACCCAAGAAATGGCTCCCAAAATTCCTCAGAACAAGGTCGTGCAGGCCGTGCCGTTGGGGAATTCCGAGAACAAGGTTGTGCAAGCCGAAGCGGAACAAAAGCTCACTGCCCCACCCATCGTCGTAAAGCCAGCCGGCGTTCAAATGAACGTCTCCGACCCCGTGGTCACCCCCCCGGTAGCCTCCCTGCCAAGCAACACACCCGCGGCTTCCACCGAAATCGCGCAAACCGAAATCGAACGAATCGACGCTGACCAAAAAGTCGAGCCACTCGCGGAGCAAGCGGTGACCCGCCAGCCGGCAACCACCGATCCGATCGTCACGCTGGACACGGATACGGACGAGGTCGCCGATACGGAAACAGAAACGCCCGCCTCCGAGCAGGCGAGTCCGGTCAAGGACGCAACCGAAACACCTGCTGCGGAGATCGCCCGCCGTGAAACGGCTGTCGAGAGCGGCGCCGTCTCGGCTGCTGGCATCCCCTTCTACCCTGGCTCAACAGACGAACCCGAGCCCCCGCAGAACCCGGAGTTCCCACGCGGGGAAGCGCTGGAGAAAATTCTTGCCCAAAACAACGGACGCGAAAATTGGCAGGGCTCGGCCGAGCGGATCTCCTCTTCCAACGACTCCTCGGTCCTCAATCGGGGGCTGCAGGATCCACAAACCGCGCAACAGAAATCGGTGGTCGAGGGGAAATCCTCGGACGCCCTGGAACAAATTGCGCCGGGAACGGGCGACTATTTCCGCGGTGCCAACGAATCGGGCACGGGACCGATTCAAGGTTGTGGCAACCCGGAATGCATCGGCTGTTACGGCGCTGATGAGGCAGCGATCGCTCGCCAGATGGAATGTTGCGGCTCGATGCTCTGTGCCCGTCGCTATTTCATCTTCGACACGCTCTACATGAACCGGGATGACGGTGGGGTGGCCGGTTCAAACTTCTTCAGTGTCAGCACACCATACGATTTCGGTTACCGGGCGACCTTGGGTTGGCGGCAGGATGCGGCAGAAGGGACCGAGCTGACCTACTGGGGCAGCCAGACTCTTTCGGCTGAAGTCCAGAGGTTCAATCCAAGTATCCCCATGAATGCTGCTTTTCTTTTCGGCACAGCGTTCACCGGAGATCCTCTACCATCTCAACCGATCGGAACCGGTTTTTATCAAGTCAACTTTCAGGCTCAACACTTAAGTACCGAGTTCCAGTCTTTGGAATTCAATCGAACGAAATGGGCTTGGGACGTATTCAAATCCTTTTACGGAATGCGGATGATTTATTTTGAAGACCGTTATTTACTGGCCAGTCAAAACCAAGGTCTTTTCGGTGCACCTCGTGGAGAATTTAAACTGGATTCGCAGAACTTCCTGTTCGGACCACAGATCGGATCCGAGTATTTCTATGACGTCGGTTACAAAATCTCGTTTTCGCTGCTGACCAAGATTGGTATCCATGCCAACTTTAGCGAGATGAATACGAATGTAGCTGTCAAAGATGTTCTTTTCCCAGCCCCTACGACCAACGTTTTGTTAGACAATGTCGCCAACAAGACGAAAGTCGCCGGGACCTTGGAGGTCGGCTTTCAGACGCATTACCAGCTCGCACCCCAGAGCCGCTTGCGGCTCGGCTACAACGCGCTCTGGATGTGGGGCGTGCTAACGGCCGAGGACAACTTCCCCGCCGTCATCACTCCGTTTACCGGCACGGACCCGCAAACCAACAACAGTGGTGTACTGATACAGGGGATCAATTTCGGCCTCGAGTTCTATCGTTAAATCTTCCCGGTTCCCAATATTCCCCGTTCCCGAAACGGCCGGTACTTCGTCCGGCCGGAGCGGAAAAACGGAGCCTGAGAGCGACCTGCCCGGTCGCTCTTTTTTTTAGCTCGTTTCGTCCTCGGTTAGCCTGAACCATCGATTAAACTAGGCCAAACGACTGGCTGCCCAGCGACTGCTGCCCAGCAACCGACCCATTATTTCCCCTATCGCCTTTGGAGCTTGGGTATGAACTCACCTCTCGAATTTCGATCGATCGACCATATCACGCTGATCGTGGCCGACCTGGAACGGACCCGGCAGTTCTACTGCGATCAATTGGGGATGCAGGAAGTGGCGCGGCCCGATTTCGAGTTTCCAGGGCTCTGGCTAACACCCTGTCAGGCTGAGAGTGAAACGGATGGTTTCCTGCAGGCGCTGATCCATATCACACTGGCCGACGAGGACTCCGGTCTGGCCGGTTGGGGGGACCGACAGGTCCGGCGGACCTCCCGCGGCCACCACTTCGCAATGGAAGTGGCCGATGCCGAACAGGCGCATCGACATGCAACCGAGCTCGGGCTGGAGATCGCGGTCCCACTGAAACAACGGCCAGACGGCGCTGCACAGTTCTACGTGCGGGATCCGGACGGCCACCTGATCGAGTTCTTCTCCCGCCCGACCCACTGAATCAGGCGCCGATGTACTGGGCATACAGCCGCTTGGCCAACGCCACGTCTTCCGTCCCGTTGATGATCGCCCGGCTGTCGGGGAAGAGAGTGATTTTGAACGAGTCGACCTCGAAACGGAGCAGAAAAGGGCTCCGTTCTACCCGACCCAAAGGCAATAGCTGTTCGGCCAGGCGGGCCAAGTCGAGTGGAGGCCTGGCGGGAAAGCTCAACTGGACTGCATTCCGTCCACACAGGACAGCTGTCTGACCAGCCAGGTCGCCGGAGAGCCAGCGAAACTGGCCCTGCTGGCAGGTCGGACAATCGACCCGTTCCCGCAATCCAGCCAGGGCAATCGACTGATGGCGATTGCCCCACAGGTCGAAGACTTGTAGCTGGTCACTCGCCGCATCGGCGTTACCCGAGAGCAACTTGATCGCTTCGAGCGATTGGATCGAAGCGATGACGTTAATGATGGAGGCCAGGATACCGGCCGAATCACAGGTGGCCGACGTGCCGGGCGGCGGCGGGCCGTCGAGCATCAGGCAATGCAGGCAGGCGCTGCTGCCAGGCCGAATCGTCATTGTCTGTCCCTCGGCACCGAGGCAGCCGCCGTAAACCCAGGGGACACCCCGTTTGACACAGGCGTCATTGATTAGGAAACGGGTTTCAAAGTTGTCTGTGCCGTCCAGCACCACGTCACACGATTCGATCAACGATTCAATATTGGTAAAATCAACATCGGTAACGATCGGTTCACACGACACTTGCCCGTTGATCGCAGCGATCTTTTCGGAGGCGACGATCGCCTTCGGTTGCCCCACATCCGCCTCGGTGTAGAGGACCTGGCGTTGCAGGTTATCCAACTCGACAAAGTCCCGATCGACGATTCGCAGCCGCCCCACTCCAGCCCGGGCCAGCGTATTGGCCGTTACGCTCCCCAGGGCACCACAACCGACAATCAGCGCCGAGGCGTTCTCGAGACGGAGCTGTCCTTCCTGCCCCAGGGCTGCAAACCGGACCTGTTTCGCGTACCGATCGATTCGATCCTGAGCCGAATCGGCCCCCTCTGACGATGCGTGATTCAAGGTTTCCCCCGTTCTGACAATGGAGTACCGAGAAGTTCCGGTTTGAGGTACCGGCCCGTGAGGGAACGTTCACAGGCGACCACCTGCTCGGGGGTTCCTTCGACCACGATCTGCCCCCCCTCATCAGCAGCGCCGGGACCGAGGTCGATCACCCAATCGGCATGCTTGATTAACTGCAGGTTGTGTTCCACAACGATAAATGAGTGCCCCACACTGATCAACGCTTCGAAACAATCGACCAGGCGAACCACGTCCCGCATGTGCAGGCCAGAGGTCGGCTCGTCCAACAGGAACAGCGTACGACGTTTCTTGGAGGAATTCAAATAGTGCGCGAGTTTCAGTCGCTGCGCCTCGCCGCTGGAAAGCGTGGTGGCCGGCTGCCCCAGACGCAGGTAGTCCAGCCCGACATCAATCAGGGCTTTCAGCTTCGCCTGCACCTTGGTCTGACCCCGAAAAAACGGGAATGCCTGGCGAACGGTCATATTGAGCACATCGTGGATGTTTTGTCCCCGGTATCGTACCTTCAACACCTCGTCTCGATAACGGGTCCCTCGGCACTGATCACACTTGACGTACAGATCCGCCATGAATTGCATGTCAATCGCCAGGGAACCATCGCCCTGGCACTTGCTGCAACGACCTCCGTCGACGTTGAAGCTGAAATGACCGGCCTTGAAGTTACGCGTCCTGGCTTCCAGCGTTTCGGCAAACGCCTTGCGAATCTCGTCAAACGCTTTGACGTACGTGACGGGGTTGCTGCGCGGTGATCGCCCAACCGGCGACTGATCGATCATCACGACCTCGTCAAACTGACTGTCACCCAACAGGTCCGCGAAGGGCAGGGGACGCTCGGTGGTCTTTCCTTTGCGCTGGCAGGCAGCCCCGTAGAGCGTCTTCTGCACCAACGTACTCTTGCCCGCCCCGCTGACACCTGTCACCAGGCAGAGACAACCGAGGGGAAACTCGACATCGAGGTCCTGCAAATTATTGCCTGTGGCCCCCTTTAATCGCAATGAACCGCGACCCGGTCGCCGCGGAACCTCCTCGGCCAGTACACCCCGCTTGCCGGCCATGTACTGGCCCGTGATACTCTTCCTTGATCTCAACATCTGTTTGATGCTACCGTCAAACACAACCTCGCCACCGGCCGAACCGGCCTCGGGACCAATTTCGACAACCCGCTGAGCGGC
>JAYZCF010000172.1:0-3743 GCA_036338455.1 Planctomycetota bacterium
ATGGTTACGGGGGGGCGATCCAGGTCAATAATCCTGCAAGTCTGGCAACCGGTGTTCTCGGAGGGTTTAAGTGTGAGAATTCGAGATTTGAATACAACAAGGCGTCACGGGCTGGAGGGGCAATCGCCGTCAAATTGGCTTCTTCGAAGTTAGTCAACTCGGTTTTCAGCCGAAACCACTCGCGCTTCGGTGGAGCCATTGCTGCTGCTTGTGGTCCTACCATGAATGCCAAATTGTACATGGTTAATTGCACCATATTTGGCAACGACGGTGGGATTGCTGGAGGTGGTTTGATGTTGTTTGATTGGGGCGCTCAAATCGTGCAAACCGAGATTCACAACTCCATCCTGTGGCGCAACTGGGCGCCACCAGCTGCCGTTTTAATGCGGCAGGTCAACCGTCCGCCCAATATCTTCACCCATAGTTGCGTGACGGGGTGGGGTTCATTGCCTTGGCCCGGTTTTGCCAATATTGGCTGGAGCCCCGGTTTGTTACCTAACGGTGACGTTCTGCCGTCGTCTCCCTGTATCGATGCGGGTGTCTCGGGGGTCAACCCAACTTTTCTGGACATCGCCATGGCACCTCGCGTGCAAGGGCCACAAATCGATATGGGCGCCTATGAGCAATAAGTTGCCGGGGTGGCGCGTTTTGCCAAATTCTTGAATGAACGGCCGCGGCCGCCTCGCGATGGCTGTTGTGCGAAGGGAACCTTCTGGTTCCCTTTATTTTTGATGACCACTCGCCCCCAACCGTCCTGCAAACTACGGGGGGTCGCGTTGCCGAGCAACCGGATCGTTGGAATCGGTAGAACCGTACCAAAACAAGGGTTGCTGACCGGAACGTCGCAAAGATTGGCCCGTTTTCGTTATGAGGTTACCGGTCGCGATGCCTAATATGGAAGGAATCGATCCTGCGAAGTTCGCGGCACCGCCTCCACAAGTGGTGAAGAGAGAAGAAGCCGAGACGGGTCATCATTGTTTTCAGGTTAGTCAAATGATAACGAAAATTGAGAAGGTTCGCAGAAAACAGGCGATTCAAACTGCCGAAGGCTATCTCGATTTGGCGATGGTCTTTGATGGCTGTTGGCCGCTGGACGTGTCCCACCGTCGAAAGTTGGCTGAATTAACGATTGCCTGTTTGGCGAAGATTGGAAAACCACAGGGTCACAAACCGTATATCCTGTTTCTCAAGGGTCAAGCGGCAAGGCTAGCCGAGCAATACAAAAAAGCGGTTGCCTACCTTGAACAATCGGCTCGTATCGACCCGGACAATCTCCACACTCTATTAGCTTTGGGTTGGTGCTACAAGCGAATCCAGCGAACGGATCTGGCAATTGAAGCGCTGGAAATAGCAGTCCAGGTGGATCGCGATAGCGCCATCGCTCATTACAATTTGGCCTGCTACTGTTCGCTGGCCAATCACCCGAGTTTTGCCGTACTGCATCTCTCGAACGCGATTGCCCTCAATCCCGACTACCGAAAGCGGGTAGCCACGGAAGCGGATTTCGACCCGATTCGCGATGACGCCTCTTTCGTCGAGTTAACCAGCGTGTTTGTTTAAACAACGGTAATGTCCCGGCCAAACAAGCCTTCTTTGCCAGCACCTCAAATGAGCTGGTGGCCGACGAATCCAAGTGAAATTTTTCACGATCCCCGTTCGAGTTGATTTCTCGGCATTGCGACCAAGAATGGCAATAGCAGGCCTTCTGGTCGGCCGGCAAATGATCCCGTTCCTGATTTTCAATCTGGGAGACTGCATGAACCGCTCTTCTCCTGCCAGCATGGTGGCTGGCGACATTATGGTGACCAAGCTGGTAACCCTGTCACCCGAAACGGATGTTTTTGAAGGTATTGAAACGCTCGTCCGCCACCGGATATCGGGTGCACCAGTCGTCGACGATGAAGGCAACCTAGTCGGCATCTTTTCCGAGAAGTCCTGCATGCAGGTTTTGATCGATGCTGCCTACGACGGCTTGCCCACCAATCGGGTGCGTGCGTTTATGGATTCGAACCCCCAAACGGTCGATGAAAAAACCTCCTTTTTGACGATCGCACAAATTTTTCTCAACCAGCCCAGGAGACGCTTGCCGGTAGTCCATGGCGAGCGACTGGTAGGTCAAGTCAGCCGCAGGGATGTGATCAAGGCGGCCGCCAATTATTTTGCCATCACGGTGGATCACCCCAGCACACTACTCTACCTTTCCGCACTGCGTGAAATGACCGATCCACCTGTCGTTTAACGGGCGAGCCAAGCAAGCAGCAAGGCAGCCTGAGCCGACCCGATCAGCCAGAAAACGATCTGGAAAGACGTCTTCCGATTCTTGTGGCGAAAATAATACTGCGCTACGAGAGCACCAGGCCAACCGCCCAAGAGGCTAAGCAGGTGAAGCCTTGCTTCTGGCACGCGGCGACCCTGTTTCACCGCCTGTCGTTTGTCCCAGCCATACGCGCTAAACGTGAGGAGACTGACCACGCATGTTACCAATAGGTAATATTTCAACAGCAGATCATTCATTGGGTAATTATTCGACCCGGCTTCGATCATGCCACGGCACCGCACCCGGGGGAACCACGTTATGCTGGGCGTCGGATGGGGTTATTCCGGTATCAACCCGGGCCAGTCGCCCCGAGCGCCCTGATGCCGAGCCCGAAGCTTTTGTCCGTTGTCGGCGTCCATCAAGTGGCGATGGTCACTCATGGCTCCCCCGCTTTGACCCGCCAGTTCAGAAAAGCATCAAGGAAACCTTGGATATCACCATCGAGCACCTTGTGAAAATCGCCCATGGCGAAACCGGTTCTCGCATCTTTCACGCGTTGGTCCGGATGCAAAAAGTAATTCCTGATCTGTGATCCGAATCCCACGCGGGCTTTGTCTTTATATTTGGCCGCTTCTTCCGCTTCACGTTTTTCATCTTCCAGTCGGGCGATTTGGGCTCGCAACATTTTCCAAGCCTGAGCGCGGTTCTTATGTTGGCTCCTTTCTGACTGGCATTGCACCACAATTCCACTTGGCTTGTGGGTCAACCGCACAGCACTGTCGGTCTTATTGACATGTTGACCGCCCGCGCCGCTGGCTCGATAGGTATCGGTCTTGACATCTTTTTCGTCGATCTCGATCTCTTCCGCGTCAGAGACTTCCGGCGAAACATCGACTGCAGCAAAACTGGTCTGCCGCTTTCCCTCAGAGTTAAATGGGCTGATCCGCACCAAGCGATGCATGCCCTGCTCCCCCTTCAGATAGCCGTAGGCCATCGGGCCGCGGATAGCGATCGTCGCGTTGTTGATACCCGCTTCGTCGTTGTCACTGCGATCCATCAGGGCCACCTCGTATTCGTTCTGTGTAGCCCACTGGGTGTACATTCTCAGCATCATGGCCGCCCAATCATTGGCATCCGTGCCGCCATCCCGCGCATAAAGGGTCATGATGGCCCCACACTGATCATGAGGCCCATTGAGTAGGGATTTCAGTTCCAAGTCATCGAGCTGAGCCTCGAGGCGGCTGATTTCGGACCGTATTTCGGCGGCGATCTCCGGGTCGTCATCGGCCATCTCCAGCAGAGCTTCCAAGTCTTCACCCGCAGCTAACAGTTCGGCCATTGGCCCAACAATCGACTTGACCGATTTCAGGCTGCCAACAACCTGTTGAGCTTTTTCTTGATTGTCCCAGAAGCCGGGTGCTGCCATCTGGTTTTCGATAACCGAGACTTCCTGCCGTTTGTTGTCATAGTCAAAGACTGTCTCGCA
>JAYZCF010000173.1:0-12976 GCA_036338455.1 Planctomycetota bacterium
AAGCCACAAACGCCGACACGGCCGGTAGTGCCGACATCCAACATCTGGTCGCTTTTTCCGTTACTGGGTCAATCAAAGCTTTTTCTCCTCGGTATTCATTAACGCCAAGTAGTGGATTATGACATCCAAAATTCGAAGAATCGCCAATTACAGTGAAAGCCCCTTGGAAGGGACAGGCAAAGACTTACGAACCAGATCAAAATCCCCCCGTCATTCAGCCCAAAATCAGATGGAAGAATTGCCAAGGTGAGTCCCGCGATTTTGAGCCTTTTGGCCAAGTTGAGCCTTTTTGTCTCTGATGTTCAGACGTCCGGGTCCCGCGATTGAAAGTGGTGACGATCTGTCGAATCGCTAAAAACTCGCGATACTTAGGACAAAAAAGAAAGGGCTCGCCAGAATCAACTGACGAGCCTGTTTTGATTTGAGCCGGGTTGTGAGCCCGGCGTCAGTGGAGGCGGCGGGGATCGAACCCGCGTCCCGCGACATTTCCACGATGGCCTCTACGTGTGTAGTCGATTATTTAAGTTTCACCGGGTCCCCCGTCAATCGACAGACTGAATACCCGGCTAGACGAGAACCATTTTTAACTGTGACAGGACTCGACATGAGTCACAGCGATCTGGAATTGGTGACCAGCATTCAAGGCTCTCCAGCGAAACCTATCAGCCAGGGCTACCGTTTTTCTTAAGCAGCCAGAGCCAAGTTATCGTTGGCAAGTAAAGTTTGTGATCAGATTTTTACGTGGCCTTCTGATCAACCACGACACGCCACCAGCGCTTCTAGCTATCCGGTCGAATCCAATTCGCCCCCGATTGATAGGCCGGCCAGGTATCGAAACACAGGGCCTGCGCGATGGGACCCGTCCAAGGGACGGACCAACCCTTATTATTCGGTCGAACCCGCCCCTTCCTAGTGGTTATTCTCGCAAAAACAACGATTTGAACCGATATTTCGGCTAGCGTACCGTTCATTTACCCCTAGCTGTTTTTTGCGACTTTTGAGATAATCCGCTGCTTGACCCAACCGCTCGACGCCCGATTCCGCTTCAGTATTGCCTTTCTGGCAGGGTTCAGTCGACCGGATGCAAACTTCAGGATAGAGCGAGGAACACGTGGAAAAAATTCTCAATGCCCAAGGACTGGGAGTCGCCGGCCGGCAAAATGAACTGATCGAACTCGCCTTGACCTATCAGTTCAAAGGGGTTGAGGTCGATATGGAAGATCTGGTTGGCCGTCACGACGCCATGGGTAAGGATTTTGCCTGTCAGTTCCTGCAGAGTGCCAAAATTGAACTCGGCACATTTCGCCTGCCCGTTTCGATTGGTGCGGCCGAGAATGATTTCGTCAGGTTTGAATCGAAAGTTCCCACAATCGTCTCTCTTTGTGAAGCCTTGCACGGGAACCGCTGCTACATCCTGATTGAGACCTCAAGTGACACCAAGTTCGAAGAGAACTTGGAACTGCACCGGATTCGGCTGCACAGCTTGGGGCAGACCTTGGCTCAAAACCAGATCAAGTTGGGACTTGCCCTCCAACCGGTGAGCGGCCATGAAAAAGAGCACGCCTTTGTACAAACGGCCGACCAAATGCTGTCGTTGATCGAAACGGTCAATCATCCGAACGTCGGTTTGGCGCTCGACACCTGGCAGTGGCTTGCTTCGGGCGGCACCACGGAACAACTTAACCAGATGAAACCGGAACAGGTGACCGAGTTGCGGTTGGCCGACGTCTGTGAACAGGCCGATACCAATGATTTAAAGTCTTCGGACCGGGTCTTTCCGGGGGCTCAATCCGATTCCGTTTCGGTTGCCGTGTTTAAGCAGCTACATGCTGCCGGTTACGATGGTTCGGTTTCCATTGCGACCGATGTGAGCACGTTTGCCGGTGTCCAACGCGATGATCAAGTTGCCCGAATTTCGCGCTTGCTCGATCGGCTGATGGCCAACGAGGATCTGAATGACCCGGCACCAACAGCAGCCGTGGAGGCAGAGGAATCTGTTGAGGATGTTGAATCCACGACTGAAGCGCCCGCAGCCGAACCGGCTGCCGACGATGTGGAATCGGTCGCGGCCACCGAGTGAGAACCGACGGCAACGCCGTATACTCGGCTCTCCTGCTAGGCCTGAATTCATGACGGAGGCTTTCCCGCTGCCTGTGGCTGCTGTCTACTCTTGCAGCGCTTTTTCCAGTTCAGCGGGTAGCTTGCGTATCGAAACATTGACATCGATCACCTTTCCATCGCGATCCAACAGAATGAGGAAGGGGAGTTGTTGTACCCCAGCCTGATCTGGCCCCTGCTCATCGGGTACACCTTCTTTGCGGTACATCGATACCCAGGGGGGGGACTGGTTGCCCAAGACACTCAGGGCTTGGGCGATGTTTTTATCGATGCAATAGCTGACAATTTCCAAGTCGCGCCCCTGGTAGCGACGGTAGATCTGAATTAACTGCTGTACGAGCTGGACCGAATTCGGCTCGGTGGCTGACCAGAAAACGACCAGCGTGACTTTTCCTTGTTGGTCCTCGGTCGAGAGCGATTTGCCGGCCCGGTTTTGGCCTTTTAGTACCAACGGCTGGCCGACGAGCTGGAGTCGGGATCGCGCCTTGCTGATATCCTCCGCCACGATCTGCCGAAACGTCTCATCGGGGTGATCGGCCAAGTTCTTCTCCAGGGTGCCGAGCATGCGTTCCGCGTCTTGATACTGATCGATTTCCTCCAGCCACCTTTCCGTCCAGAGAATTTCCCGGTAGATCTCTTTGCCCATCCCTTTTCGCTGGGCCAACTGCTCAACCATTTCGAGGAACTGCTCTTTGTAGGCTTCATCGCCAGCACGCATTTTCTCTGCCACGATATCGAACTCTATCTGTGTCAGGTACATGCGATCACGGATAACTTCGGCCATGTTTTGTAGGTTCGGGTTGCTACTGTTGGCATAGGCTTGGCTCAGCTTCTCCATCATCTGAACTGCTTTGTCTCGGCGTTCCCGGATCATCAATTGCACGACAATGCCCTGCAGTTCCCGGGCAACTACCGGGTTATCCTGGAAGCGGGAGAGCAGCTGGTCGATGCTCCCATCCAATTCGGCCGAGTCTGCATCCTCGATCCTCAGGAAGTCCGTCAGATGGATCGTTGCTTTGGCGCTCCAAGCGATCTGTTGGATTGTCTTGTTTTCATCCTCCAGGTAATTCGGCAAGGTTTCGATGATCGTTTCACGGGCTTTCAGGTCCGATGTGGCGACGCGCTTCATGAGTGAAAGTAACAGGCTCTGTACCGCGAACAACCGTTGTTCTTCGTTCAGTTCCAATTGCAACAAGCGCTCGGCGATTTTTTGCTGGGTTACCAGATCGTCCATCATTTCCTTGAAGGAAATTTGCTGAGAACGCATGTCGAGCATTTGCGACTGGGACATCAACGCTTCGACATCGGTTGCGTTTGCAATTCCCGATTCGGTGTTGAGCGAAGCCGAATTGTCGGGAGTGGGATCGATGCCGGCGGCTGATATTTTCTTGTCGACTTGATACCGTTTCCTTTTTTCTTCCGCTACATCGGTTTTCTCGCGGCAACCTGTCGCTGCTAAGAGCAACAGGGATATAGCGATCAGTAAAAACTGTTGTCCCCGTTGTTTGACCAAATCCATCTTTTCTCCCTCAGGTCTTCCCAGAATGCCGGGCTAAAATTAACCGGTCCGAAAACAGCTTGCCCCAAACCGAGTTCGGTGATCCCCGGAGCGGCCTTGGTCGGGGCGCCCAGCTACCGCGAGCCGATCATTCTACGTGATGTCAGGGGCTTTGTGACGGGAAGCAGCCTTCCCGCAGAGAAAATCTCGGGAAACGCCGGCCCTTTAGTCGATTTCGGCGGCCGTGGGCAGGGAGGTTGATCGCTGGGGACGCCTCGGCCGGTCAGGACGGTGAACGGGGCTGCCGGGACCTGAACGAGAAACTTTGGCAATCTGGCAATACCGATTTGCATCTTTTGCGCAAGACCTTCATAATAGGCTTCATCATTCAGAACCGGTGAACTTAATTATTCATTATTGATTTCAAGTAGCCTGCTATGGACCTCGGCCAATTAAAATATTTCATCAAGATCGTTGAGCATGGAAGTTTCACGCGGGCCGCTCAGGATTGTTCCGTTTCTCAGCCCGCTTTGAGCCAGCAGATTGCCAAGCTGGAAAAGGAACTGGGGCAACCGCTCTTTGAACGTCAGGGCCGATCCATTGAAGTTACGCCGGCGGGCCATGTCCTGCACCTGCAAGCCGAAAAGATTTTGCAGTTGGTGGACGACGCCAAGCGGCAAATCACCGATGATGGCGAAACGGGCCGTATCGGCATTTCAGCCATTCCTACCATTGGTCCTTACTTCATTCCAGGTTTGCTTCGTTCGGTCGCTGGTCAGTTCGCCAAGGCAAACATTGTCGTCAATGAGGATGTAACCCAAACCTTGCTCAAGCGATGTTCCAATGGTGAGATCGACTTGGGGATCGTGGCGTTACCCGCTTCGGCCAAGTACTTGACGATTGAACCCTTGATCGAAGAAGAGTTGCTTCTGGCTTTGCCTCACAATCACCCGTTGGTGAAGAAGCCTGAGATTACGGTCGATGACATTCGTGACGAGCCGTTTGTGCTCCTGGATGAAGCGCACTGCTTGCAGGAGAACGTACAGTCCTTTTGCAACCACCAGCGTTTTCAACCGGTGGCTACCTCTCAAATCCAGCAGCTGATTACGGTTCAGAATTTGGTTGCTCTGGGGCATGGGGTTTCCTTGATTCCCCAGATGGCTTGTCGTGGCCCCGGTAGCCAAGGGGTCGTGTATCGTTCCTTGACCGGTGAAGTTCCCAAACGCACGGTGGCCGTCTGCTGGAATCCCTACCGTTACCAGAGTCAACTGGTTGGGAATTTTCTTAAGGCGATGCGGGAGCTGAGCGACCCGAACATCTTGCAACGCAACTTGGCGCCTGAGTCAACCGGCTGTGCTATTAAGAAGTAGGCTGATCGGGCCTGCTTGTTTGTCGTCCGTGAACTCTCTGAGGACGGCTCTGACTGTTTTCCAAATCGCGTTCGCGTGACCCGTCTTTCCAGCAACAAACGACAGACGGTAATGGATCATCAGGGCAGTTCGATACTGGATTCGCTTTGCCCGTCGTTGGCCGTCGGCTGGGGAGCTTGGCTGGCCTGAACAAAAGCCATACGTAATTGGTGCAAGGTCTCTGTCAGAAGCCCGGATTCCCCTTCATCCAGATTCCCCTGAGTCTTTTCTTCCAAGACAGCCAAAGTGTCGATGAAATGCTTGGCCATTGGGAGATTTGTCATTGGTTGCCCACTGGGGTCCGGGATGTAGCCCATCGATGCAAGCGCCTGAGTGGAAAGGGTCGAGACCAGAATCGGGAAAGAGGCCGGGGGCAACTCGCCCTGGGGTGCTTCCGTTTCCTGCTCGACCTTGGCATCTTCCTTTTCCTTTTGAACTTGTTCTTTCCAATCGTCGTCTACGATGATTTTTGATTCTTCATTCGGCTCGTTCATGTCAGGCTCTTGTCGATAAAGGGTTAAATTGAGGCAGCGCCGGGTACTTGATTCAGGAACTTTGCGGCACCGCGGAACTCTTAATACGACGGACGGCCGCCTGGATGAATCCAGAAAAGAGCGGGTGCGATTGCGTCGGTTTTGATTTGAATTCGGGATGGAACTGAACGGCGACAAACCAGGGGTGGTCAGCGATTTCGACAATTTCCACCAAGCTATCGTTCTCGCTGGTGCCAGCGATCGTCAGATTGTGGGCCTGGAACTGCTGACGGTATACATTGTTGAATTCGTAACGGTGACGATGGCGTTCTGAAATCATTCGGTTACCGTACCACTCAAATGACTTGGAGTCCGTGTTCAGTTCCGAAGTTTGGGCACCCAGTCGCATGGTGCCTCCTTTGTCCGTAATGTTCTTTTGTTCGTCCAGCAGGCAGATAACCGGGTGTGGGGTGTCCTTGTCGAACTCCGTCGAGTTCGCGCCGGTCAGACCGGCGACATTGCGAGCAAACTCGATGACAGCACACTGCATCCCAAGGCAGATACCGAGAAAAGGGATATTCCTTTCGCGGGCGAACCGGATCGCGTCGACTTTACCTTCGGTGCCCCGTTCTCCAAAACCACCGGGAACGAGGATGCCGTCGTAACCGGCCAGTAGGCGTTCTGGGCCTTCCCTTTCAACCGCCTCACTTTGAATCCGGCCTATCCGAATCTGGGCATGATGTTCTATGCCGGCATGGTCGATTGCCTCGTAGATCGATTTATAAGCATCTTTGTGTTCGGCGTATTTGCCGACGACGGCAATACTGATTTCGGTTTCCGGGTTCCGCAAGCGGTGCAGCAGGTCCCGCCAATTATCCAAGTCCAGGGAAGAAGTAGTCAAACCGAGTTCTTTGACAATCAGGTTGTCCAAACCGTGCTCGACGAGGCTCAGAGGCACTTCGTAGATGGAAAAATCCTTGTCCCGTTCCTCGATTACGTTGGGAAAAGGCACGTTGCAAAAGAGGGCAATTTTTTCACGATCGTCGGCATTCAGTTCTCGCTCGGTTCGGCAGATCAGGATGTCGGGCTGGATACCGATTTGACGTAATTGTCCAACCGAGTGCTGGGTCGGTTTGGTTTTAAGTTCGGCTGCTGCCTTAAGGTAAGGCACGAGCGTCAGGTGGATATACAAGCAATTTTCTTTACCGACATCGAGGGCAAACTGGCGGATCGCCTCGAGGAAGGGTTGGCTCTCAATGTCTCCGACGGTCCCTCCAATTTCGGTGATGACAACATCTACCCCGTCGCCGGCAACCTTGCCAATACTCTGTTTGATTTCGTTGGTAATGTGGGGAATGACCTGCACGGTTTTTCCGAGGAACTCACCGCGGCGTTCCTTCTCGATCACGTTTTGGTAGATCTGGCCGGTTGTGAAGTTGGAATTTCGGGTCAGCTTGCTATTGGTGAATCGTTCGTAGTGTCCGAGATCGAGGTCGGTTTCACTCCCGTCGTCCAAAACATAGACTTCGCCGTGCTGGTAAGGACTCATCGTGCCCGGATCGACATTGATATACGGGTCCAGCTTCTGCATCCTGACGGTCAGCCCTCGTTGCTCGAGTAACATGCCTATGGAGGCGCTGGTCAGGCCTTTACCCAGGGAACTCACTACTCCACCGGTGACGAATATATGTTTGGCCATTGTTCGTCAGATCCTTCTCTTTGCTTGCTATTTCGTTGTTCTTCCAACCGGACATTGTCGCCCTCACACGCGGACTGCTTAGCGGTTGCTTTTGCTAAATGTCCTGGCCCCGAAGGCTGGCTGTAAGGTGGCCATGCTGCGCGCGGCCTGTCGCTTCTCACCAAACGATGATCTTAACCGTTTGTACGCCGTCTGACAAACGACTGGTAGCCTTCTGGCGTATCAATTCCCGGAAACGCATGGGGAATGACGTCGACAAAAATAGGCCAACCGACATTCAAAAACCGTAGTTGCTCGAGAGATTCGATCTCTTCGATTCGAGCCGGGGGCAGGTCGGGGATTTGTAGCAGATGTTCCCGCCGATAGCCGTAGACACCGATATGCTGGAAAAAACTGGGGGGATCGATTAGCAGCCAGTTATCAGGGCCCGCTCGGGGCATTGGGATCGGGCTTCGGCTAAAGTACATGGCCCGTCCTGCGTCGTCCATCACGACCTTCACGCAGGCAGGATCGCTCAAACGGTGGGCCTCGCGAATCGGGGTGGCCAAGGTTGCCACGACCGCTTCTGATGTGGTTTGAAGGCGCCCGATCACCTTGTCGATATCTGGCCCCAAAATCTCAGGCTCATCTCCCTGAACGTTGATAAACAAGTCGAAATCCGGCAGCTTGGCCGCGACTTCTGCGATCCGCTCAGTTCCACTGACATGATGGGGGTCGGTCAGGATTGCCCGGCCGCCAAACGACTCGACGACTTGCTTGATTTCAGGGTGGTCGGTGGCCACCAAAACATCTGCGGCCAACTCACTCTGCTGCGCGGCCCGGTAGGTGTGCTCGATCAAGGTTCGGCCTGTCTCGGCCAGCAGCATTTTTCGCGGCAGCCGAGTCGATTCCATTCGAGCCGGTATGACAAAGACCGATTTAACACGAGCCCGTCCACAGGTGAATTTGGGAAGCTGCTATTCTAGGCGGAAATTCAGGTCAAGAGAAGCAGTTCAGAAGCCCGGTAGGTCCGCTAAGATCAGCGGTTTTGCCAAACGCTTACTGCGACTTCATCTTGCCCCGTCGGTCTTCCGGTTCGACCAGGGAAGCTTTCAGGTAATCGGCATTCAGACGGCTGATAAAGGCAATGCTGATTTCCTTCGGGCATTGTGCTTCGCACTCGGCGTAATTTCGACAGGAACCGAATCCTTCTTTGTCCATCTGCTTGACCATTTTCTTGGCCCGGGGATAGCGCTCGGTTTCGCCTTGGGGCAACAGTCCGAGGTGGCTGACCTTGGCTGCCGTAAACAGCATGGCGGAACCATTAGGGCAGGCCGCAACACAGGCCCCACAGCCGATGCAGGTTGCCGCATCGAGGGCCTGTTCAGCGACTTCCGGTTCAATCAGGATGGTGTTCGGCTCTGGCTTGGGACCCGAATGATTGCTGATAAACCCTCCCGCCTGGATGATTCGGTCAAAGGCGGAACGGTCGACAACCAAGTCCTTGACGACCGGAAAAGCTTGAGAGCGCCATGGCTCAACGTAGACTTCATCACCGTCATCGAAGTGCCGCATGTACAACTGGCAGGTGGTGGTTCCCTGTTTCGGACCGTGGGCTTGACCGTTGATGACCATCGAGCACATGCCACAAACACCCTCTCGGCAGTCGTGGTCAAACGCTACGGGATCTTCCCCTTTCCCCGTGAGTTCTTCATTGAGGTGGTCCATCATCTCCAGGAAGGACATGTCCGGATTGACTCCATCCAGGTCATAGGTGTCCATGTGGCCCGAGTCGTCCCGTGAGGCCTGTCGCCAAATGTGCAGTCTGATCCTCATGTCTTGTAATTCCTCGCTGCCAAGGGTAACGCCTCGAATTCGATTGGCTCTTTGGTTAATTCGGGATCCTGATCGGCCCCTTTGTACTCGAACACGGCGACGTGAGCGAAATCCTCATCATTTCGCAGCGCCTCGTTTTCTTCGGTTTGGTGGTCTTCCCGGAAGTGACAGCCACAGGATTCGTCCCTTAGCATGGCGTCCCGGCACATCAACTCGCCAAACTCCAGGAAGTCGGCCACTCGGCCGGCATTCTCCAAAGCTTGGTTCAATTCTCGACCGCTACCGACAATCTTCAGATCGTTCCAAAACTCCTCTCGGAGTTGCGGGATCCGCTCGAGTCCTTCCTGAAGACCGGCCGGGCTCCGGGAGATCCCGCAGTACTCCCACATCAGCTTTCCCAGCTCACGGTGAAAAGACTGTACCGAACGGGTTCCGTTAATGGAGAGCAGTTTTTCGATGCGTTGCCGCACCTCGTTTTCCGCTTCCTTGAAGGCGGGATGATCGGTGGTGACCTGGCCGTGTGGGTGTCGGCTGAGATAATCGCCGATCGTGACGGGAATAATGAAGTAGCCGTCGGCCAGGCATTGCATCAGGGAACTAGCACCTAAGCGATTGGCCCCATGGTCAGCGAAATTGGCTTCGCCGATTGCATACAAACCGGGAATGTTGGTCATCAGGTTGTAGTCGACCCACAGGCCTCCCATGGTGTAATGGACGGCCGGATAGATTCGCATAGGCACATCCAGCGGATTCTCGTCGGTAATCCGCTCGTACATCTCAAACAGGTTTGCGTATCGTCCCTTGACGACACTCTCCCCTTGCTTCTCAATCGCTCTCCCAAAATCGAGATAGACACCATAGCCGGTACTTCCGACCCCCAAGCCTTTGTCGCAAACGTCTTTGGCGTTTCTGGCTGCCACATCGCGGGGGACCAGGTTGCCGAAACGCGGATACCGTTCTTCGAGGTAGTAATAGCGGTCTTCTTCCGGGATCTGGTTCGGTTTGCGAGTTTCGTCCGGATTGCGGGGCACCCAGATTCGCCCGTCATTTCGCAATGACTCACTCATCAGAGTCAGCTTCGATTGGTAGTCACCCGAAGCCGGGATCGACGTCGGATGGATTTGGACAAAGCTGGGATTGGCAAAGCCAGCGCCCCGTTTGTACGCCCTGAACGCTGCCGTCACGTTGCAGCCCTTGGCGTTGGTGGAAAGGTAGTAAACATTACCATACCCGCCGGTTGCCAGGACGACGGCATCGGCTGCGTGCGAGGTGATTTCTCCCGTCTCCAGGTTGCGACAGACGACCCCTTTGGCTTGGCCGTCCACCATGACGATGTCCATCAATTCGGTTCGCGTGTGCATCTTGACGTTTTTCGCCGTGATCTGTTCCTGCAGTGCCGAGAAGGCACCCAGCAACAGTTGTTGGCCCGTTTCACCACGGCAGTAAAACGTGCGTTCGACGAGCACACCCCCGAACGAGCGGTTGGCCAGCTTACCTCCGTACTCCCTGGCGAAGGGAACTCCCTGAGCGACCGCCTGATCGATGATGGCCGTACTCAGTTCTGCCAAACGATAAACGTTCTGTTCCCGAGCTCGGTAGTCCCCCCCTTTTTGAGTATCGGCAAAGAGCCGCCAAGTCGAGTCGCCGTCGTTGCGGTAGTTTTTGGAAGCGTTGATGCCACCCTGCGCAGCGATACTGTGGGCACGTCGCGGTGAATCCTGGAAACAGAAGCACTCGACGCGATAGCCCATGGCACCCATCGAGGCGGCGGCAGAGGCCCCGGCGAGTCCACTTCCAATCACCAGGACCTTGTAATTAGGGCGATTCTTGGGACCGACCAGGCGGAGAGCATTCTTGTGTTGGGTCCACCCGTCTTCAATCGGACCTTTCGGCGTTTTTGAATTCAGAGTCAGCATGGTGTTGCCAGTTGAAGGAACTAATGGTTTGTGAGTGAGTTGGTTGGGTGCAAAAGCGTTGGGTCGTAATCGATTGGTGAGGGTAGCCACCCGGAAACAAACGCCAAGGGGACCGCAATAAATCCGACCGTGATGATCACACTGAAGGCAACCGAAAAAGCCCTGACTTTCCCGTTACGGTCGGGGTTGTCCCAGCCCAGCGTTTGAAACAGGCTCCACAATCCGTGAAACATGTGAAAGCCAACCAGGGTTACCACGACAACGTATCCGAGAGCGACGTACCAGACCGAAAACGATTCGTAGAGATTGCTGTAGACATAACCGTGCCTGAAATGCTCATCTCCGATTTGGATATTGCCCGTTGTGAATTGCAGGATGTGAAAAGGTATAAAGGCCAAGATAACCAACCCGGTCACCATCATCAGACGCGAGGCGACGCTGGCTGCCCGTTTTTTACTGCGGACGTAGGGTACTGGGCGAGCTTTTTTGTTTTGCCGGCTAAGAAGAATTACCGTGACGACATGCAACACGAGGCAGACGAGGAGAACGGAACGGGCGATCCACAATCCCATCATTTCAGGCAACATGGGAGCGCCGAGCGTTTTCAGAAATTTAGCGTACTCATCAATGTGTGGCACACCCGCGGACGTTGCCCCCGTGAAGACCTTCAGGTTACCCGCCATGTGGCCCGCGATAAATCCAAACAGGACGACTCCCGTGACGGCAACCACGAACTTCTTGCCGATGGATGATTCATAAAATCGTTTAATATGATTCATGGTGTTTTCAACAATGGGCCGTTTTTCACTGGTTTATGCTTGCCGCTTTTACCATCATATCGTCTCCGATGACGGTTTTGTATCCTGCTCAGTTTGTTCTTCGTGGAATCCACCCGAGGTGGGCTCGGTTTCGCCTGAGGATTGGATGATTGCGGTGGGGCTGGATGCGGCATCCGGCCGACGCTCCTGATGCCGGGGAAGCATCACCTGAATTCGAGCCGTACTGCCCGCCTGCTGGAACGCACGGTTTTGCGGGACGGCCCGCAGGATAATGGGCGCGCTCCGCCGGGCGGACGTGGTTTCTCTGAGTCTGCGTTGATAAGTCCGGGTTTCACGGACCTGAATCAACTGCGGAGTTACCCGGGGAGAAACGGTTTCTGGGATCTCCTTAAACTTGCCCCTCTGCTGCACTACGACTGGGGCGGCGTCGATGCGCGGAGTCACCATCTGCTTGGCAGTCGTCTGGTTCCCAAAGGTGAGATGGTCGGCCGACAGGAACACTGCCGGACTGCTGTTCGGCGGTAAAAAATAGTGATTGGTTCCCGGTTGGCCAATTGCCCCGTGTAGCCATTCCGCCCCGGTGGCCATCGCCGGCGACTGAGCCGGTTCTTCTTCGCGTTCCAATAACGCTTGCTGCTCGTTGACCGGAGCATCATGGCGGGGCTGTGTCTCGAGGGGAGACTTTCGCCAGGACTGGATAACCGGCAGGTGAGCCTCGGTCGTTGCTCTGTCACTGAGTGGTCCAGCCGCTGTCTGATCAGATTTGTTCCCGCTCCCTTCCAAATGCAGGGCGGACTGAGGGGACTCGGCGGACTCTTGTCTGTGGAATCCATGGACTTGCAGGGGTTCATGGTTGGCCGTTGTGAATAACAGGCTGACCGTAACCCACAAGATGCAATGTGACATGACCGATGTCTCCTCTAGATCAACAGGTGTTTCCGAGGCAATCGCAAGGGCGATTGTCTACCGGATACCTATCGTCTTTACCGGTAAAATAACGCCATTATTCACCGGCTATGGGAACATTCGGCGTAACCGTGATAAACCAGCTGTTTGGCGTTTCATTGGACCTGCGGCTAGGCCGACAGTAACGACGCTCGAGGGCTGTTTGGGGCGTTAACTGGCGGGAAAGAGCGATTTGCAGCGTCGATGCAGTTCCGCGCGGTCGAGTTTGCCCACCGCATTACGGGGCAGCGCTTCAACCATCACCCATTCGTCAGGCAGCTTAAACGAGGCGATTTTCTCGCCGGCCCAACTGCTGGCGGCTGC
>JAYZCF010000174.1:0-14801 GCA_036338455.1 Planctomycetota bacterium
CGCCTCCATCCAGGGTTTCCAGGCGTTGAAAGACGAACCTTGGCCGCCCCAGCAGTCCCCCGACTTTCCGACCGGAGCAGATCCTTTCGAAATCATTGCCCAGTCGGATCGGTTGCTTGTTCACCCCTACCAGAGCTATGACCCGGTGGTTGATTTTTTGACAGCCGCCGCAACAGACCCGCAGGTGATCGCCATCAAGCAGACGCTCTACCGGACGTCACGGGAGAGCGAGATCGTCTCAGCGCTCGCCCGGGCAGCCGAAAACGGGAAACAAGTGACCGCCATTGTGGAGTTGAAAGCTCGTTTTGATGAGGCCCAAAATATCCGCCGAGCCGAGTTGTTGGAACAATCAGGGGTCGATGTCATCTACGGAGTGCAAGGCTTGAAGACCCATGCCAAAATTTGCATCGTGATCCGCCGGGAAGAGCGTGGAATCCAGCGTTACATTCACTTCGGCACGGGCAACTATAACGAGACGACCGCTCGAATTTACAGCGACATCAGTTATTTCACCAATCATCAAGAATTGGGGAATGATGCCGTTCATTTTTTCAACGCGATCACTGGATTGTCAGTCCCCCAACCCCTCAAGACGTTGTCCGCAGCACCGATCGATTGTCGGGAAAAATTGACCGAGCTGATCCACGCCGAAGCCCAAAACGCGAGTAAAGGAGGCGCTGGTACCATTTCGGCCAAGATGAATTCACTGGTCGACCGGGAGATCATCGATGCCCTCTACAAGGCATCCCAGGCGGGTGTCAAGATCCGACTGAACATCCGAGGGATCTGCTGCCTGAAGCCTGGTGTTCCCGGTCTTAGTGACAACATCCAGGTCTTCAGTATCGTGGACCGTTTTTTGGAACACGCCCGGATCTTTCACTTTCACCACGCCGGCAGCAACCGTGTTTATATCTCCAGTGCCGACTGGATGAACCGGAACCTCGATCGGCGGGTGGAATTGATGATCCCCATCATCGATGGGGAATGTAGAAAACGCCTGATTCACACGTTGGAGACGTATTTTCTGGACAACATAAAAGCGCGACAACTCAACGCCGATGGGCAATACAGAGCAATCTCAGACAGTCTCCAAAATCCGCCTTTCCTTTGCAAAGCCACCCTGTACGAGGAAGCTTGCGAAATGTTCACAGCTTTCACGAACCCGAAAGCGACCGTATTTAAAGCGCGTCGCGGAGAAACGGCTTGATCCCCAAATTTCATCGGCAATCGATCAAAACGCCAACCCCGACCGGAGCATGATCGTATCGCGTAGGTCGAGCTTGTTTTTAGGGAAGTCAGACCGAAGAATGATGTCACGATTGGAAACGTAACCGATTTCGAAAAAACCGGTTCGACCTCGGGGGCCCGTATATTCGACGCCGATGAAACTGCGGATGTCATTCACATCGACTTGGTCCTTGATCAACAAGCTGTCGGCCGGATTAGGCGCCTCAATCACCCTTTCGACCGCCCAGCTGCCACCACCATATTCGCTGCCGATGTAGGCCCACATTTCACCACTGGTAAAACTTCGAATCCGCTGAGCCAACCTCGGTCTGGGAAAATAAAGGTCAAAACGGAAATCCGGTGTAGGGGTTATGAAAACACCAAAACAAGGCAAAAGTTTGATCCGCTGACGATCCAGATACTCGACGCCAAACTTGTAGGTGTTGGTCTGATTGAGTCGAAACCAGCCAAGCAGGACGCCCTGCATCCGTAACGCGCGCCTCCCTTTGACATCAATCGTCGTCCCAGCCGTACTTCCGTGGCGAAAGTCGGAGTAGTAGCCGATGGTAAAATCGGTCTCGAATCCGACCCGGTTGCACTGATTGGAACAGAAATCGGCGGACAGGACCGCATCGTAGACACGCGGTGGCAGATTGTAATCCGGAACTTGTGGTCCACCCCACCAATTGAAGGCAAAACCGGGACTGACGCGCAGTGGACTCCAATTCGGATTCGGTTGAAAGGTCATGGTCGTCGCCAACTCAACCGTGTTGATCGATAGGTAGTTCTGACCGTTTCGGCCATTTCCAGGCAGCGTCGTCGAACGAAATCGGGTTCGGTCAAAAAATTGTGTCGGCTTCGTCTCACTGCGGAATTCCGCCCAGTTCTGCGCCGGCCAAGCCCAGGCGGTTTCCGGCCAACGCTTCGGAAAACCGACGTAATTGGAGGGGCTGAACTGGTTCGGGGTGGGTGTCAAAAACTGTTGTTGCGGCGGCAATACCGTTACCGGTGAATTCGGGGCTCCCAGCGTCATGGGAAACTGCTGTGTCTGTGCTTGAAACGGATCGAAGGCAGGCGCGACGACCTGGGCAGGCGGGGCAACGCCACTATTGCCGACAACCGGCGGCAAACTGGCTGGCGGCAAACTGGCTGGCGGCAAGGTCGTCGGTGGCGTACCCGTCAGAGGGAGCGTTTGCGCCGGATAAGTCTGGGCCGCCAACGGACGGAGAACCAACAGACCGAGCGTCAGAAAAACGGCAACAAGACAACCTTTTTGATATAATTGGCTCATCTGCAACATCATCAACGGTCGATAAAGAACAGTTTCGGTGCGGGCGGTTAAATATCAGTGTGCCCCACCGTCGTCAAGGCGAATTCGATGGCATTTCTGCCGCTCTGCTGAAGCCCACCTGCTGGCGTGATACTGAATCCAGGCGACGCTTGCGGCATCCGAGGAAGCTGGAGACTCGGTTAAATTTCTTACTTTTGCTTACTCTCGTCCGATTCTTCTCCAACGCAAAATCATCCCGCTCTTGCCCATTTCCCCGTAAAATCGCTGTTTTTCGAGTGCAAAACCCATTAGTTTTTGTTTTTGATTAACCTGTTTTCAATTAGCTGCTTGTTTACCTGCCCATTTACCGCTACTCTGCGCACTATTATCGATTCAATTCAGCGAGCCCCCGCGGCCGTTGCACACCGTTTGTGCGCTAGCGGGCGATGGGAAAACCGTCTTTTACGGACACAATCAGAAAGAATCAGAATTCGAGGGAAACGAAAATGCTTGTTTTGAGCCGCAAGATCGGCGAACGGATCTGGATTGGCGACAACATAGCGGTAACGGTGGTGAGAATCACCGGCGGTGGTGTGCGGCTGGGCATCGAAGCACCAGCAGAGCTTCCGGTCGTGCGTGAAGAGTTGAAAAACAAGATGGAGCAGGAGATCGACCCCGAGGATCTGTCCGGCGCCAAGACAGCCATCAATCCAAGTGAGTCTTAGGCGTTTTAACAATCAAACGTGCGTTTTAACAATCAAGCGTTTTAATAATCTTGAGAATGGCCCGTTTGCCCAGTTCTCGCCGAACCCCTTGCCTGATCACTTCCACTGATCTTCGAAATCGGGCCAAAGAGCCGTCTGGAGATCGTCCACCCGTTGCACCACACCAGAACGGACGTCGATCTTTCGACCTTGGTCTTTTTCGTCCCCCGGCTGCTGTTTTGCCAGGTACTGTCGAATCAGCTCCAACTTTTGCTCAGCCAGTGCTTCGCCCGATTTTTCCTTGCCCGGCGCACTTCCCCAGATAATCTTGAGACCCCGGGCCGTTCGCGGCCAGATTTCAAAAGGGTTTTGGTTCGACTTACTTCCAGGTGGATCCCACGAGACAATACGGTAGGCACCGAGTTGATCCCACGCGGCACCCGGCAAACTGCCAATACTGGCGGCATCCACAACTCGGTGATCTGCCCAGACCGTCCAGACCTTTTGCTGCTCGAGACCCGGCCTGGCCACCGAGATGCGAATGAGTTTCTCAGCATTGACATAGTCCATCAATCGAGGATCCATCAAAACCCCGTGACGGTCAACGGCTTGCTGTCCGGACGAGGTTGAGATCTCGACCAGACCGATCGGCTGACGGTAGAGCAATTCCACATCGAGCCCGGTCGCTACTTTCTCAATGTGGGCGATTTTCTCAACCCAGGGCAGGGCCTCGCAGGTGGTGACAGCCTTGGAGACAAGCTGACGGTCGAGCAGGCTGGCCGGCTGAGGAAGGTTTTCCAGAATCGCTCCCGGTAGGTCGCGGTCAACCCATTTCGGTGGTGCGTTAACCTGGATTTGTTCCCGGGAAATTTCATAGCCCGGCAAATCGATCAGGTTTTGGTACTGGGAATGCCATAATTGAATGGCGCCAAAAATCATCCCCACCGTGGCCAGCAGAAACCAGAGCGCCGGCTGAAAAATCACGTACCGCCAAGATGTCGCGTTGCTTTTTCTTTTACGGGCCATGCGGTCCCTCGATCCCAGAATATCTAGCCCCCACGGCAAACCACAGCGGCCCACCCCACAGAGCGGAGATCCTGTCATCGTCAGCGGATTCAGCCTAAATCCGCCAATCCAACAGAAGCTCCCTTGAAACAGGTTCGAATTTTCGCGCACAATTCTTTGCAGCGATTGGCGATCTGGCAAAAATCACTTCGTTTGGACCACTTCTAGGGGGATTATCACGATGGCGAGCATTAGCGGGAAACGGATTGTTTTTGTCTTAATGATTTTCGGGATCGCACTGTCAACCTTGGGCGGCTGCCGTGAACCTTACCCCCTGCGAGGCAGCGTGGAAATCGATGGCACGATCGTGAAAAGTGGCTCCATTATCTTTCAGCCGGATACGGCGAGCGGAGGCTCAGGCCCGTCTGCGACCACTCGGATTTTTGACGGCAATTTCATCGTTCCGGCAGGACAAAAAGTTCCTAACGGCCCTACCATTGCGGTCATCACAGACGGAGCTCAACCGGGCAGAAAACTGGAGGCCAAGTTTGCTTTTCCGGCTAAGCCGACGGAGGGATTTCTGATCATTGCCAAAGACGTCGTCGAAACTGATTAGGGCCGGACCTACCAGATTCTTACGGCCGTTTCGAGTTCGACCGATAACGTTTCATAAACGCGTGACTTGACCCGTTCTATCAACTCAAGCACCTCCTCGGATGTTGCCCCGGGATTGGCTAAAAAGATATTGGCATCAAGATCAGAGACCTGAACCTGCCCCACCTTCAGGCCTTTCAGGCCACAGCGTTCAATGAGTTCACTGGCCGACTCGCCACCGTGATCCTTGAATACGTAGACGGCGTTTTCTTGGGAAAACGGCTGAGTCGATCGCCGCACGATCCACATCTTTTGCATCTGCTTGGTCAACGTTTCCGGGCTTTCCTTTTCGAAACGGAAAGTGGCCCGCAAAATCACCAATTCATCCAAGCTGCTTTGCCGGTAAGAAAACGCGAGTGAGTCTCCACTTCGCGTCAATCGTTCACCCGAGCGAGTCAGGACCTCCGCCGACTCAACCCACGTACCGATATCCTCTCCGTGCGCCCCCGAGTTACAATGCAAGGCGCCACCGACCGTGCCCGGGATGCCGACCAGTTGTTCCGGACCGGCAAACCCTTCACGCACAGCGGTGGAGACGAAATGCGCCAACTTGGTCCCACCGCCTGTAGTGATCATATCCTGATCAACGCTCAATTCACAAAAGACGGGTGCTGCCAGGTGCAGGACCAGGCCACTCACCCCTTCGCGACCGATGATCACATTCGAGCCGCCTCCAATCAACCGAATCGGCTGTTGCTCCTGTGAAAACCGTTTTACCAGTTCCACCAGTTCCTGCTCGGTCGTCGGTTCGGCAAAATACTCGGCTGGCCCGCCCAGCTTCAATCGAGTGTAAGCCGCCAGAGATTCATTCTCCCTCGCGATATGTTCGAATCCATCAATCAGTGACATGAATCAAATCCGTAACTTGAGACTAGTATTTCAACCGTCTAATCTAGACTTTCTGGCCGAAAACGGAAATGGCCGGTCGGTGGTATGCCGGGCCGAGAAACAGGAGCCGTTTGTTATAGCGGATTTGCCACGGCACTTGCTACCAGTATCGTTCCAGAACAATTTGGCCTGGGACCTTGCTGCGGTGGCGTTTCAAGTCGCGCTGGCCCAATTTTTCTTCCATATCGTCAAGCATCGCCGGGTTCCCACAGAGCAGGACCGTGGAATTGGTCGCCCGCAGTTCAAAACCGGCCTCCTGCTCTATCTGGCCGTTTTCCAGCAACGCGGGAATTCGGCCGGACAATGTTCCTTCCGATTCCTCTCGAGTCAACGCCTGAATTAATTTGAAGCGGCCCGGGTACTGGTCCTGGTATCCGAGCAGCTCCTCTGTATAAGCCAGATCCGTCTGATGCCGGGCGCCATGAATCACGCAAATCTTGTCATATTTCTCCCAGGGATCCAGCGTGCGCAGCATGGCGATGTAAGGAGCCAAACCGGTCCCGGTCGAAACCAGCCAGAGGATGTCGGCTGAGGGTGATTTTTGTAAGGTAAAACTCCCCGCAGCCCGTTCAGCCACCTCCAACGCATCTCCCTCGGACAGCGCCCAGAGCCTGGGGGTCAGCTGACCATCTTCTACCACGACAATAAAAAACTCGAGCTGCTCTCCGTGGGGCGAGGCGACCGAATAAGGACGGTTAATCCGCTCTTCTCCCTCGGTCACGGCCAGCTGCAAGAATTGCCCCGGCTCAAAAGGAGAAACATCGGGCACATCGACGGTCAGCGTAAAAAGACCCTCGGTCCAAATCTTCTTTTCCACGATCGTGGCAGGACACCATTTTGGCATGATTGGCTCTTTTCGATGCGTTTCCATACAAATCGACAAGGACAGCAGACCTCTCGCTCTAGAGATCCAGCCGGAGCGAGTTGTTTTCGCTCATTGCTCATCAGCACCGACTATCTTCCTTTATTTCAAATCGAGATTCAAGAACAGGTTGTGAGCTGGGAAATTTTGGGTTTCCCAACGGCTCCAACGGCTGACCGCGTCATTTCCGACCTAACCTAAGCCAGCGGCCCGCATTAAACCGGTTCCCTGAGGTCGGACCGCGGTTGGGTTAATGGGCAATTTTGCCTATAAATTGAGATTCCACGAGACTCCCCTGCCAGGTTGAAACGATGGCCCTAAAACCCGATCAGATTCCCAGTCGATTCGATTTCCATGCCGCCCAGCCCAGGCTATACGCGAACTGGATGCAACAGGGGTACTTTCATGCGGAACCCGACCCGGACAGGGAACCGTTCACGATCGTCATTCCCCCGCCCAACGTGACAGGTGCCTTACACTTGGGCCATGCCCTCAACAATACGCTGCAAGACATCATGATCCGGATGAAACGGATGCAAGGCTTCAACGCGCTCTGGATGCCGGGCACGGACCATGCCGGCATCGCGACCCAGGCAGTGGTTGAGCGCAGGATTCGTGAAGAAGAGGGAAAGACGCGACACGACCTCGGTCGCGAAGCTCTGGTCGAGCGCATCTGGGCATGGAAACACCAATATGAAAAACGGATCCTCGGCCAGCTCCAACAACTCGGCTGTAGCTGCGATTGGGACCGCACCCGTTTCACGCTAGACGAAAACTGTGCGGCCGCCGTCCGCGATACGTTTTTCGACCTGTTCAACAAACAGCTGATCTACCGAGGAAAACGCCTGGTCAACTGGGATACCTTCCTGCAAACTGCCGTCAGCGATGACGAGGTCATCTCCCGAACTATCCAAGGTCATTTCTGGCACTTCCGCTATCCCGTTATCGATCCCCAGCCAGGTGAACCAGAGTTCGTCAGGGTCGCGACGACCCGGCCGGAAACCATGCTTGGCGATACTGCTGTGGCCGTGCACCCAAACCCGGCAGCCGCTTTGCAAAAACATATTGCCGAACTGGAAGAGAAGTTAACCCGAGCCAGCTCATCGGAAACTGAGACGATTCGAGCACAGATCGATGCGGCGCAGGAACGAAGCGAAAAAATGTTGCCGTCATTACTCCAATTGAAGGCGATGGCGGAAGATGGACGCCAGCTGCGACTGCCGTTGATGGATCGTGAAATCCCCCTCGTCACCGACGCGTGGGCCAAGCCGGAACTGGGGAGCGGTTGTGTAAAAATCACGCCAGCCCACGACCCGAATGATTACGATGTCGCCCAACGGTGCGGGCTCCCGATGATCAACATCATGAAGCGTGATGGAACTTTGAACGCGGAGGTCGGCGATTACCAGGGACTGACGATGAAAAAAGCGCGGCAACGCGTGGTAGACGACCTGGAAAACCTCGGCTACCTCGAGCAGACCGAGGATCGAGAAATCGAGTTACCGCACTCCGATCGGAGCAAGACCCCGATTGAACCTTTCCTGGCCGACCAATGGTTTATTCGAATGGACAGCCTCGCTCAGTCGGCGATGGATGCGGTATCGGACCACCAGGTTCGGATCACACCAAGCCGTTACGAAAAAGGTTACCTCGATTGGCTGGCAGAGAAACGAGATTGGCCCGTTTCCCGTCAACTCTGGTGGGGACACCAGATCCCCGTTTGGTCGAAGGCCTGTTTTAGTGAAGAGGATTGCGAAGCGGCGCGAGAAATCGTTCTCGGCCTCGACGGTTACGCCGAGTCCGCTGCCTCGCTGCAGATCGAACCGTGTCACGAAACAGACGAAACAAAGCGGATTCAACTGGGCCTCCCCCTGGCCACGGTGCACGTCTGCATCAAGCAGGAAGGTTCCGCCCTGGAAAAACAATTGGAATCGGCTGGTTTCGAGCGAGAAGAGGACGTGCTCGACACCTGGTTCAGCTCGGCACTGTGGCCTCACTCGACCCTCGGATGGCCGCGCGAGACCCCGGAACTCGAATATTTCTATCCCACCGACGTCCTGATCACCAGTCGCGACATCATTACGCTATGGGTGGCCAGAATGGTTCTTGCCGGATTGAACAACATGGGAGAAGTCCCTTTCCATCGCGTCTTCATTCATCCCAAAATCCTGGATGGCTACGGCGAAACGATGTCCAAGTCAAAGGGCAATGGGATTGATCCACTCGACGTAATTGACAAGTTCGGTGCCGATGCACTCCGTTTCGGGATGGCCGATTTGACCACCGAAACGCAAGACGTCCGGATGCCCGTGCAATTTGAATGTCCCCTCTGCCAGCACACCTTCGACCAAACCAAAAAGAACCGAGAATTGCCACGGGTTCATTGTCCCAAATGCGAACAACCCTTCTCCACCCAGTGGTCGACCAGCGAAGAAGACCGCTCGCTGCCACGCGGCCTGGTATTGAGTGAACGGTTTGAGCGTGCGAGGAATTTCATCAACAAACTATGGAACGCATCCCGTTTCGCCATGTTGAACCTGGAGGAATATGAAGCAGCTCCGATTGACCCACAACAACTGACCGTCGAAGACCGCTGGATTCTCAGCCGATTGACGACCGTCTCTCATGCGGTTTCTCAATCTCTGGAAGAATTTCGTTATGCCGATGCGACAAGGGAACTGTATGATTTTGCCTGGAACGAGTTTTGCAGCTTCTATGTCGAGATGCTGAAAGACCGATTCTCAGACCCCGATGCTCGGCCGCATGCCCAACGGATGATCAGCTTCACCCTCGATTGCCTGTTGCGTCTCTTGCACCCGATCATTCCGTTCATTACCGAGGAGATCTGGCTGCTGTTAGCAGAGCTCTGTCCCCAAAGAGGTTTTGAGACAATCCAGACAGCCAGTGATTCGATCATGTTGGCCGATTGGCCCCAGCTCGATGCCTCCTGGCAGGACACCGAGATCGAACAGCAATTCTCACTCTTTCAATCCACTTTGGGGGCGCTGCGGGAAATTCGAAGTCGACAAAACCTGGCACCTCGCAAGCAGATCCGTTTCTCCATCCGCTGCGCGCCCGATCTCGCCGATTTGATTCAACCGATGGGAATCTTCTTCTCCTCGATGGCCGCCGCTGAACTGGCAGAAATTTCCGATCAGGTTGCGGCCCCCAAGGTGAATGCTACGGTGGCCTTGCCCAACATGGAGATTTTTGTCGACTTGGCGGGGCTTATTGATGTCTCAGCCGAGACGAAACGACTACAAAAAGAGCAGAAGCGGCTGCAAGGAATGATCGGCGGCAAAGAAAAACAGCTGGCCAACGACAAATTTGTCAACAATGCTAAGCCGGAAGTTGTGGCCCAAGTGAGAGCCTCACTGGAACAAATCCGTGAACAGCTCAAAGCGGTGGACGAGGCTCTCGTCGACTTGGCCGCTCTCGACCAAGCCGAAGAATAGCGTGACGCTCACTGAGGCTGCTGATAGGCTCACTAAAACGGCATGGTCATTTCCATGTCGTAAGGATCACGCAAGCCATCTCCCAGACGCTTGAGCGCCTCGGTCTCAATTTGGCGAACTCGTTCCCGAGTCAGTCCTAATTTTTCACCGATCTCCTTGAGTGTGTGTGGTTCGGTGTCGAACAGCCCGAACCGCATTTGCAGAACTTTGGACTCTCGCTCTCCAAGTTCGTGTAGCATGGACATGACGTGATTCAGGACATCATTTTCCAGCATCTCATCGTCGGGGGCTCGCGCTCGCTCATCCATCACCATTTCACCAAGTGACCAGCCGGCATCAGCCTGGTCCGTCTGGGGAGAGGAGTTGTAGATCTGGATTGCCTTTTTGATTATCGGCAGCTTGCGCTTGGGCAAACCGAGAACGCGCGCGATTTCCTCGGGCGTCGGGTTCCGCTTCAACTCTTCCGTCAGGCGATTCGTTGCCCGACGCCATTTCGACAACAGCTCCACCATATAAGCCGGGATCCGAATCGTCTTGGCGGAATTGATCAGAGCCCGCTTAATCGACTGCTTGATCCAGTAACTGGCATAGGTACTGAAACGCGTGCCGACAGTCGGATCGAATCCCTCGACGGCTCGCAACAACCCGAGATTGCCCTCCTCAATCAGATCCTGCAGGCCCAGGCCTTTACCGGTGTACCCCCGAGCAATATTGACCACCAATCGAAGGTTGGCCCGCACCATCCTGTCCCGGGCCTGCACGTCCCCCTGAGCAATCTGCCCCGCCAGGTCTTTCTCTTCCTGGGCCGTCAACAGCGCAGTTTCGTTGATTTCACGCAGGTAGGTTTCCAGCGGGGTTTGCAGGGACCTTTCCTTGCGGGTTTTGCGGCGCGCTTTTTTCAAGTCGGCATCATCCTGTTTTGCGTAATCAGGTGCTTTCACAAGATCTGTCGAGCTGTTTGCAGGGGACTCAATCATAACCATCCAAGTGGGTAAAATAGACAAGCGTAAGATTAGATTCGGCCCGAACATGGCCGACTCTGCAAGTTCGGTAAACTACGACGATTTGAAGTGACTGGTCGTGATATGCCGGTTTTATGGCCTGTGACCCTAATCGCAGTTCATTCCGCGGTACCGTTGGAAACTGAAGAGAAGCTGAGGTTCCCAGTTGCCCAATGTTGCAGACGCACCTAGGTTTCGATTGTTTAGATCGATGCCGTCGGTATAGTCTAGGCCGGTAAAATCGACACTCCGGAGAACTCCGCCAGGGAACTCGAAAAAGCAAAAATAATCTGCAACAAAATGCAAACTGTTCCTGTTTCTTGACTTACAGCAAGAAACCAATTCGCTTCACCGACCCAAGTGGGGAAAGAAGTCTACAGCAGGTTTCTCAGGACCGTTTGCAGGATTCCCCCGTTGCGATAGTAGTCCATCTCAACCGGGGTATCGATCCGCACGTTGGCCTCGAACGTGACGGTCTCACCTGATTCACGTTTCGCCACGACAGTCACGCTCGAGCGCGGCTGCAAATTGTCATCCAACCCCTGAACCTCGAACGTCTCATGCCCGGTCAGGCCAAGCGACTGCCACGATTCCTGATTGGCAAATTCCAGAGGCAGAACGCCCATCCCGACGAGGTTGCTCCGGTGAATTCTCTCGTAACTGGCGGCAATCACTGCTTTTACACCAAGCAACAGGGTCCCTTTAGCTGCCCAGTCACGGCTCGATCCGGTCCCGTACTCTTTACCGGCCAAAACGACCAGCGGTACCTCATTGGCTGCGTACTTCATCGCCGCATCGTAGATTGTCATCACCTCTCCCGAGGGAATATGAGTGGTCCATCCACCCTCGGTTCCCGGCGCCAACTGATTCCGAATTCGAATATTGGCGAAGGTCCCCCGCAACATCACCCGATCGTTGCCACGTCGTGAACCGTAACTGTTGAACTGACGGGGTTCCACACCATGTTCCTGCAGGTACAAACCGGCGGGACTATCCTGGGCAATCGCCCCAGCAGGTGAAATATGGTCCGTCGTCACCGAATCACCCAATAGCAACAAGCAGCGGGCACCCTGGATCGGTTGCAAGGCGCCAACATCCGGCGTCAGCCCGACCAGGAATGGGGGTTCTTGAATATACGTACTGGCCGGCTCCCACTTGTAAATATCACTGGCACCCACCTGAATATCGTTCCAGGTCGGATTGGATTCAAACGCATTGGAATATTCTCGACGGAACATCTCCGCCTCCACCGAATCGTGAAGAACGGCGGCGATTTCTTCCGGTGTCGGCCAAATATCCTTAAGAAAAACGGCTTCCCCATCCGGGTCTTCACCAATCGGTTCGGTGGTCAAATCGATATCGGTCGTACCAGCCAAAGCGTAGGCCACGACCAGTGGCGGGCTCGCTAGGTAATTCGCCTTGGTCAATGGGTTGATCCGGCCCTCAAAGTTGCGATTTCCACTCAACACGGCCGAAGCGACCAGTTCCCCTTGGGTGACCGCGTTGGCAACCGGTTCCGGCAACGGTCCACTGTTGCCGATACAGGAAGTGCAGCCGTAGCCCACCGTGTGAAAACCGAGCGCCTGCAATGAATCGGTCACGCCCGCTTTTTTCAGGTAATCGGTCACCACCCGGGAGCCCGGGGCCAGACTTGTCTTGACATAGGGGGGGACCTTCAATCCCCGCTCGACGGCCTTGCGAGCCAGTAAACCAGCGGCCAACATCACGGACGGATTGCTCGTATTGGTACAACTCGTAATGGCGGCAATCACTACGGCGCCATGACCAATTTCCGTCGACTGACCATTGTCCTCGACACGCGCTGTCCGGGACAACGCGTCTTGGCTCAACTCAAACCCGCGACTGCCGACCGGGTCCACCAATGATTGATTGAAAGATCGCTTCATATCCGACAACGCGATCCGGTCTTGCGGTCTTTTCGGCCCAGCCAACGAGGGCTCGACCGTCCCGATGTCCAATTTAAGGGATTGCGTATAGTTCGGAACTTGGGATTCGCCGGTAACAAACAATCCTTGTTCACGCATATACGATTCGACCAACGCACACTCCTCGTCCGTCCGTCCGGTTTGCGCCAAGTAATCAATCGTGACGGAATCAGTGGGGAAAAAGCCCATCGTCGCGCCGTATTCGGGCGCCATATTGGCCAGTGTGGCGCGATCCGCCAACGACATGTTGGCCACCCCCTCACCGTAAAACTCGACAAACTTGCCGACCACGCCCGCCTGTCTCAATTGTTCGGTCGCCATCAAGACCAAGTCCGTAGCCGTCGACCCAGCAGGGAGTTTGCCCACCAACTCAAAGCCGACAACTTCTGGCAACAACATGTAAATCGGCTGGCCCAGCATGGCGGCTTCGGCCTCGATCCCACCGACGCCCCAACCAAGAACGCCGAGACCGTTGATCATGGTGGTGTGACTGTCCGTTCCGACCAATGTGTCAGGCAGAACAACCTCACCGTGCTGATCACGCCGAATAAACACGCCTTTGGCCAGGTATTCCAGGTTGACCTGATGAACAATTCCGACATTGGGTGGTACGACCCGAAAATTATCAAATGCCTGCTGCCCCCAGCGCAGGAATTCGTACCGTTCACGATTCCGTTCAAATTCCAATTCGACATTGGCAGCCAAGGCGGTTGAGCTGCCGAACTGGTCCACCTGCACGCTGTGGTCAATGACCAAGTCGACGGGAATCAGTGGATTGATCTTGGTTGGGTCACCCTGGAGCCGACTCATGGCCGACCGAAGCGCAGCCAAGTCGACGACGGCGGGCACCCCGGTAAAGTCCTGCAACACGACCCGAGATGGCTTGTACGGTATCTCAACTTTGGCCGGCGATGCCGCCTCCCAAGTCGCCAAGGAAACAACATCCTCTCGAGGGACGGTTACACCATCACAGTTCCGCAGCACGGATTCCAGCAGAATACGGATCGAGTAAGGTAAAACGGCCATCTGGCCGACCCCTTGGTCTTCCAGGACGGACAGACGGTAGATTCCCAACTCGCGACCGCCCACCGACCATGTTTGGCGGGCTCCAAATGGATCAAACTGTGCTTTGTTCATGAATTGCCTTTAATGCTCTGCTGATTCAGTGATCAACTGATCACAACTACTTTGGACGAATCTCCCATAATGGAATCGTCAAAAGAGAGTTCACCACTGCAGGTATTATCAAATCGTCGTTTCAATCGCCGGGGCAACTGAACCAAGTTAGATCAATGCTCGACTACCTGACGACAGCCGCTGGCTGACGACTCCCCAGTCCACGTCTGATTTTCGAAATAACCCACTGGATGTCAACGGCTGCGCTTCCTCGCCCAACCCTGTCAGGAGCAGAAAACCGCATAATTGTTGTAATTCCGGGGACGCAATTGCGGCGAGGAAGCCCTCTGATCAGAAATCGAGGCAGGTGCGGGGAGAAGCAGCCCTTCCCTTAACTCGCACAGCCTTCGAGCCCGTTTGCCGCTTACCGAATCAAACCCGAATCAAACGACCAGCGGTGGAATACACGGCCCTGAAAGCGTCGCCCTCGCAGGTTGCTTTGCAAAGGCGTCGCCCGGGCGCAGCCTTTGGCCCAACTGAATCGGTCAAGGTTTGCCTTGGGCAGGAATCCCCGCGGTTCTATTCTATCGACGGCAGAATTTCAAATAGGGAACAAAATGCGTTGGAGCCCTGTGGGATTCTGATTTAGCTATAATCACGGGTTCACGCGATC
>JAYZCF010000175.1:0-6825 GCA_036338455.1 Planctomycetota bacterium
CGGCGCATCCGACTCGGCGATTGATCGACAGACCGAGCCGTGTCTCCGCCGTCCCGTTATCTACGGCTTTGACGACCAGTGTCCGGTCCGCCACATAGAGATCTGATTGGTGCACGCGTTCAAAATCGGTTCGGCTTCGCAGTCGATTCGATTTACAGTACCGAAAGTTCTGGTTGTCCGTCGGTTGGGTCATGACAGGTAATTTGCCGAACCGGTCCGGGGCTCAATGCAGGTTAGTCCAAAGGCAGGCCGAATCTACCACTTCAATTTCTCCCTGACCGAATGGCTGTTCCAGGTACTGCCAAGGGCATTGATCTTTTCGCGATCCGCAGCCGATATGTCGGCAGGAATGTGAATTTGAACCTCCGCTAGCAGGTCACCTGAAACCTTGTCGGTCTTGATTCCCATCCCCTTGAGTCGCAACAGTTTTCCACTGCTGGTCCCGGCGGGGACGGTTACCGTCACCGTACCATGAGGCGTCGGCAGATCAATTTTTGCGCCGTCGACCGCCTCCAACACGGTAATCGGCAGCTCTACGCTCAGATTGAAACCCTGCCTTTTAAAAACAGGGTGCTGTGTCACGTTGACCTTGATCAAAAGATCACCCGGAGATCCACCATGAGCGCCTGGCTGACCTTGTCCACGCAAACGGATCTTTTTACCAGACTCAATGCCTGCCGGAATTTTTACCGTGATCGAATCCGTCGTACCGTCCTGCTTCCGTAGGGAAACAACATGCTCTCCCCCAAGCACCGCGACATGGAAGGGAACGGTAATTTCGTATTCCATGTTCTGACCGGAGACAGGTTGCGGTTTCGCCTCTCGCCGAGACTGTGGTCCCGCCTGACCACCCGAACTAAATTGACGAAGAATCTCTTCAAATCCACCTGGGGCGCCTTGCTGTCCACCTGCCCCTCCAAAAATTTGGCTGAAGTCGACATCCATCTGGCCGAAAGGATTACCGCCTCCTTGGAATGGGTTCCCCGCTGCGCCCATTTGCTCATAATTCGCGCCAAACTGGTCGTACATTTTCCTCTTTTCAGCATCGTTTAACACGTCATATGCGTGCTGGATTTGCTGAAACTTCTGCTTCGCCTCTTCCTTCTCTTTATCCGATTTGTTGGCGTGCAGGTCGGGATGATATTTGCGAGCTAACTTACGATACGCCTTCTGGATCTCTTCCTCCGTAGCGCTCCGAGAGACACCAAGCTCTTTGTAATAATCGTCTGCCATCTATGATTCAGTCTACGCTCAAAAGCCATTAATGATTTTGTGGGGTTCCCAAAGCCTAATTCTAAGCCATAAGGCGACCCAGAATGAGGCCCAAACCCATAATCGATTTGAATTAACTTGGGCATTTGACATTATCAGCACCAGGTTCTGTCAGCCGAACTTCTGGCCAGAGAATCCCCCTCAAAACTGGGAAACCGGCTCGGCCGAAGTCCTGTTTTCGGAACAAATTGTCTCATTTAGGCAATCAGTGTGTTGATTTAAAGCAACACATCCACTTTTTGGAGCCTCAACGTTTTCGACCTAAACCAATGCAGTTAAACGATTTAATAAATTTGCTCGTATTTTATTCAGGGGTGGCACCCAAACTGCATAGTCTGCCTCGAAACACACATCTCTGACTAGCACACCCAAGATACACACCGAGGATCTGATGCCACGAGCCAAGAAAAAGCCAGCTTCCGATTTCGATTTTCCATCACAAGAAGAAATTACGGCCGATACGGAAGAACAAGAGGAGAAGCTACCGGTCAGCCAAGCGAAAGAAAATGCCATTGATGACCCCGTCCGCATGTACCTGATGCAAATGGGGCGTATTCCGCTTCTTTCGCGAGACGAAGAACTTACAGCCGCCAAGAAGATTGAACGGACACGACTCTTTTTCCGCAACAATATGTTGGCAACCGATTTTATGCTGCGGGGCGCCTACGAGTCGCTACAGCAGGTCCTGGCCGGGAAATTGCGCCTGGACCGGACGATTGAGGTGTCCGTCACCAACAAAGCCGAGAAACGGAGGATCATGCTCCGACTCGTCCCCAACTTGAAAACCCTCAAGCACCTTCTCGACCTGAACAAGGCGGATTTCCAATTCGTCATTGACAGTAAGAATCCTTTGGCCAAGCGGCGAAAGATATGGCAACGACTGGCGCGACGACGAAACAAATGCGTCATCCTGATCGAAGAACTCAATTTGCGATTCAGCCGCCTGCAACCTCTGTTTGAACAACTCTGTGAAATCAACCAGCGAATGCAGCAACTTTATCAGATGCTGCCTGAGGCCGAGGCAACGGGTTTTGCCGGCTCGCGAAATTACGAGGAGATACGAGCCGAGCTGCATTACCTGATCATGCAGACGTATGAGACACCGGCGACCTTAGACCGACGCGTAAAAAAAGTAAATCGCCTCCGTCAAAAACAGGATGCGGCCAAGAGGATCTTGTCAGCCGGTAACCTGCGGCTCGTCGTTTCCATTGCAAAGAAATACCGCAACCGGGGGCTCAGTTTCCTGGACTTGATTCAGGAAGGGAACACGGGCCTGATGCGGGCCGTCGATAAGTTTGAACACCAACGCGGTTACAAATTCTCCACTTATGCCACCTGGTGGATTCGACAGGCGATCACGCGTGCTATTGCCGACCAAAGCCGCACCATTCGGGTGCCGGTTCATATGATCGATACCATGAGTAAAGTTCGGAATGTCATGCGAGAACTGGTACAGGAACTGGGTCGCGAGCCATCAGCTGATGAAACAGCAGAACGTGCCAAACTTTCGCTGGACGATACGCGCATCATCATGAAGATGGCTCGTCAGCCACTCTCACTCGACCAACCGGTGGGAGACCACGAGGACAGTTATTTCGGGGAATTCGTCGAAGATCACCGCGAGATCGACCCCCTTTATGATTCCAATCAGGAAGCTCTCAAAAATCGAATTGAAGAAGCGATGGAGCATTTGAACTACCGCGAGCGAGAGATCCTTAAATTGAGGTATGGCCTGGCTGACGGGTATTCCTATACCTTGGAAGAAGTAGGGAAGATATTTTCGGTCACCCGCGAACGTGTCCGGCAAATTGAGTCGAAAGCAGTGAGGAAATTGCAACAGCCTTATCGGGCCAGATCCCTTGCCAGTTTCCTCGATGGTGTGGACCACCTTACCGATTACCCCACCGTTGAAAACTGAAACGTAATTTTATTCACAAGACCATAAATCAAGACTAGTCTCTGCATCCCTCGATGCGTACTATTCATCGCGACACAAGAGGTGTGTGTCTCCTTGTGATGCACCGGTTGGCCGGCAACAGCCAACCGGTGTTTTTTTTGCGCGCACCACTCATCCCAGACCAGCCTGAGGCAGGGCCCAAGTGAACGCCCGCAAAGGGTCGATCGGCCGCAAAAGAGGAGCTGCAAAACAGACAGTCAAAACCGGCGGTTCAGTTCAAATTTTCGAATAACCCCCTCCTCCTTCCCGCCCGATCGGGCCACTGCCCCACGCAAATCGGGTGATAATTTCCATCTGCTTGAAACCTGCTAAGATAGGAAGATCCAGCTTGCCATTAGTTGCCTCAAAACGCGAAAGCCTTCCATGAAACCCGCCCTACGAACCGCAATCATTTTCCTCTGCATCATTTTCTATCTCTGCGACGGCCGACTCTCAATGGCTGATCAAGGTGACGCGCCGGCCCCGCCTAACATCATTTACATCTTGGCCGATGATCTCGGGTACAACGAGCTAGGGAGTTATGGGCAAAAAAAAATCAAAACACCCCATCTCGATGATTTGGCAAAACGGGGCATGAAATTCTCTCAGCATTACAGCGGCAGTGCCGTCTGTGCCTGTTCGCGGTGCGTTTTATTAACGGGCAAACATACCGGCCATGCCTACATTCGAAATAACCGGGAAATGGGAGGCTGGGGCCCCAATGAACCGGAAGGTCAACTCCCCCTTCCAGACAACGCCATCACACTGGCCGAGCTGTTAAAAGAGCGTGGCTACCAAACAGCCGCGATCGGTAAATGGGGCCTTGGAGGACCCGGTTCAACTGGCCATCCCTGCTACCAGGGATTCGATAAATTTTATGGCTACCTTTGCCAGCGGGTCGCTCACAACTATTACCCAACTCATCTGTGGGACAACCATGACGTTGACGTTTTGGGCAATCCGCATTTCAAAGCTCACCAAAGAATTGACACACCTCCCAGCAATCCGGAAGACTGGAAACAGTATACGGGCCCCGTTTATGCAACCGACAGGATGATCGAAGAAGCTGTCGACTTTATTGAGGAGAACCGCGATCAGCCATTCTTCCTGTACTACGCAACACCGATTCCCCATGTGGCCATTCAGGTCCCGCAGGATTCCTTGCAACCTTACCTCGGCAAATTCGACGAGACGCCCTACCTGGGAAACAAGAGTTACCTCCCCCACCCAGCCCCGCGTGCAGGGTACGCAGGGATGATCAGCCGAATGGACCGTAACATTGGCAAGCTCCTGGCTACGGTCAATCAACTCGGGTTGGAACAGAACACGTTGGTCATTTTCTCCAGTGATAATGGCCCAACATTCAACGGTGGCTCCGACTCGGAATTTTTTGAATCGGCAGGACCGTTGCGTGGTTTGAAGGTCAGTCTGCACGAAGGCGGAATCCGTGTCCCCATGATCGCCACCTGGCCAGGGAAAATCAAAGCGGGAACCACAAGCAATCTGGTCTCTGGCTTCCAAGACGTTCTACCAACACTGACCGAATTGACGGGCGCCAGCACACCCGCTGAGATCGATGGCATCTCCCTGTTGCCAACCCTGCTCGATTCAGGCGAGCAGCAGCAACACGACTATCTCTACTGGGAGTTGGGCAACCAGCAATCCGTCCGCTCTGGGCCCTGGAAACTATACCGTCATGCTGACAAGAACGGAGAGATCCGCGCAGATCTGTTCAATCTGGATGAAGATCTGGGGCAGAAAAAAAACCTGGCCAAGGAGGAACCGGAACAGCTCCAAAAGATGGTCCAGCTTGCCCGTCAGGCCAGAGTGCCATCCCCCGAATTCCCCAGTCGATTCGACGAAGAGACCGAAGACTAGCTGGGACAGCGCAGTCGAAAAACTCAGGGCCTAGCGGTCGGCAAATCGGGTCTCGAAGAACGCGCTCAACACGTCGAGGGCGGTCTGGTTTTGCCCACCGCCCGGAACAATCATGTCCGCCCACTTGCGTGTCGGCTCCACAAACTCGAAGTACATGGGGCGAACCGTTGCCTCGAATTGCTCCAACACTGATTCGCGCGTCCGTCCGCGTTCTCCCGTGTCCCTGACCAACCTCCGTTCCAGGCAAGTCTCCAGCGGTACGTCGACAAAAAGGGATAGGTTGAATTCCGACCGCAGGGCCGGATCATGAAAGATCAAGATCCCCTCCACCACCAGCAAACGAGGGGGGACCACACGCATCACTTCAGTTTTGCGCAGATGGGTGGCGTAGTCGTATTGCGGCACGTCCACCGGTTTCCCGGCTCGCAATTCCCGTAAATGCTGGAGCAATAACGAATGTTCAAATACGTCGGGATGGTCATAATTGACCTCGCTTCTCTGTTGAAAAGTCAGATCCGTGCGGGAACGGTAATACGCATCCTCCGACAAGACAACCACCTCGGGACCGTCCAGTTGCCCTGCGAGGCGACTCACGAGATTCGCTGCCAGCGAGCTCTTACCCGAGCCCGACGCGCCAGCAATTCCGACAATCCATTCCGTAGTCATGGTACTAGCTTGTCATTTCCCGGATTAACTCAAGAACACTCGCTGGGATCGAACGGTGGGAGGCGAAGGTATCTACCAAAGGCGTTAGTATGCAATGATCATCCCGTGTCCCCACCATCACACCTGTCTGCCCCTCCACAATTGCCTTGACGGCTGCCGACCCCATTTGCGTAGCCCTTCGACGATCCTCGGGCGTCGGCGTGCCACCGCGCTGCAAATGGCCCAGCACAACCGTTCGCATCGCGTAGGGACAACCCGCCTTTTCCAATTGCTCGATAATCTGAGTCACCCCACCGCGCTCATCACCTTCAGCCACGATCATGATGGTCGAGTTTTTCCCCTGAGACTTCAGTTGCTGCAGGTACCTGACAATCCCCTTGCAATCCGTTGCGGTTTCAGGAATTGCGATCGCATCCGCACCGGTCGCAATGGCCGTGTAAGCAGCAATGTAACCACTGTGCCGCCCCATCACTTCAACTAGGAACATCCGGTCATGACTCCAAGCCGTGTCACGGATTTTATCTACCGCGTCCACCGCGGTTTGGACGGCCGTGGAAAACCCGATCGTGTAGTCGGTTCCGACCAGGTCATTGTCAATCGTTCCGGGACAACCGACGATTTGACCATCCCAGAATTGGGACAAGGCAACCGCCCCTTGAAACGTCCCATCACCCCCAATAGCGATCAGTCCGTCGATTCCGTGGCGTCTCAATATTTCAGCCGCTTTCTGCTGTCCCGACTCTGTCCGGAACTCGTCGCTCCGACTACTCCTCAAAAATGCGCCACCGAAGTGGGACCAAATCGACGCACGGCGGACCGTCAGAATGGGCTGACCTGCCGAGTTGAGAAAAAAGTCCTCCTCCAGTAACCCTTGATACCCCCGCTTGATTCCAACCACCTGATGCCCATGGTGATTGGCCGCTCGCACCACGGCCATCACGCAGGCGTTCATTCCGGGAGCATCACCCCCGCTGCAAAAAACACCAATTCGCATCCCCCACCCCCTTCAGCGGTTTACCCTTTAATTACCGGCCGGAGCGACCCCAGCGCAGCCATTCTCTGCCCATCCGACC
>JAYZCF010000176.1:0-8479 GCA_036338455.1 Planctomycetota bacterium
GTCCCGAGTCGACACGTGCTGTCAGGAGATCCGCCGTTTACTGTTTGCCACACGCTGGTAAAGATTTTTCTGAAACCACGGCGCTGTCTCGGCAATGGAGACCCCCATTCGTTGAAATCAGGAAGGAATCGATGAAACGAACATCCGCCGGTTTTCCCTCGACCCAACTTTGCCTAGCACTGCTGTGGTGCCTGGTTTCAACCGACTCATCCGCTGCTCAAGATGACCTGTTTGGTGTCCCTCAAGCCGGCAACGCTCAGGCCCAAACGCCCCTTGCCCAGGATCCCCCATCTTTGCCGGGCGGCATGCCTAATTTTCAGGCACCCGATACCAGCTTGTCCCCGATGGATCCCTACATCCCGGAACAGAAGAATGAGGTCAACGAAAAGTTTGCGGGTTGGAGAGAGGCTGGCGAGGGGAATAACATCGAACGATTAGCCGACGGTTTGCGAGCCAACTGGGTCATGTCGGACAGAAGTGGACGAATCGATGGCACGATCAGTACTTATGGGAAGTCGAACCTGCTGAATATGCGGGTTTCCCTGTTAAACAACGGCCGCGTTATTTCCCAAACCAAAGCTGACGCTTTTGGTCGTTTTCGATTCAACAACGTGCGCCCAGGGACTTACACCTTGGCCGGTTTTGGTGACTCGGCCCTGTTTGTATTCGGGTTTAACGTGCTGGCCTTCGATGAAGCGGCCCAAGACCGGACTCCCACCTCCATTGATGTCATGGCGGTGCCTAATGAGACAACGATTAACCTGGATTGGATTCGCTATTTTGCCCCCCAGGTGGTCATGCGAGTCTATGGTCGTTATGTCTCCGATGACGAATACAACAACCAGGCTTGGGAAGCGAGTAAACTGGCGACAGGTTTAGGGATGCTGGATGGTGAGGCCGAGTTGGCCAGCCCCGAGCGGCTTTATGGGGTTAAGGGCTTATCGAGTAAGTACCCTGAGTGTCCCCCGGCCACTTCGATTGGCATGCACTCAACGAATTTGACGGATGACGGCCGGCTTGTAGGTCGAGTTCACCAAGTTAACTCCCTGCATGGCCGTCCGGTGGAATTGCGAAATACCCGGGTGATGCTGCTCAAAGACGATGGCGTGGTGACGGCCGAAACGACTGACAATTATGGTGTTTTTGAGCTGCTCGACGTCGACCCTGGGCAATACGCTTTGGTGGCGGTGGGGGAAGACGGAATGGGTTGCATCGGGATCGAGGTCACCGTCGGCGCCGAGAAAACATTGCCAATCGACTTTACCATGGCCACCGCTGAATCAGTGGGTTGGCTGAACAACTTGGCTGTGGCGACTGCCTACAACCGAGTGATTAATCGGCCTCGTCCCGAGGTCGTCAAGGGAAATCAGTGCGGGTGCGGCGGCACGGACCTTGGGCGTTGTGGCGGTTGCCAGGGGTGTGGGGCCGGCTGTGGCAACTGCAACCAAGGCTGCAACAGCTGTAATGGCGGGGTGAACGGTTCCGGGAGTTCCGGCAACTGCCGTCGTGTGGGTGCCTTCTGGAGGTTTATTGATGCTTGGTCGGAAGCTTATTACTATGACATCGGTCCTACTAACTTGGACACAAGTTGTCGCAATTGTGGGCCGGAGTTGAACGGGACACGCCACGGCTTAGGCTGTCAGCACTGTAGCGGGAATGGGTGCAATCATTGCCGAGGGTCTCAGGGCACGGGCGTTTATACACCGGTATTGGAAACGCCCGACATTCAGACCCCGACGCCAGTCGATCACCACGGTGCTTTTCGAACTTTCGTGATTCCGAACCGTCTCTTCCCTTTGCGTTAGTTTTTCTCAGAGGCGCAAGCTTTGTTCCCGATACAAAAAAACGGCGACTGAATTTTGAATTCAGTCGCCGTTGCTGTTTTCGGGAAAGTCCTGCGGACTAGAAATCGGCGCCTCCGCCACCCATGCCACCCATCATGCCACCGGCCGCGCCAAGTAGCTCGAGGATGCCATCTTGAATCTCAAAACGGGTTTTCGTTCCGTTGTCGATAAACTCGGAACGAATTTGGATCCGATCGCCACCTGACTGTAGAGTGTCCGACATCATCTCCATCATCTCCATCCCTTGGATGCCGGAGGCAAACTTGAGAATCGGAGACAAGTAGAAATTAACCTGCATCGGCATATCCGCTTTCGAATCAGACGATTCGGCTGATTTATCCATTGCCTGCTTGAGGACGTCTTCCGGGTCACTGCCCATGGCGAAGTAAACGGCATCTTTGGCGATTCCGATAACGAGGGTGAGCTGATCGCCAAAAATTTGCTGGGCCTCTTCCTCCGAGCTGGGTACTTCGACCAAGATTTCATGGAACGTCGTTCCACGGTGGCTGCCCGCATTCAGGTTGAATTGAACCTCGTCACCGACCTCCTTCTCGACCATTTTGACAACGTCTTTGACCGCGTCCTCCAGCTTCTTCGGATTGGCTGCCTCGACGCCCATGGCGAAATTCATTTCACCATCATTCATCATCATTACTGCGCCCATATCCATGCGGCCATCCTCGATCGTCTTCATGACAACGTCCAGCAGGCTGTCGACGAGTTCTTCGGTCATTTCTGCTTGGGCGTCGGTCATGTTCGGATTTGCATCGAGCATCTCTTGAATCTGTTCTTTGCTGTTCTTCATCACCGACAAGGTCTGTTCTATCTGGTTGGGCGCTATCTGGCTCGTCATGTTGGCCGTCATGGCTGCGCCGTCCATCAAGAAACCGCCGAAACGGGAAGCGCCTGCTTTTTTCGAGGCGCTGATCTGTTCGGCCATTTCGGAACCGGGTTTGGCCGTCATGACGAGATCAAAATAGATGGCTTCGGCTTTTTGGTCGGCTGCCATTCCCAACACCATCTCTTCGGTGTCGTTAAACAGATTTTCCATCTGTTGCATCTGCATTTCGAAATTCTGTTGTTGAATTTCTGCTTGCACTGGATCGATTTCATCCAGCATCTGCATGTTTTGCTCGGCGCCTTGCTGAATCAGCCCCATGGCCATATCGCGCAAACCTTCCGGAATTCGTTGAGGATAAACGGTCGCCGCAATGTTGTATTGCTCGGCCATCTTTCCAATCAGCTTGCTGGGATCTTTGGGAACGTCTTCCAAGTTGCCCGGCTGGTCGGACATGAACGCATAGTTGCCAACCTGCTTCATGGAAATTTCCTGTCCGCTGTCGGCGATAATGGTGACGATGTCATCTCCTTCATCGATTTCTGCAAAACCGGCGAGTGTGTCGAGCATGTCGTCCATATTCTCCAAGGGCACAAAGCCGATCGTGGTCGGCTGGGGAGAATCTTCGTTAAAGTACATCATCATGCCAGCTGATTTCGTGGTATCAATTCCTCGAGTAAATCCACGCGCCTGCATTTTCAGGAGGCCACTCATCTGACCCATTTCTTCACTGGCCGCATTGGCCAGATATTCAATGTCATCGAGTTGTTCGTCGATATTGGCAATCGATATGATGACCGCAGGCTCGGGGGCGCTTTGACAAAAACCTCGCTCGGTCGCCATGAGTGAGGCGGCAGCGATCAACAAGCCGTAAAAGACGGCAGGAAAGCGAACTTGAATAACAGACTTCACAATGTTTCTCCAAATAGCAAGATTTAAGTCAGGTTGCCAGCTCCCTGGCAAAAGAGCTGCCGTTGCATGTGACCGCTTGGCAGGACCAAGCCTAAAACTGCGCCACCCAAGTGGTCCGGATGGGTGTGTTGGTAGACCTCTTTGAATGGCTTGCTGGAAAACCAAACACACACTTGGATTTTCCGTGGTGCACTCGGTCGATGCAATGGGATGTAGACCATTTTTCAGATTTCGGAGCGATTAAGACCGACCGAGGCAGACCGACCAAGATCAACCGGAATAACGAGCCGTAATGCCCAAGCTTCTACCCTCGCGGTATGCAGAAGGTTTTTGTTTTTTCGGATATTCCTGAGAAAAACAGATTGTTCCCTACAGGGGGCGACCGTTGAATCGGTGCGGACAGCGGGGATGGTGGGGGCCCGCCTGAGAATTTACCACTTAACGTTCCCGATAAACGATACGGCCTTTGCTCAGGTCATAGGGTGATAATTCGACCCGGACTTTGTCTCCGGGCACAATTCGAATGAAGTGCTTGCGCATACGGCCTGCGACATGGGCCAGAACTTCGTTGCCAGTTTCGAGTTCAACGCGGAACCTTGTGTTGGCCAGTGCTTGAGTTACTGTGCCATTCACTTCGAACGCTTCTTCTTTGGGCATAAAGTTTTCCTGGTTGTGTAAAAAACGGCGCGAATTCAGGAGGCTGAGACGTTTCGCCGAAAATCCGCCAGCCGTGGAAGAGGTGGTCGGAAACCACCAGCTCTTACCAGATTGCCTATATCTTACTGTTCTACGTGATTAAAAGTCCAGATCAGCCAGACTATTTCTGAGGGCTTCCACAATGAATTCCGGGCTTTCCAAGCCGATGGAAAGACGGATCGTGGCGGGGAAAATCCCCAATTTTTCACGGTCGCCGTTGGTCATCGATCGATGACTCGTTGATGCGGGATGACTGAGGGTGGTCATCGGTTCACCCAAGGAAGGACAGAAAGGGACGTCCGGCAATGACTGAATGAACCGGGTGGCGGTTGCCAAATCCCCTTCGAGTTGCAAGGTCAAGACGTGGCCAAACAGGTTGTCAGCCGAGTTTGGATGGGTTGGCTGGAATTGTCGGACGGCCAGGTCGTAGTCTGGGTGGGACTTGAGACCGGGGTAGATGACTTCTCGGACAGCCGCATATCGGCCAAGTTCCTCGGCCACCGAGAGCGCGGTCGCACAGGCGCTGGAAACCCGCGGAAAGAGAGTTACCAGACCGCGCTCAGCCAACCAGCAGTCCATGGGACTACCGGAGAACCCCCAAGTCTTGTTGGTGAAAGCCAGGCGCTCCCGCAGTTGTTGATCGCATTGATTTCCGGTGCAGAGTACACCCAGCATCAGGTCTCCATGACCGTTCATGATCTTAGACATACTCTCTACCACGAGATCGGCCCCCAGCTCCAGTGGTTGGCAAACGGCCGGGCTGGCGAAGGTGTTGTCTACCAGAAGCAACGCACCCGCCTGGTGGGCAAGCTGGGCGAGTCCTGCCACATCAGCCACCCGCAGGGTCGGGTTTGAGATGGTTTCAGCGATTACCAGCTTTGTGTTCGTTTGGAACTCCTGAGAGAGTTGGTCGAGGTTGAGAAGGTCGGCTTGCGACGACTCGATTCCGAAACGTGAGAATTCCTTTTCAACGATGAGTGCGGTTTCCCCGTAGAGACGGTTACTCATCAGGATATGGTCTCCCTGCTGCAGGCAGGACGTCAGAGCCAGGGCGATCGCAGCCATGCCGCAAGAGGTCACCAAGGCTGTATCGGCCTGATGTAAAAGTCGACATTTTTCCGCCAGCAAGGCCGCGTTCGGGTGTTTGCCCCGCTGATAGACGTAACCTGGCTCCTCATTGGCCAGTCGGACCTTAGCCTGCTCAGGCGAGTCGCAATGGTATACGGCTGAGGTGTGCAAGGGCGGCCTGGCCGGGCGGCTGCCAAAAAGGGGGAGTTCGATATTTCTTGGGCAAATATCTCGGGTTCTGGATGGCATCAGGGTGATTGCCTCGCGGTTCAGGATGACGTATCGTCGGGTCTGACAAATTCGGCTAGACGGGCCGACTGAATATCAGCCGCGCCGAACGAACCTAAGCCTTCTTTTTAGGCCACACTGGTGTCCGAAACAACTCACCCTTCTCTGAACGACGGCCGGCGGCCACGCAGAGTGCTCTCATTGCTCGATGCGGTTTGCATCATCGTTGGCACGATTATTGGTGCTGGTATCTTCAAAATGCCAGGCTACGTCGCGGCCAATTTGCCTAACGTTTACTGGCTTGCGGGCATCTGGATTTTCGGTGGCTTGGTGGCATTGATTGGCGCGCTCTGTTTTGCCGAGTTGACGACCTGTTACCCGGATCGAGGTGGCGACTACGGATACCTCAAGCGTGCCTACCACCACAGGGTTGGGTTTGCTTTTTCCTGGGCTGCCTTCTGGATTATCCGACCCGGTAGTATTGGTTCGATGGCGATGATCTGTGGAGATTTCCTCTCCGAGATCTTTCCCTGGAATGTGAATTTTGCCGGTAACGTGTTTGCCGCCATCAGCGTGGTGCTGATTACGTTGGTCAATCTGCTTGGGATCCGTATCGGAAAAACATCACTCAATTTGCTGACGTTCGCCAAGGTGTTTGGGATCCTGTTAATCATTCTGGCGGCATTTTCGATCTGGTCGGGTGTCCAGGTCGATGCGGCTCAAGCGGGCGAACAAGCAGCGGTGGTTGCCGAAGAGACCGTTGAGGTGGAAAACGAACCCGCCAGTGTTTGGAGTTCGTTTTGGCTGGCCATGGTTTTTGTCATGTTTGCCTATGGCGGTTGGAACGATATCGCTTTTGTGGCGACCGAGGTAAAGCACCCCCGTCGTAACTTGTTGGGGGCTTTGGTCATTGGTACGACCTGCGTTGTCCTGATCTACCTGCTGGTCAATTTTGCGTTGGTGATGGGGCTCGGTTTTAATCGAATGGCCGAACTAGGGCGTAATTGGCAGGACGTTACATCCGTTCTGGTGAGTGAAAATATGGGCGACTTTGGCTTGATGTTGTTTGCCGTCCTGGTGGCCATATCCTGTCTCGGTGCCATGAATGCGATGATTTTCACCAGTCCCAGAATTTACTCGGCCACCGCTTTAGATTACCCCCAATTATCATGGCTGGCAGCGACGGATGATCATCGTGGATGGTGGCGAGCCATGTTGTTGCAGATGATCGTTACGCTGATGTTCATTGGCCTGTTTGGATTCAATGATCAGATGGAGTTCGATCAGCAAGGCATCGAGAACATCGTGGTTGCCACGGCGCCCTACTTCTGGAGCTTTTTGGCCCTGACCGTGATGAGTCTGGTGGTTTGCCGTTGGCGGTATGACAAACAGCAATTCAGTGGATTCCGTGTCCCGCTGTTTCCACTTTTTCCCCTGTTCTTTACCGCGGCCTGCCTGTTTATGACTTATCGAGGCTGGGTGTTTATGGCCCAACAGGAGCTGTGGATACCCACCGTCGGGATTGCCGTTTGGATGTTGGTCGGGATCGGCCTGAGTTTCGCGCTCAAGAGCCGTCGCTCCCCTGCAGCCTAGGTGGTCTTCAGGGATTCAGATCCCATTTAATGGTGTGATTTCGCTATCTGGCGATTTATTTCGGCTTGCTGTCCACCGTGGTCATGGATTAAACTGCGTGGTTCATGCCCGGACTTTCCGTTCTTCGGGCGGCCTTGTAATGTGTTAATTCAAGATAGTGTGGAGTTCGTAGTGGGAACCAAGAAGACCGGCAAAGGTCGTAGAAAAATTGGCCGCAAGAAACGGAGAATGCGTGCCAAGATCCGGCACCGCAAGAAGTAATTGCCTAGCCTCCAACGGGCCGCCACTGTGCCCGACATGCCATTTTCTGGGCGGCCATTCTCTGGATGATGTTTCTAACCTTGTGCTGCGCGGTCCTTTTTCGTTTACTGCCCAGTGATACGCCTTACTGGTATAAGTCTAAGTAAGGCTCGGTCAAGCCCGCAACCGGGAAACGGTTTTCCACATAACTTCTTGCCTGTTCGACAAGTTGTCGCGCCGATGCTTCCTGTTCCACGATGTACTTCGTCCAACGGGCGAATTCATCTCGGGCACCATAGTTGGTTGCCAAGGATGTCTGTTGGTGGCGGACTAGGCTGTCGGTTCCCTCGCCCAAGACGGACACGGTAGGTACGCCATTGGCCATGGCGATCATCAATTCACTGGGTAGTGGTCGTGTCAGGTGGGAATGCCAGTAGGCCTGGGATGCCATCATGGCCTCTTCGATCAGCTCAGACCGATGAAGACAATGGACATAATCCCCTGCGCGCGTTTGCTGGGCGTATTGTTTTAGACGCCTTTCCTGTTGACCCACGCCAAAGACCAGCAGGTGAATGTCGTAATCAACGCACTCCAACAGGGCGGCTGCCCATAACTGATCTTTGATACGAGTTCGGGGTGATAATTCGGCCACGGTGGTGATGATCAGCGCATCTGGATTATCAATCCCGAGTCCCTGCAGAAGGCGCTGACGAGCCGATAACCGATCAAAAGTCCTGGGGTCAATCGCATTGGGGATGACCCGCATAGGCTTCGCCTCGCTGGCGGGGTAAGACTGCCTGATGAACCGCGAGATCCGTTCATGGCAGACCACGATTTCGGTCCGTTTCAGTAATGCCTGACTGGCTTGTCGAAACCAAAGTTCACGTGCCGGGGGAATTTCCAGTAGGGTGGAGATGCGCCGGGTTCGCCCCCCCAGAGTTGCTAAATGGCTGAAGATGGCTGAATCGAAGTCCCAGGAATGAACAATTCCAGGACGCAGTTTTCGGGTCAATTGCCTGAGCCAGACCGTCTTTGCCAATCGGCCCCGCTCCGCGGGACG
>JAYZCF010000177.1:0-9704 GCA_036338455.1 Planctomycetota bacterium
GGCCCAGACAAGTGTGCTGAACGGAGAGGTGGGGGCGTACTTGTTGATGTACGGTTGCACGTATTCGAAACGTTGAATCGCCTTGTTCTCGGCATGCAGCCGATCCATCGTCAGGTCGATTTTCTGATTCAGTTTTCCAGCTTGTTGTGGAGTGGCCGTTTGCCGCTCCTGCTCAAGTTCCTCGATTTCAACGGCCAGTCGGCTCCGCGATGTTTCTGCCTGCTCGATTTCATTGGCAATCCAACTTTGAGCCGTCTCCCCTTCCAAGACAATTTTTACGACGGGGAACACCGTCGTGATACTTGCCGTCCAGAGTGAAGCGACCATCATGGAACAGAAGATGGCCCCAGCGATCGTCCACTTGTAACGAAAGGAAAGTAGAATGGCTTTGAAAAAGGGTTTCATGCTTGTTGCAGTGCTCGGTTTGGCGCACGAAGTGCCATGGTTCCTCTGGAGTCGACTGCCCGACGGACAGCCTTCTTACTGCCGGTAGGAACGCTTGGATTACTACCGCAGATTTTTTAGCGGCGGGATAGTGTCACCAAAGAACCGTTGCGTCAATAACAGTTAGGAACCTTTGCGAGGATGGTCAGACGCATGTTCGACCAGGGGCGGCTGAGAGCGGTGTCAGCCAATGCTATCAGAGAATCCCGCAGTGCTAGCCAGGGGCCCGGTTTGTCGACAAGCCAGTGGGCGCCTTAGCCGATTTTGAGGTTTGACTCGAGTCGGGCGACCGCTTCCTTGGCTGGGTAGTAGGCGTTGGGGAGGTCAATCGGCTGATTCTGCGCAATCCAGCCAGTCACTTTTTTCTGGGCGGCAATGACAGTGCTGTGACTCCGTCCGCCAAAGTAATCACCAATCTCAGAAAACGCCGAGGTGGTATACTGTCGGGAAAGGTACATCGCCAGCATGCGAGCGGTGCAGATCCTTTTGCGCCGGCTACTTGAACGCAGTTCGGTCGGTTGGATATCACAAAAATCACAGACGGCCTTCTCGATGGTGTTCAGAGACGTCACGGAACTGTTGACGGAGAAAAGGTCGGTTAAAACCCTGTGGGCCATGTCCATCGTGATCCGGCAGTTGGACGCCTCGGCCAGTGCATGAAGCCGATTGATAGCTCCGGATAAGCGTCGGACATCCCGTCCGAGTCGTTCTGCGATCATCTCCCTGATTTCCGAGGGAACCTTGATTTTTCGTTGACGGCAAATTTTAGCGATAATCTGTTGCCGGCCGGCAAGATCGGGGTAGTTTAACGGGCAAATCAGGCCCGCTGAAAAACGGGCCACCGTTTCATGGCCGAAATGGTTCAGTTCAATGGGTGGGCGATCGGAAGAAAGTACGACCTGCTTACCATTGCGAACCAGGTTGTCGATCGTGAATTGAAATTCTGCCAGCGTCGCTTTCTTACCGGCAAAGAACTGGATATCGTCGATCGCCAGGAAATCCAGATCCCGGTACTTGCGTCGGAAAGATGGAAGTCCTGTTCCCCGCAAGGCGCTCACAAAATAAGTCGTAAACTGTTCGGCGGACATGAACACGGAACGTCGGAGTTTCAATTTGCGTCGGGTGTCTGACGTCAGTGTTTCCAGTAGATGAGTTTTCCCGCAGCCGGTTGGTCCGTAGACGAAAAATGGTGTCAACTGACCGAACTGTTGAAACATTTGTCGCGTTCCGGCTTCTGCCAATCGGTTGGACTCCCCAAACCAGAATGACTCCAATCCCTGTGCCCTGCGCCCTGCGTTGTTTGGCCTTGTTTGCCGCGGCGGGCTGGCTGCTAAAGGGCGTGAGATTGTGGGCTCAGAGGCTGCTGTTGTTTCGGAGGAGACCTTGTTCGGTTTATCAACCTCATCGGCTCGGCGCTCGAAGTGAAGGGAGACCGAAGAGCCCAGGCAACGCTGCACCGCCCTCTCAATGGCAGGACTTAGCTTGGTTGCCAGTCGGTGCACCGAAAAGTCCGAGTCCCCCAAGATCGTCACGGAGCCAGATCCGATTTCAATGTTTCGGGGGTCGCTGAACCACATGTCGAATATCGACTGCCCCAACTCTTCGACTAGGAAACGGCATAAGTGGACCCGAAGTTCCCGCTTATTCCGTGGCCCTTCGGGCAACCGTTCCTGTGTCGACAAAGCCACGTCCTGGCATCTCCCTTATCCCAATCTCCCGGTTTGGGTTGGACTGGGTTCCTGTTTATTCAAAGCCAACTTGCCGGGGCAGGAAGGTTAAGAAGTCCTCATGCAGAAAGGAGATTTTAGGATTGCTAGCAGGGCTGTCAAACGGTGGATTGCCAAATAAAAAATCTTTTTGAGTAAGAGCTTGAATCTGGCACGGTTATCAGGATTCAAAGAGAAAAAAAGTGAACCGACCGATCTGCGATCTATCCTCGGTAAGTGGAAAAAGTGTCGGTCAAATTCGTTTGGGCAAATCTTCGTTTGACGATTCAGATTTGCCAAGCACAGGAGATCGGAAAATGCTGGGAGAGTAAGGGATTGAGGGCGTTTTTAGCGGGGTAGCATGTTCGAAAATTCCGGACTGAGGATATAGGGACCGTCCGGATTGTTGATTTCCATGGAAATGGCGACCTGTTGCGTCGGATTGTTTGAATCGATAACATCCGCATCTTGCATCAGCAACGCTCCTTTGGTGTGCAGGAACGTCTTTGCCAGATATAGACCGCTCATGTGTGTATTTTGTGCTTTGAAGCCGTACTCACCCGTGACCAGCTTCACCAAGCGCGACGCATCCCCGCTCCAGCCTCGCAACGTAATCCGTTGCAGCTGCTGATGCTTGTCAAAATAGAAGGTTAGTGCCCCATGGACATCTTTCGGGGTCGTCCCGGTTACCAGTGCCACTCGCATCGCTTTCAGGCCGTAATCGGTCGGTGTCACTGAAACGCGGGTCCAGCGTGATTTGACGATCTGAGGGGTCAGATCGAAGCGAAAGATCTCCGACATTCCCGGCGATGATTGCATGGGACGTCGATATCCCGAAGAAATTGCGGCTCCTGAGCCAGGAGGCTTGCTGAGCGGATCGGTTTCGGCAGAGAATGGCAATCCACGAATCGGGGCAGCGGCGGGACTTGCGTTCGCGTTTCCCAGGCTGTGGGGCAGCTGAACCGTTGCGGAACCTCGGGGATAGCCGCTGTTGGTCGGGTTTTGGCCATTGAGCGAAGGGTTGCTGGTGTCAAATTCTGCCGGGCTAAGACTGATTTTGCGTTGCTGCTGGGGCGAGCTGGCAGGTTGTTCGGTTTGATTTGTGGCTGAACTAGAGACAATGCCGCTTTCAAACAGGAACGCCGGCACTCCGACAACCGCCACAAGTAGCGCAAAAACAAGGAAATGACGTTGGAACATGGCAAGTAGGAAAGGAGTAACTGCGGCGGTGGAAGATTGGCCTTTTCCACACGAACAGGCAATTTCCATAGTTCGACCGAAGTGGTTTTATCGGACCGGCAGATTGGAGCGGTGGTTGGAAATTCGCCTCGAACCTGAAAACGTCTCAACCCGACTGCCGACCAGACAGCTTGGAGAATCCATGTTTAAATGAACGGTTGTTCCGAACAGTCAAAAATGGTCGGTAAGGCAAGAATCAGAGTGCGCTGGGTCTGGGGCCTGACGCTATACCCACCCCAGGGCCGCGCGATGGAACGGATTCACAGATTCGGTAGCTCCCACATGATAAATCATAGAGTGAACATCTCCTCATCCGCCCCGGTTAAGGATGTCTCAGCCGAGTGGATGTGGCCTCGATCTCTAGATACATCTCGAAAAAAGTTACCCGTCTCGATTATATTGGATGCCATCGGCCTAATTCGGTGATGCCATAGCACTAGACAGGAACGGATTGATTCGGATGCCACTAGCGATCAGTATGCGGGTATCAAACGCCTTGGTTGGTGGGAGGGCATGATCGTGAAAGATGATCAGGATGTCCAATGGCTGGTTTCCGATGCTGCCTTTCCGCACCTGGTCGCTGCCCAGCAGAGCATCCTAGAACAGGAAAATATCTTAACGACCAACAAACGCCTCCGCCGTGATATGTCCCCTGAGCGAGCCGCGTTGGTCTTAGAGATGGTGCAACTGAGAATCCGCGCTCGAAAGAAATTCCAGCTGGCCGACAGGATGTTTTTCACTCGCCAGTCCTTGGAACAATCCAGTGGTGAATCGATCGCCCGCTATAAAGCGCTTCGGTTCACGCAGGGTCAGCGGCTGGCTGATATCTGTTGCGGAGTTGGGGGCGACTTGCTGTCACTTGCCGCCCGTACTCAGGCCGTGGGTATTGAGCGAGACCCGGTGCTGGCTATCCTGGCACAGGCGAATCTATTGGTGGCGGGAGTCTCAGGTGAGGTTCGGCCCGTCGAATTTCCTGACTTGGATCCGGCTGATTTTTCCGCCTTTCATTTTGATCCCAATCGTCGACATTACGGCCGAAAGACAATCGGTGATTTACTGCAACCTTCGTTGCCTTCGATCCTTGACTGGATCCCGAAAAATTTGGAAGTGGGCATCAAGGTCGCTCCCGCAACACCTCATCACCGGGAGACCCCTGAAATGGCAGAACGGGAGTGGATCGGCGATGCCCGGGAATGTAAACAACAATTGATCTGGCTAGGTGGCGCGCAACGTCTGCCTGGTGGTCGCACAGCAACCGTTGTTCGAGGCGAGAAGGTGGATCAATATCAGGCAGTCCTCGGTTCTGAAGAGCTGACACAATTGACCACACATCGAGTGCAAGATTTCGTTTATGAACCGCATCCTGCCCTGTTGGCAGCCGGTTTGACCGATTCCTTGGCCGGGGAGCAGGGCTTGGCACGATTGTCGGTTAACGTGGCCTACTTGACCGGTTCTTTCTCACTGGACCACCCGTTTCTGACGCGATTTCAGGTGCTCGAAGTCTTGCCGATGGAGGTCAAGAAGGTAGCCCGAGAGCTGGAAAGATTGAAAGCTGGACCGTTAGAGATCAAGAAGCGGAGCGTCAGCAATGTTTACTACGATGCGTTCAAGCGGATCAAGACTTCAGGAAGCGAGCCGTTGGTCGTAATCCTCACTCCCGTAGGAGAGGGAAGCGCCGCCATCATCGCCAAGCGATTGCCTCGGTGAAGTCTCGAGGGATTCAAGAAACGAGCCTCGCGATTAAGGGAACAGGGTCCGTTTTGTCCAGAATGTAAATGTTTCTTCTCGCCCCGTGTGCGGTTGGCTCGCCAGAGGCGTGGTTGAGCGGCGAGAGCTCTGCTCCCAAATCCAGAGGAGTAGCATGCCGCCCAGGCTGGTCAGCATAACCGATGGCCAGAAGCGATAAGCGACGTAAGTTCCGTCGTTGCAGCTGAACAGCCAGCCAAAAGGACCGTCCAGGAGGGAGGGCCCATTACAGGTAATGAAGGCAAAAACGGAGTTGTGAACGGCATGGTAAGCGATGCAGGGAAAGATGCTGCCTGTCCTGACCGCGATGAAACCGAGTACGCAGCCGACGAAAAACGTGACGATGCTCTGCTGGAAAACGGCGTGGGCTACTCCAAACAGGATGCTGGTCAGAATGATTGCCTTGAAATTGCTGCGGATAGACTGCATGCCGGACAAGATAAAACCCCGGAAGGCGAGTTCTTCCAGAATTGCTGGTGCGATCGCAATCACGACAATGATGGCCCAGACGCCAGGTGATCCAGACAGGATGGTGTCCAGAAGTTGTTGCGTCACGGCCATGTCGGTCGTCGGTGGATAGAGCTGAAGCACGATGCTCGTGATCCAGGTGAACAGCGGGTGCAAGCAGAAGGCCAGTAGGAGAGCCGCCGCGATCCAAGAGAGGCGGACTTTTTGTAGTTTGAGCGATTTTAGAGGATTGCGCGTTAAGACAATTGCCATCAGTACCGCGGGTGTGCCCACCGTCGCGATCAGGACAATCATGGTCTGTTTGGAAAACTCTGCCCAGCTCGCTGGAGCAGCGATCATCGCACCGACGAAGAATTTGAGTACGAGGATAACGATACCACAGAGCAGAGCGTGACCGATGCTGGGTAAATCGTCCCGTTCACGCATGACGTGTTTGGCCCAAGTCGCAATTCCGAATCGCTCACTGGAGCGGAATAGCACTGCCTCGCTGTTGAATTGCCGAACGACCCAGCGAACTGCCAGCCAGCATCCGATCAGGGTAACGGCGCAAACAGGCCCGGCAAAAGGGATGCACTCCTGGTAGTTGCCTTCAATCAGGCCTCGCAACATGAGCATCAGGCCGGAGACCGGAATCAGGCTGGTTCCGAGGTCTAATTTGGCAGCTGGCAGCATCGGCAGCATCATCAAGGGTAGCGAAATCATCATCAGGGGGACCAGATAGTATTGGCCTTCTTTGCTGCTGCGGGCAAAGGAAGCCGCGGCCATGGCCACTGCACTGAACAGTGCCGAAATGGGTAGCAACGCGAGCAACAACCAGCCAAAGCAGGCCAGCGGGGGTACTCCGATGCCCATAGCTGGCGCCATGCCCGCCCCGAGTCGCGACGCTACCAAAAATCCGGTAAATGCCATGCTGATCAAGTTCAGGAGTGACGTGATGATACTGAATGACATTACGGTCAAAAGCTTGCCGATGGCAATTTCATCGCGTCGTGCCGGACTGCTGAGGAGGGTTTCGAACGTGCCTCGTTCTTTCTCCCCTGCACAGAGATCGACTGCCGGGTAAAAGGCTCCGGTTAAGCACCAAACCACAATGATCAGTGGAAGCACCTTTGACCACAGCGCGGCACTCCTGTTTTTGCGGCTCGCCACATCGGTTTCGATCACGGAAACCGGTGCGAGGAGCTGTGGGTCTAATTGATGGGCGCGAAGCATTGAGCCCGTTATCTCGGCCTGCCATTTGCCCAAGGCTGCTTTGAAACGGTCGGCGGCGATATTGGATTTGTCACTGGCCGAATTCCTGAACAGGAGGATTCGATCTTGGAATCGGGCGTTTGCCTGGCCGGCGCCCGAGGCATCGCGTGCGTGGGGAACGATGACTGCCAGGTCGACGTTTCGTTGCTGCATATCGTTTCGAACCAGACGTTCGATCATTTCACTAACGGCCTTGGGGGGGCGTTCGGCAAAGGGTTCGATCAGGCCTCGAAATCGGGAATCGTCGTCTTCGCTGGTCTCAATATGGAGAAGCTCACGGGTCCGCAAGTCGAGCAGTGCCGGGTTGATTTTTTGGTCGATCAGCAAGGCCGGCGAGTCGGGAAGTTGGTCTGCTCCGATCAGCCATATGCGAGTTGGATACTCCCGCATAAATTGAGAAACCTGTAGCAGGGAAATTCCCATCAACGGGTAGAGTAACAAGGGCAGAATCAGTACCGTGAACAAGGTGCGTCGATCGCGCAGCTGGTCGCGCAGTTCCCGGCAATAGATCAGGCTGACGTTGGACCATTTCATCAGATTCAGGAGATCTTCCGTTTAAACCAAAGTATTGACAGGCTCGCGGTCTTCATTGTGGCTCGCGATCAGATTGAAAAACAGCTCTTCCAAATCTGACTGTTTGTATCGGTTGGATAGTTCGTGGATGGTTCCCTCGGCCAGCAATTCACCTCGGTTCAAGATAGCCACTTGATCACAGAGTCGATGGACCTCGGACATAATATGTGACGAGAAGAGAATGCACTTCCCTTGTTCTTTCAAGCGTTCGATGGTCTTGAGAACCTCGCGGGATACAAGGATGTCGAGCCCAGAGGTCGCCTCGTCAAAGATCAAAACGGGAGGGTCGTGAATGATGGCACGGGCAATGGAGACCTTTTGCTTCATTCCCGTCGACATCGCGCTGCCCAGAATGTGGCGAATGTTGTTCATTTGAAACCGCTCGAAGATCACCTCCATACGGATCTGCAGTTCCTCGGCTGGCATACCGTAGAGCAGGCCAAAAAAACGAATGATTTCCCAGGCCGTCATCCGGTCGTAAATGGCCGTGTTGGTCGAGACAAATCCGATCTGGTGGCGTACCTGGGCGGGCTCCTTCACAACGTCATAGCCGTTGATCGTCGCGGTGCCGCTAGTCGGCTTTAGCACTGTGCTTAAGATTCTGAGCGCGGTTGTTTTTCCAGCCCCGTTGGGGCCCAGTAAACCATAGATTTGCCCAGGCATCGCATCGAAGCTGATCCCGTTTAAGGCGACGAATTCACCCTGCTGTAAGTCGGAGTAGGTCTTTTTGAGTTGGCTTACGTGGATCATGATCGCGACGTCCCAAAGTGGTATCCTTGCCGGATGGCGTATCCTTTGGGGAAAGAATGCACAAAACGAGCCGCTTGCTCGCCTTAGTGGCTGAAGAAGCGGTGTGATTTGCCACCGTTCGCTTCTTTCTGTCGAAGCCCCGGGTGCGGTTTCCCCTTTACGTAAAAGGTTAGGTCGCAAAAGGGGCGGGAGCGGAGGGAAACTGAAAAGCTGTGCGTAAAAACGGCTCGGCTTTTAGTCTGCTCCCTAGTAGGCCAGCATCACGGCGATTTTACCGCTTGTGCAGGTGGCCGGTCCGCGCTACTCATGATTTGCAGGCGTCCGTGGATCAAGCCCGCTTGTCCCGAGTGATTTCAGCGTACGCGTTGTGATTGTGAATGGACTCGAAGTTTTCACTCTTTACGTGGAACCATACAAGCCTGTCATCGCTGTCAAGTCGAACAGCCAAGTCGCGAACGATGTCCTCCACGAACTTCGGATTCTCGAAAGCCTGCTCGGTGACCAATTTTTCATCAGGCCGCTTCAGGACCGAGTAAACGGGGCAGCTGGCGGCGGATTCAATGTGCTCCACCAGTTCCTCGATCCAGATCAGGCTGCTAAATCGGACCTGAGCCGTGATCAGACAACGTTGGTTGTGAGCGCCATAAGCCGAAATCTCTTTCGAGCACGGGCAGAGACTGGTCGCCGCCGCGGAGACGCTCATGATCAGGTCGTGTCCGGTTTGATTGACTTCACAATGGAAAGAGCACTGGTAATCCATGAATCCCGGGAGCCCGGTGACCGGCGCGTCTTTTTTAATAAAGTACGGGAAATCCATTTCCACGTGGGCGTCTTCGGCATTCAGTTTTTCCCGAATATCATGGCAAAGTTGGATGAATCGATCCGGGTGCAAATCTGTTTGATGATCATTCAGGGCCTCCAGGAAACGGCTCATGTGGGTTCCCTTGCGATCAGCGGGAAGCGATACATACATGTTCATTCGAGCCACGGTTTCCTGAAGTTCGCCATTCATGGTAGACAACTTCACGGGGTGCTTGATCTCTTTGACCCCTACCTTGTCGATGGCAATTCGGCGGCTATCTGGTTCACTCTGGACATCTGCCATCGTGTTGTCGGTCGGTTTGTTTGATGTTGCGGTCATGCCTGACTATCTCTGGTGTGAACCCCGGATTGGGGTTAATTGCTTTTGAATTGAGTCAACTAGTGTATCGATAACGTGAGTGAAGGTATAGCCCTTTTGGGGCAGGCAGGAAGGTTGGCAGCGGGGTACCGTTCCTTTGGGAGTTGGAAAGTTTGTTGTTAATTTTCTGAAATACGAAATGTTTGACGCCCTATAAAGACCCGGTCGTGCATGTCCATCGCTTCGACTTTTAACACGTACAGACCAGGCTCCAGATTGCCCGGAAGTCTCGCAAACCAAAGATGCGGTGAAGGGCGTGGCGCTGATAATTTTGGTTCGATTGCCGGTGTGATCTTTTTTTCCTGTTCACTTAATTTCTTGAGCCAAGGGTCAACAGCTCTTCGCTT
>JAYZCF010000178.1:0-5996 GCA_036338455.1 Planctomycetota bacterium
TTCACTGTCAGAGACAGCCGCTTTGATCAGGACCGGCAAGACCGTTTCATCCCCCAGTCTGCCGAGGACTCGGACCGTGGCCAATTTGATATTTGCCTCATGGGAGTCGGCCAAGCCGGCCAACGTCGGTAACGCGGACGCATCGGCTCGCTCACCCAACACGTGAATCAGGAGCACCTGGCGATCCGTGGGTAAATTTTCAAACTCCTGCAACAAGGTGCGGGTCGATTCGGCATCCCGTTGGTGATGGGCCAACTCCAAGCCAATCCGGAACAGGTCCCGATCCGGATCGCGGAGATAGGAAATCATCCGTTCGTTTTTGTTCTGGGTACCCGAGCGAATTTCCCCGAGTCGTGAGGCGACATCGATATGCCGGGGAAGTTCCGCCTGACGCAACGCAACCAGCACTTCGACCGCCTCGGCATTTTGACCATTGACCAGCAACTGATCGGCCGCCGTCAAACAGGCATCGGCGGCCGCCATACGAAGCGATGGTTTGCCCGACAGAACCTCTTGCACGCGACGGATCGACTCGTCCGTAGCCAACACTCCCAAACCGGATACAGCAGCTGCAGCCACCTCGTCGTCCCGGCCCGTTGCCAGCCGCGTCAGAACCTCCACCGCTTTCGTATCTCGACGGGCGGCGACCGAGTTGATCACACCGATCAAGGGTCGACCTTGCAGCTCCTCCAGCGCCTTTCGCAAGACTTCGTCGACCTGCGGATTCGGATTCGACTCGAGGGCAAACCGCGCGTAATGGGACAATTTTGGATCGGCCAGCAAAGTCGTTATCACGGGAATCGATTGGGGTGTGCCAATGATCGCCAGTCGCTGACAAGCTTTCGCTTTCTCAAAGACCGAAGCTTCCGATTCGAGAACCGCGATCAATTCCGACTCATCCCCCTCCAGCGGGACCGGTTGCTGGGCCGCGACGGTCAACGGCAACACCAGGCAAACGAGACTCACGATCATCGAACCGAAAAAACGGGACGCAATCATCACGGTGGTTTTCTCCTGCAGGGAACTGTTTTTACGGGAAACCGATTTGAGCGGGTGCACTCGCCCCTTCGTCCATTGTTTAAACATGCCATGGCTCCCGCATCGCACGAGACCGCATTCGGTTTGCTTCGTCATCATTCTCAAATTCTTCGTTGACGGGATCGAACCTCAGTTCACGCCCTAATTGCCAAGCGATGTAGGCCGCGTGGCAGACCACATGCGATTGGGCGACCACCGACGCATTGGCGTTGGTCAACGCTCGCGTCTTCACACAGTCCAGGAAATTCCGGATGTGCGTCGTCGGGTCCGTCCCCGCGCGATTAAAGACGGACTGTTGCGTTCGCAGTGATGAAGGTTCGAGAATAAAATTGCCGGAATCCCCGGTTTCGATCCAGCCTTCATCTCCCTCGTAGCGGACACTGCAAGTTCCCATCCCCATCCAGCCTTCACTCCGCATTACCAATTTCAGACCATCCGCGTAAAAGCACTCGACGCCATCCTGATTGGGGACATAACGCACAGGCGCCGTGTCATCGCGACCGGCCGCCCACTGGCAAAGATCCACAGTATGGGAACCCCATTCCAGTATTCCGCCGCCGTGAAAATCAAAATGGCCGCGCCAACGACCCCGAACATAAGCGGAGTTGTAGGGCCGCCATGGACAAGCCCCGAGCCAGCGATCCCAATCGCAATCGTCCTGGTCCGGCTCGGGCTCGGCCGGCAACCAATGATGCGTCGTCCCAGGAGGCCGTGTATTGGCGTGAACCGTATGCAGCTTGCCCAAGCGTCCGGCTTGCACCAGGTCCTTGGCGAATTCAAAATTCCCGATCGTCCGGCGCTGCGTCCCCGCCTGGTAGACCCGGCCATACTTACGGTAGGCATCGGCCAGGGCTCGGCTCTCGGCGATGGTCAGCGAGCATGGTTTTTCGCAATAGACATCCTTACCTGCCTTGGCGGCCAGGATGGAAGCCATCGTGTGCCAGCGGTCGCCCGTCGCGATCAAAAGTGCATCGATATCGTCGCGGCCCAACACGTCGTACATGTCGCGATAGATCACGCAGTCTTGATTGCCGTACGTCCCATCGACCAGCGTCTTGACCGCTTGGCGGCGCGTTTTTTGCAAATCGGCCACGGCCACAAACTGGACGTCCGCGTTTTTGAGAAAACATTTCAAATCGGTTGTGCCCCGGGGGCCAATCCCCAGGCCCCCCAACACAATGCGCTCACTGGGGGCAACAGCGCCATCCCGTCCCAACGCCGAGGCAGGGATGATCGTGGGTAACGCCAGGGTCGCCCCCGCCGCCGCGCTTGCCCTGAAAAAATCACGTCGATTCCCGTTTTTCATCGCCTACTCCCAAAAAACGTCTCACCACAGCCGTCACGGCAGGCCATGTCCCCTTCGGGTATGGCACCTTTCGGATTCATTCTAGAACCGGCCCATTGTTTTTCCAGTAGGAAAGGACCGGTTGGATTCTGGGGGAATCGCCCAACCAAAGCCGAATGCTTGGGCCGAACCAACAAGATTTTAAATCTCCTTCAAAAATCGCGAGGGACTTGCCAAGCAGGTTGGGGAAACGAAAATGAGATTGGCAAACGGCCCCGGTTGCATGAAGCCCGTTCCCCTGCTGAGAAAGATCGCTGTGAAAATCAATCTCCTCCTCTTCTCAACCATCCTTTGTCCTATCCCGTTATTATTTGGATCGGTTGACGTCACCGCCAACGCGGCCGACCCACCCAATATCATCCTGATCTTCATCGACGATCTCGGTTGGAAAGATGTCGGTTGCTACGGCAATGATTTCATCGAGACACCCCATATCGACCAACTGGCCGCCGACGGGATGCGGTTCACCGATTTCTATGCAGCAGGGGCGGTCTGTTCACCGACCCGCTGCGCCGTCCAATCAGGCCAGAACCAGGCCCGGATTGGGATCACAGCGCACATCCCCGGGCATTGGCGGCCCTATGAGCGGGTGATCACGCCGCGGCCCACCCTGGCGCTGCCCCTCGACACGGTCACCGTGGCCGAGGCGCTCCGCGGAGCCGGATACGCGACCGGTTATGTCGGGAAATGGCATCTCGGCACGGGGCGACCATTTCAACCGGATCGCCAAGGCTACGATTTCTCCGCCGTCATCAACGGCCCGCATCTACCGGGCAAATTTCGACCGCAAGGCCAGGGGATTACCCCACCAAAACCGGAGCAATACCGCACCGACTACGAAGCGGATCTCTGCATCGATTTCATCCAGCAGAACCGCAAACAACCGTTCTTTCTGATGCTCTCCCCTTACGCAGTCCACATCCCGTTGGGCGCCCTGTCGGCCAAGGTTGAAAAATATCGACAGAAGGCTGAGGCGACCGGTCGTTCATTGCCGCACCCGGTCTACGCAGCCATGGTGGAGCATTGCGACGACATGGTCGGTCGTATCGTGGCCGCCGTGGAGCAGGCCGACCTGACGGACAACACCATGATCCTCTTTACCTCGGACAATGGTGGCCTGTACCGGCGTTACGACTACCGGGAGGCAGCCGACGACACGGTCGCCAGCCAGGCCCCGCTCAAAGGGGAAAAAGGCACGCTTCACGAAGGGGGTGTACGGGTCCCGCTGATCGTCAAATACCCGGCCCTGGTGAAACCGGGCACCACCTGTTCGGAACCGACCATCAGTTACGATTTCTACCCGACCTTTGTCGATTTGGCTGGCGGTACCTTGCCGAATGATCAGACGATCGATGGCAAAAGCCTGCAACCACTGCTCAGTGGTGAAACGAACCGCTTGGAGCGAACCGCACTGCACTGGCACTACCCCCACTACCATCACGATCGCCCGGCCAGTAGCATCCGCGAACGGGATTGGAAATTGATCGAGTACCTGGACGGAACGGGCGACGTCGAGCTGTACCACTTAACGCAGGATATCGGCGAAACAGACAACTTGGCGACCCAGAAGCCGGGTCGCACGGCGGATCTGAAAAAGAAACTCAACCAATGGCGGCAACAAGTGTTGGCCCGCATGCCGTACACCAACCCGAACTACGACCCGGAGCGGGCTGATCAATGGTGGAGGATGCGGGACGGCAAGCCGATCGACAGCGATGCCCGCAAACGCTTCCCACCTACCGAAAAAGGGGAGTGACCAAGCTCCAACGGCAAGGAGCCAAGATCACGACCGACGGAACAAAGGTTGGTGGGTGAATTGGGGGTCGGCGTGACTGAACCCTCAGCGTGACTGAACCCTCAGCGTGACCGATCCCTCAGCGTGACCGATCCCTCAGCGCAAAGATCCCCTAGCAGAAATGGCGTTCACGTTTTGGCAACCGTTTTTTAAACGGTTTTACCCAACCAGAATCTTCGATCGTTTTATTGACCGTCCTTCGCAACCGGTTTGCCGTCCAATTCGGAAACCAACCGACGGGCGACCGCCGTTGCCTCATCACAATCGCTGCCCCGGTAACGAACTTTAAAATCCGCATCGAGCACGACCATCGTCGGCCACGTGTAGAGCAGCCAGTCCTCCGAGATCGAGGTCTCCCGTCCCTCGGGCTGGTTCTGGAAACTGCGCCAATTGATGTTGTTCTCCCGCACCGCGGCGCGGGCGCGATCGAGTTCATCGGAATTCACCCCGATCAGGGCGAAGGGACGGTCTTTCATTTCAACCACGAGCGACCGCTCGTGTGGGTACAACAACCGGCAGGGGCCTCACCAATCACCCCAAAAGTCGATAAACAGCACCTTCCCCTTGTAATCCGAAAGGGCAAAAGCGGAACCATCCAAGTCAACACCTTGAATATCGGGGGGCGTCATTCCGAGGGAAAAATTCTCTCGCATCTTGATCCTGGTTTTGACGGCCGAGGAGAGATCCTTGATCTCGACTCCCTCCAGGACCTTCAACATCTCCGCTTTGGCGGTGCGAAACTCGGCTGAGTCGACCGGTGCTTTGTTGATCGTGGCACCCACTCTGGAAAACGTCGCATAGGCCCGCACCTTGGGGCTCGGAGATTCTTTTTCCAGCTTGAGGCCGACCGCCAACGCTTGCTGGTCGTCATAAAAATAATCCAGCCGACCAACCATCCATTCGAGATCCTCCAAGCGGGGCGACGCTCGATGGGTCGTGACCAGGGTTCTGACCGCATCTTTGGCCGCCTTCCGCTGATCACCGACCATCGGCAATGCATTCTGAGCCATCCAAGTCAGGAAAGGGATGGCGTCGTCCGTCCCGGCATATTCCTGGGCGACCGACTCGAACCGCGCCACGAACGGAATCAAGGGTGATTCGAACGCCTTGGCGGCAATCGGAGGACCCCCGTTTTTCTCCGCTTCTCGCAGCTCGGCGACGCGGGCTTCCCACGCTTGATTCGCCGCCGCGACTTCGGCCAACAGCGCTTGGTATCGCTGTTGGGCGGTGTCATTTTCCTGTCCGTTAACCACCGAGGTCAACAGGAACATCACCAGTAACGTAAAAGATGCTTTTGCTTTCATCGCGCCTTACTTTTCCAATCGGTGGTTGAATCGATCATTCAATCGGCAAATACCGTTTCACGTTCGTCGGCATCCGAGTCCGAGGAATCCAAGTATAATTTAATTTTTGACCGGCAGCGAGATCTAGCCATCTGCGCACGGGAAGTCGAGGAAAAACCGTTGAAATATCGCTGATTTCCAGGACTTCACCCCGACCAACGGCTGTCTCTCTGCCACTCGCCCGCGCTGGCAATTCTGACACCCCATTCTGCTCGGCAACCAAGGTTCGCGGTTTCTAGGAGTGGGAAACGATTCCTGCTAAACTTTCCGATGTTATGAACTTCCAATCGTACCACCCTCAGAGACGACGACGCCCGCTGGTCGTCTGTCTGTTCATTGCCTTGCTTGCCATCGACACGGGTGCCGGCAACGGGCAGCAGCCCACTGCCCCCTCTTCTGAGCTGACGTTTGAGAACGCGATCCGGCCATTCTTGAAAGCGCATTGTTACGAATGTCATACGGGAGAAATAGCCGA
>JAYZCF010000179.1:0-12777 GCA_036338455.1 Planctomycetota bacterium
TCGATCCCGAGCGGCGCCCGACGGTTGGTGTTCGATCAAACTTGATTCCTGACTGAAACGGAGTGGAATTTTCTATTGTAGGCCTTATCACTCGCCGCACCAAGGTGTAGGTTCAGCAGTCTCGAGGCTGTATCTCCGAGCCCACAGTATCAGGCGAAGCCCGTCCGGGGAGCCGCTCATTGCCCCACGATGCGAGGAGGCAGAATCCCCTTGTATTTCAGCGCAGAATGCGTTGTAAACCACGACAGGTCACACCGATCGATGAAAACCGAAATCGAAAAAAAACTGCAGCAGGAATTATCAGGGCGACCAACTCAATCGATCATAGTTGAAGGTTTTTTGCCGGCCGCGGTCCTGGTCCCTCTTCTGGTCTCGGAGACAGGTCACGAGCTGCTCTTCACCGTCCGCTCCCAACAACTCGTTCATCATGCAGGCCAAATTTCCTTTCCGGGGGGAAAGTTGGAACCGGGTGAAACAGCGAGCCAAGCAGCGAGCAGAGAAATGCAGGAAGAAATCGGCATCCTGCCCCAACACATCATCGGCGAACTGGATCCGCTACCGTCACCGGCCGGTTTCATTGTGACCCCCGTGGTTGCCATCGTCCAATGGCCCCAAGTTTTGTTGCTCAACCGCAACGAAGTCGAAGAAGTGTTCACCGTCCAACTAAAAGATCTCATGACACAAGAGCCCCGCCAGCAGCGGCAGACTTGGAAGGGGGGAACACGAACAATCTATTTCTACGATTACCAGGGATGGGAGATCTGGGGGCTGACAGCAAATATTGTCCGCAACCTGCTCGACATCGTTTCACCAAATTGAAGCCCGCTCATTTCTGTTCCCCAGTTCTGGAGGCGACAGATGACATTACCAAAGTGTCAGATATTGATTAGACTGGTAACAGATCGGCCAGCCTGCCCCGTCTTCTTATGGATGCGACGTCATGACATTGAAAGTGCACTTCAAACCCACGGATATTGTCCGCTTGGCAGACGTCAAAAACGCATCTCGGCAGATCCGACCCTACATCCATCGAACACCCGTCTTGACCTGCGAGTCGCTCAACCGTGTGGCCGGTCACAGCCTCTTTTTTAAATGCGAAAACCTACAGAAGACAGGTGCCTTTAAGTTCCGTGGGGCGGTCAACGCCGTCTCCCAGCTGTCCGATGCAGAGTTGGAAAAAGGGGTCGTTACCCACAGCTCAGGTAACCATGCGGCCGCGTTGGCTGAGGCAGCCAGAATCTTTGGCACGAAGGCGCATATCGTCATGCCCAGCTCTGCCTCGAAGATCAAACGAAAGGCCGTGATCGAGTATGGTGGCAACGTGATCGAATGCGAACCAAACCTCGACTCGCGCTTGGAATATGCCGACCGCGTTCAGGCAGAGACGGGGGCCACAATGATCCCCCCCTTTAACGATGTACGGATTATCGCCGGCCAGGGGACGGCAGCCTTGGAATTCCTACAACAGGTCCCGAACCTCGATATGATGATCGCCCCAATCGGCGGCGGTGGGTTGATTGGTGGAACCTGCGTCACCAGTACCGCCCTCTCCCCCCGGTGCAAGGTCATCGGCGCCGAACCGGAAGGCGCGGACGATGCCTACCGCTCGAAAGAAGCTCGTGAACTGATTCCTCAGACGAACCCGCAAACCATTGCCGATGGACTGTTGACCAGCATGGGCAAGCTGACTTGGCCCTATGTTCGCGACATGGTCCGCCAGGTGGTGACCGTCAGCGACGAAGAAACGGTCAAGGCGATGAGACTTTTCCTGGAGCGGGCCAAGGTCCTGATCGAACCGAGTTCGGCCGTGGCACTGGCAGCCGCGCTCAGCCCCAAGCTGAACAGTGCCGGGCGCGATCGCAATATAGGTATCATCCTCAGTGGCGGAAACGTTGACTTGGACCATTTACCTTGGTAAGCACGGGCCAGACGAGCCGGATTGAGATTTCTGGAAACCATTCTTCGCATGATTAAAACCGAATCATCAAAGCTTGATGACAAGGAGCCCGGTGCAAACTCTTCACAGGTCTACAATGTCTCGCTCCTGATGGCTTTCCTGGCTAACGTTTTCCAGTTGATTGCTGTCAGCCTGCTGTTTCGCTATTCCGACTTTGTCAACGTATTGGGTGGTGATGAATGGCACCTCGGGTGGATCGTGGGCATTGCTTCGTTCGGCGCGATCGCCTGTCGCTTGATCCAGGGAACAGCAATCGACCGTTTCGGGCCGGGCATGGTTTGGATTATCTCCCTTTTGGTTGAGATCGTTGCCATTCTCTGGCACCTCGGCATCGACTCCGTTTCGGGTGTCGAGGTCTACCTGGCCCGCAGCCTGTTCGCCATGAGCCTGGCTGGAACCTTCGGCGCCTGGATCAGTTTCATCTCGCTTCAAGCACCCCACCAGCGAATTGCCGAAGTGATCGGTGTGATTGGGTCTAGTGGATTTGTCGGGATGGCGATCGGTCCCACGATTGGCGATTGGCTTTTTGCCGAATCGGGAACCTATGCCGAAAAGGTTGAGCAGATGTTTCATGTGGCCGCAATCACGGCGACCATCTCCCTGCTGTTTGCGGTCCTCGCCTGGTGGCTGGCCCATCGCCGCGGCGTACTGAAACCCAACCCACGCGCCGCCTTCGAGAATCCACTTCGCGTGATCTGGAACAGCCAACCCGGATTCATTTTGGTCATCGGGATGCTGATGGGGCTGACCATTGGTTTCCCAGGAACCTATCTGCGCCCCTTTGCCGAGTCGCTCAACATTGAGAACATCAAATCATTTTTTATCATCTACAACGTAGTCGCCTTTGTCAGCCGACTCTTGTTCCGCAATGCCCCTCAAGTCCTGGGGCTCTCCAATACAATCCTGCTCGGTTTCGGTTTCATGGCACTCAGCATGTCACTTTATCTTCCCATGCAAAGCAGGGATGGGTTTTGGTTACCGGCCACGGCGGGCGGCTTAGCCCACTGCTTCCTGTTCCCCTCCGTAGTCGCCGCCTGTACGAATCGTTTCACCAAGCTCCACCGCGGGATTGCCACACAGCTGATCCTGGGAATGTACGACCTGGGCGTCTTGATCGGCATGCCGGTTATCGGGTACTTGGTCATCGAGGCGCGGGCTAAGGGACTGGATCCTTACCCGTTTACGATCAAATCATTACTGGGGACGATCGTCACCATCTCACTGATCTACCTGTTGATCGAAAAATGGAAAAATCGACAGGTCGCCGCTCCTCCGGAATCTTCCTCCTCCAGCTCCGGCTCAAACCAAGCTTAATCCAGGCTTAATCCCGATACAGTGCGTAGAGCAGCACGTTGATCGCGATACGAGTCGCATCTTCCCGGGTATAACCCTCGCATTGCGAGAGGGAAGTATTTTCCATCGCGCAACTGAGGTCATACGGGGAAAAAATGACGACATAATGGCCATCGACGCGGATGCCTTCCAGCTGTGGCGGGACTTTGCGACGTTGGAAGCCGCCTTCCACTGCGCGGTCCGGCTTGGTGATCGTCACGTAAGGCAAGGGATAGCCCCCATACTTCTTATTGCTCCAGATCGGGTCATCCGCCGGGATGGGTGTCAGGGGATTATCCGGGAACATCTTTGCCATCTCACTGCGAAACGCCTCATTAAAAGCGGGAGAACTGCATATCGAATCGGCGAACAGCAAGCCGCCCACCTCCAGGAAATCCTTCAGCTCCTGGCGTTGCTGATCGGAAAAACGAAATCGGTTTCGACCGTGCATAAACACGAACGGGTGCTCGGCTAATTCCTCCAGGGTAGGCTGAATCAACTTTTTTTGCATGTCGACCTGCATCCCAATCTGGCTGGCGCGGTTAAGGATGTTGCGCCAGGCATTGGGGGCATCGTCCGATCCGCCGCCATGTGAAAGCTTTGGCAGCACCAGGATCCGATCAGTCGTCAGCGGATTGGCATCGCTCGCCACCGTCGGAATATCCAACTTGTCCCGCAATTCTCGCCCCGTCGCATAGGAGACCACATTGACGCCGATTTCGGTCGCATACTGAACCTCGTCTTGGGCACGCTCAGGCAATTTCTTGAACAGATTGGGCTGGTTCAACTGCCAACGACATGTCATTGAACGGGGAACATAAACGACACTGGTACGACAACAGGCCTGGAGCCCCAAAATGGGCCAATCCGAACGTGGCAACAGGGGGAAATGGGCATTCCAGATAGGGTGGTCTCTCTGCAACGGCTCCAACTTACTGTCGGGAAATAGTTCGATCATCAGTTCGCGGAACAATCGGTCAAACTCGGCATCACCACACCCATCCCCCTGGGCCGCCTCAGCAAAAATAAAACCGCCACTCTCGACGTATTTCTTCAGTTCCTGTTTCTGCCGCGCGCCCAGGTCCAGCTGTTCTTTACCGGAAAGGAACAGCACTGGCGCCTCAATCAGGTCCTGAACGGTCGCATTTTCACTCTGGATCGTCTGCCAATTCAGTTTCGTCTTCCACTGGGACTCCAAAGCCCGCGTCAAAAAATGGACGCCCTTGGGATGTAGGTTCCAGTCATCGTTGATGCCAAACTTCAGTTTACCAATCGCCACTGGGCGCTTCCCCTTGGAAAGAAAAAGTAAGGCCAACGAGGTGGCGATATTCGGATCCTCTTCCCCTGAACCATTTCCTTTCCATGACCCGTTCATCGCCTGTTGGCGGAGCAACTGGGCCGCTCCCGCGCGATACCAATCGTGGGGACAAAACACGCGACGGCCCGACAATCGGCCCGCCCTTTCCATCCCATACAGGTAATAAAGCTGCGTCCGGGAATTCCCGAAACCGCGCCCCACCGGGTTACCTTTGACACTGAAATTTTTGGCCATCCACTCGATCGCCTTGTTGATTAAATCAGAATCTTCGCTCGAACGGCAACAGACAATACGGTCACCCATGACATATTGACTAGTGTCCGCCAGGTTTTCATTGGCAATGATCAGCGAAGAAATCCCAGCGCACGTCATGCTTCCGGTCACCGTGCTGTTGGATGTTGTGTAAATGAAACCACCGCGTGGATTGCTGTGTTTCTTCCAGTAAGCAATCGCGTTTTCCCAATGTTTTCTGGGAATATCGATTCCCAACCTGGCCGCTTCGTGCAGAGCCAACAGGGCGAACTGACTATTGGACGAATCAGCACTACCGAACTTGCTGCTCGTATTGTCATAGCCCCAGCCCCCCAGATATGGTCCGCTAGGTACCTGTCTCTCCAGTAACCATTGGATATCCCGTCCGATGTCACCTTTGAATCGCTTACCTTGCGGATCGGCTGTGGCCAGGGCCATCACCCTGAGGGAAACGGTATAGGTTTTCTCCCTCGGTAAATTCAACAGGACACGCATCGAACTTTGCAGTACAGGGTCGGACTCGGGGACCCCTGCATTGAGCAGGGCAAGGGTTGCCAACGCCGTGGATCCACCCGTGTACAAACGGTATTTGGGCCAGCGGCCATCCTGCTGGCTGTTCTTCAGAAAATTCACTCCGCGCTTGATCGATTTGCGCACTCGCTCCGCCGTCAGCGGATCCTGGGAAAAAACGGGCCTCGACAAGCAGCTGACCGCCCAACAGAAAATCGCCCATAGGATCACCTGTTTGATTCGTCGCATTCCCAATCTTTACTCCCTCAAGATCCGCTCGAAGTGTCTACTCGACCCACCCGTCCGTCAGGCTGAATCGAAGGGTACCCGATACCGCGCAATTGTTAAAGCTTATCTATCACCACGATTGTAAGTTTAACCATTGGAAAATAGCTGGGCAACGCGCGGCCGTATCGTTGCTGTTCACGACCGGGAGACATACAATCTACCAGCAAAGACCACCACCAGCGTCGGGTGCGGTCTTGGCCAAATGGCCCGCTAACCATCGGTTCGCCCCGTTCATCGTCAAGTCATTCTCCAAAAAGGTTTCGTGTGACAAGTAAGCAACGCAGTCTGGGAGACGTATTACAGGAATTCAGTCAGCACCGTCAGTTGATGCTGCAAGAACTGCAAAAAGTAATCGTTGGACAGGAGGAGGTCATCGAGCAGGTTTTTGCCGCCATCTTTACCCGCGGGCATTGCCTGCTGGAGGGTGTGCCAGGATTGGCCAAGACCTTGATGGTCAGTACGATTGCCCAAATTTTGGATGTCAGTTTTAAGCGAATCCAGTTCACCCCGGACCTGATGCCCTCGGACATTACCGGTACCAACGTCCTGGATGAAGATGAACAGGGCCGCCGTGAATTCCGGTTCGTCGAAGGCCCGGTTTTCACCAATATTCTTTTGGCCGACGAGATCAACCGGACACCTCCCAAAACACAGGCTGCCTTGCTCCAGGCAATGCAAGAGCGGGAAGTTTCAATCGGCCGCGACACGTTTAATCTGCCGAAGCCGTTTTTTACCATCGCTACCCAAAACCCGATTGAACAGGAAGGGACCTACCCGCTCCCGGAAGCCCAATTGGACCGTTTCATGTTCAACATCAAAGTGGGCTACCCCACCGCCGATGAGGAGGAACGAATCCTGGCTTCGAGCAGTAAATCAGAAAAGCAGGAGGTCCGCAAAGTCCTCTCAGGCAAAGCGATCGTCAATCTGCAGAAACTCGTCCGCAGCGTCGCCGTCTCGGACTACATCATCAAATACGTTTCCCGGTTGGTTCGTGCCACGCGTCCCAAAGACGACTCGGCACCCGATTTCGTCCGTGAGCTGGTGGATTGGGGAGCGGGCCCACGGGCCGGGCAATTCCTGATTTCCGGGGGCCAGGCGCTGGCGGCCATGGATGGTCGTTTCTCGGTCGCCATCACGGATATCAAGCGAGTCGCCTTACCCGTACTGCGACATCGCGTGAGCTGTAATTTCCAGGCGCAGGCCGAGGGAATGAGCAACGAGGATGTGATTGAGCGGTTGCTCTCGGTCATTCCAGAGCCCGATATTTCCAAGTTTTCCAAATAATGCACAGGATGGACAGTCTTCCCTGAACGCGATCGAATTCCGTTCGTACAAGGTCTATCATGTCGGTCGAAAAGTACCTCAAGCCGGAAGTGATCAACCAAATCAAGCGGCTTGACCTGCGCGCCCAGTTTGTGGTCAAAGGGTTTCTCCACGGTCTGCACGCCAGCCCTTATCAGGGATTCAGCGTCGAGTTCAGTGAGCATCGCAAATACAGTCATGGGGATGACCCAAAAGACATCGATTGGCAGGTTTACGCCAAGACGAACAAGTACTATGTCAAAAAATTTGAAGCCGAGACCAACATTACCGGCTATCTCGTGATGGATCTGAGCCAGTCGATGGGCTACACGTACCAGCAGGAATTGACCAAGTTTGACTACTCGATCTGCCTGGCTGCGGCCTTGGGCTACCTGATGGTCTCGCAGCAGGATCCGGTCGGCCTGATCACATTTAACGACAAGGTTCGAGAGAGTTTGCCTCCTCGCTCCAAGCGGACACAATTGGGGAACCTGATTTCACTGCTCTCCAGGATCCGCCCACACGGCCAAACGGACTTCTCGAACAGCCTGGGACAAATCGCAGCCATGCTCAAACAGAGAAGCCTGGTCATGGTCTTCTCAGATCTCCTGGTGGATGACGACTCCATTTTCGATGCGTTACACCGGATCCGCCACGGGGGACATGACGTGATTCTGTTCCACGTCCTCGACGAGGCAGAGGTGAACTTCCCCTTTCACGGGCCATGCCAGTTGCAGGATCCTGAAAGCGGGGACGAAATCAAGGTCGATGCCGACGGGTTTCGAAAAGAGTATTGCCAGGCCATGGAAGCCTTTCGAGAAAGCCTCGCATCGGATTGCCGCAACAGCGGTATCGATTACGTACCGATTGATACCAGCATGCAATTTGACACCGCGCTGCTGGAGTACCTGCACAGTCGGAAAATGAGGTTTTAAGATGTTTTGGGCGAATCCTCTCGTGCTCGGTATCGGAACCTTGCTACTAAGCGTCCCGATCATTCTGCATTTTTTGATGCAGCCCAAACCGAAGGTCCTCTCTTTCCCGGCCTTGAAGTTCGTCCGAGAACGCGAGGTCACCAACCGGAGCCGTATGCGGCTCCGCCACGTGTTGCTTCTATTACTTAGATGCCTGTTGATCCTCCTGATGGCTGCCGCCTTAGCGGGCCCCTCGGTCGCTTCGCGTCAATTTGGTCAATGGTTGATACTCAGCGGTATCGGGTTGACCAGTCTGATCGTGGCGATCGCCTTGGCGGCCACCTATTTTGCCGCGAGGAAACGGAATTGGTTCCTAATCACGGTACTCGGCCTGTTGCTGGCAGGGCAGTTGATATACGGCGGCTATTCCGCCATCCGACTGATTACCGACCCCTCCCCTCAAATGCTAGGAGACTCTCAAGCACCGGTAGCCGCGGTCATCCTGATCGACACTTCACCGCGGATGGACTACGAGGTAGGGGGCAAACGTAATCTGGATAAAGCTCGGGAGATGGGGGCTTGGCTGGCCAGTCAACTACCTTCTTCGAGTGATGTTTCGGTATTGGCCACCGATGGTGATCAACCCTTCTTTTCCGTGGACATTGCTGCGGCCAAGGAACGGATCAAGACGCTGGAGACCGATTACCAGAGCTCCTTCATACCCGATTCACTGAATCGCGGGCTGGAACTCCTCAAAGACTCGGAACAGGAACGAAAAGAGTTGTACCTGATCACCGACCTGACCCGGCGTGGCTGGACCGGGGGAGAGGCAGGCGCCGTACTCGACCAATTGAAGGAACACGAAGATATTGCTGCGTTCGTGATCGATGTCGGTGAGGACAAACCGAAGAACTTTACTTTGGGTGAACTCGAACTGGGTGACCAGACGATCACCTCATCGAGCCCAGTAGAAATTACCACACAAATAAAGAGATTAGGTGAGGCAGCTCAGCGGAATGTTGTGATGAAAATCGAGCGGCCGGACCAGCAGGGAGTTCGACCTGTATTGCGGGACGGTGAAGTACTGGTCCCGGACGAGTACTGGGAAGTCAGTCAAACGGTTGATATCCGTGCCGACACGGAAACCCCCCTCCGCTTTCAATACCCGGGACCGCTACCGCAGGGCATTCATCACGGCTCGATTGAAATCGTGGGTGAAGACAGCCTGGTCCATGATGACCAACGTTTTTTCACCATCCACGTCCGCCCGGCCTGGGATGTTCTGGTCGCCCACCCGGACAACGTGAATCCCGCCAACCTGGTGGATCTACTTTCGCCTTTTCGAGAACAAGAAGATGGGACCGCCATCTACAATTGCCAAGTCATCAAACAGGGACAACTGTCTCAGTACAACCTGAACGATTTTCAAGCCGTATTTCTGCTGGACCCGACTCCCCTGAGTGAAGGTTCCTGGCAGGACCTCGAGAAATACGTCGAGCAGGGCGGTGGTCTGGCCGTTTTCCTCGGCTACAACGCAGCCATTGCCGGTGGAGTAGACCCTTCCTTCACCACCCCGGCTGCAAAAAAATTGCTGACCGGCGAGATCGTTCGACAATGGCGACGAAAAGCTGAAAACCCGCTCTACCTGAGCTTGGACAATTTCGCCAACCCGATGCTGGAACCTTTTCGCAATCGAGAAGATGCCGTGCCTTGGAATAAGCACCCCATCCTTAATCATTGGGAGATCAAACCGGACGGTCTCTCCACCGAGTTGCCAACCGAAACGGTCGTTCGTTACAGCACAGGCCTTCCCGCGGTCATTAGCCGTTCGATCGGCAAGGGCAGGGTAGTCGTGATGACCACGCCCATCACCGACCCGCCGCGTCCTGCTGGCCGGAAACTCCCCTGGAATTACCTGTTCACGGGATACTGCTGGCCCGCCTGGAAACTGGTGGGCGAAATCAGCCAATACGTCACACAAAGCTCGGGTGACAACCTCAATGTTGACATTGGGACAACGGCCACGTTGCGTAACGATGTGAGACGTTTGCCCGATTCCTACCGCGTGTTTACGCCGCGCACCAAACAATCACCGACGAAGATCGTTTCCATCGACAATATGGTGAAGTACCGGTTCACTAATACACCGGGTCAATATCGACTGAAAGGTCAGCGCGGCAACACAGTACTCCGGGGCTTCAGTGTCAATCTGGATCCTGTCGAAACGGATCTGACGCGAATGGAAACGGATGAAATCGATGAAGTCCTCGGTTTCGAGCGTTACCAACTGGCTCGTGAGCAGAGTGAAATTCAGCGACAACAGGGCACCGCTCGCGTCGGCCAGGAATTCTATCCAATGCTGTTGATCATGCTGGCTATCACATTGATCGTAGAACAGCTTATGTCCAATCGTTTTTATTCAAAGTAGCGTGAACCATGTCTGCTTGGACCTTCCAACCCATCTTGCCCACCAGTGCGATGATCATCGTTGCCCTGGTGATGGTAGGTCTGTTGTTGGTCGGACCCGCGTTCTCCAAAATTTCTCGGTTGCAAAAATTTAAACTCGCCTTGATCCGCTTGGCCGTGGTGATGTTGGCGCTCACCGCCATGCTGCGTCCTGGGTGCATTCAGCATACCGAGCAGAGCCAATCGGCCGTGCTGCTGGCGCTGCTGGATATCAGTCGCTCGATGCAACTGCCGCACGAAGCGGACGATCAATCGCGTTGGCAAGCAGTGGTGGAAATGTTAAACCAGAACCGCGATCAGATTGACCAGCTCCAGCAACAGCAGGTCGAACTGCGCTTCTACGGTTTCGACAACGAGCTTCAGCCACTCGAAAGGGAAGGAGAGTTGGTTTTGCCCGGCAAACCGCGCGGAGCAGAAACAGATATCGGCTCGGCCGTTTTCAAAGCGAGCCAAGACGTACGGGACGAACGACTGATCGGGGTCCTGCTGGCAAGTGACGGGGTGCAAAACGCTGCCGATCCCGAAATCGAATTAACCCAAGCCACCTCAACTCTGGACGACCTTCAGGTACCCCTCTATTCGATCACACTCGGCCTGCAGGGCAACACGGGACAAGTCGCCGACGTCGCCATAACAACCCTCGCCGAACAGCATCGCATCGCCGTCAAAAACGAATTGATCGTCAATGCAACGGTCGTGGCTCGAGGATTCATCAATCAGGACATACCGATCCAATTGTTGGTCACGGATGCGGAAGGGCAAGAGAAAGTCGTCGATACTCAGATTTTCCAACCGACCGAAGCGTTGGAACAGAAGCAAATTTCGCTCAGCTATATCCCAACGGAACCTGGCGAGTATCGCCTGCGGGTACGGGCTGAACCCCAGAAAGGTGAGGTAGCACTGAGAAACAATGACCTGCCATCGTTTCTGACCGTCTACGAAGGGGGCGTAAGGATCCTTTATCTATCCGGTAATAATTCCTGGTGGGAACAGAGAGAGCTGCGCAATGCACTTCGGCGCGCTGCCCAGGGATTTGAGCTGGTCTATGTTCCCATCCAGAACGACAAGGAGACACGAGACAAGAACTGGCCACTGGGAGGGCAAATAACCGAATACCTGAGAGATCCAAATTTTGATGTCATCATTCTTGGCGATGTCGACTCCCAAGCTCTATTCGACCCCAATCTGCAAACCGAAAACATGCAGGCTCTGGTCGAGGCGGTCGACCGGGGCACCGGTCTGATGATGCTCGGCGGGTATCACAGTTTTGACCCCGGGCAATACTACCGGACACCTCTGGCCGACATCCTGCCGATCGAGATGAACCCCACAGCCATCCAGAGGTTTCCCCCAGCCCCTTTGCAAAAAGACCTGCATCTGGATCGGGAACTCCAACTTGTCCCGACGCGGAACCACTTCATTACGTCGCTTTCCAACGAGCAGGATCCCCGTCAATCATGGAGCGAGATGCCACCCCTCAAGGGGGCAAATCGCTTTTTCGGCGTGAAGGATCAAGCCGAAATCTTACTGGAAACCGAATCTGGCCAGCCGATCCTGGTCAGTGGCCAAATAGGTGGGCGGGTTCTGGCCTTCGCCGGGGATTCGACTTGGCGCTGGGTTTTCAAGGGGAAGCGGGAAGAACACAACACGTTTTGGCGGCAGATCATTCTCTGGCTGGCGTCCAAGGACGGTGTTGAAAACGACACCGTCTGGATCGATCTGCCGCAGCGCCGTTTTTCACCCAATGCCTTTGTTGAATTCAACGCGGGAATCGGGAACCAGCGTGACGAATCGGTCAAATTGGTCGCCGAACTCATTCTTCCCGACGAGTCTACCCTCCCCCTGGTCTTGGGCCCCGACGGCGATTTTGAGCGGGGAGAACTGGACCGCGAATCCCTGGCCGACTCCGGTGACTACGCAATAGAAATCACCGGGACACGCGACGGAGTCGAAGTCGGCAAGGCGACTGCGGATTTCATCATCATCGATCGGGACAAGGAAAAAGCCATTTCGGCGGCCGATCCGGAACAGATGCAGCGATTGGCAAGCCAGACCGAAGCGCATGGTGGCAGGATGATATCCCCGCAAGAACTCGGCTCCCTCTTAGACGAAATCATTGCCAACCCGAAAGAGATGAAGATCGAAATCCCACTCAAATGGCGCCTCGGTGAATCGCTACCCGACGCACTAAGCTTTTTGCTGCTGTTCGCCGGCCTGCTCTCATTGGAGTGGTTCCTAAGAAAAAAATGGGGGCTTGTTTAAGTTGGCTTTCAGGTAGCTCTCAGGATGGATTGGCCAGGTCCCCTGCCAGCCGGCTCACCCAACTTTCTGATTCCATTCCGGCCGCGAGTATTTCTCAGCCGCTAAGGCGGCCGTTAATTCCCTCGGCCAGGTAGCGAGCCGTTCCTCGGCACCCCATTGAGCGACCAGGGCCCGAG
>JAYZCF010000180.1:0-21774 GCA_036338455.1 Planctomycetota bacterium
CTCAACCTGGACATCCGGGCAGGGCAACTGGTCGGCGTGTTGGGCGAAAGTGGGGCGGGCAAGACAACCCTGCTGCTCAACTGCGGGACGATGTTGAGGCCGACCGCGGGGCGTGTCGAAATCAAGGGCCGCTCGGTCTACGAAGTAGCGGGTGGGGAAAGGGCACGGATTCGCACTCGTGAGATCGGCTATCTGTTTCAAACTTTGCAACTGATCCCATACCTGACATTGCGCGACAACCTGCGCTTGCCCACAGGAAGTTCGGACGAAGCAGCCGATGCCTGGCTTGATCGTGTAGGCCTCGTCGATTGGGCCCTGCATAAACCGGACACACTCAGCCACGGACAGCGTCAGCGGGGCGCCCTGGCCAGGGCGTTGGTGCACCGGCCGGATCTGTTGATTGCCGACGAACCGACCGGGAATCTGGACCGCCAAAACAGCGAGCTGGTTTTTCGGGTCTTGCGTGATTATGCCGATGCCGGAGGGGCTGTATTGGTTGCCTCCCACGACGAAAAGATCGAGGAATTCGCCGACCATTGTTGGTCACTTCACCAGGGGACCCTGACAGAAGTGAGCCACCAGTCATGATCCACCGTCGTTTCTCCGTTTCTGACCGGGCAGGCCATATCCCACTCGCCCTGGTCGGCACTCTGTCCGTCCTTGCGATGATCCTGTTGTTCTGGATGGCACTTCGCTTGCGTCCCGATGCGCAGCGCGCCGCCACAGACGATGCCAGTCTGCGAATTTACTGCGCCTCTGGCATCGCCAAGCCGGTACAGGACTTGGTGGACGAATTTAATCAGCGGATGGGATCTCAAGTCGAAATTGTGCGGACGGGCGGTTCGGGAGAACTGGCGGGACAGGTCGCCACTGAGTTTGCATCGAGCGTGGAGCGGGGGGCCGACCTGGTCGTGTTGGCAGATGACCTACTGCTGGAAAAGGGGCGCGAAGGGGAGTACATCGCAGAAATTTTTCCGGCTGCCATCCAACGACCCGTCATTGCCGTGGCAGCCGATAGCCAACTCGACATCGAGAGCTTGGCAGATCTGGTCCATCAACCGGGACTCAACTACGGGTTGACCTCCAACCGGGCAGCGATTGGCAAACTTGCTCGGCAGGTCGCCCGACGCGACGGATTGCTGGAGCCCTTGGAAGCGAACCGTAAAACGGACGCCGAAAACGTGATGACCCTGGCCCAGGCCCTTGTAACGGGCAATTTAGACGCGGCCATCCTGTGGGATACGACAGTCAACCAACTGAATCAGGCCAACCCTCATCCTGTTTTGAAAATTGCTGCCCCCGTTGATCCCAAGGATGAATTCAGCGGCAACGTCGGATTGGGTGTAGTCTCCACCACCCGTCATCCAACCTTGGCGATTCAGTTTGCCAGATACGCTACGGCCCCCGAGACGGGCAACCCGACATTCGATCGGTTTGGTTTCACCGCACAGCCGGGCGACCAGTGGGAAGAAGTCCCCGAAATCCACCTGTATATTGGTTCGATGTTCACGCCTGTTCTGGAGCAGCAGGTCCGGGAGTTTGCCCGGCGGCAGGGGATCAATGTCTATCCGCGCTGGGAAGGTTGCGGAAAATTAGTCGCGTCGATCAATTCGATCGAGGATCCCGATCTGTTTCCGGATGCCTTTCTGGCCTGTGATTTTCAGTTCCTCAAACAGGTCGAGGATCGGTTTGAATCGCCTGTCACCATCAGTAGTAACGAAATCGTGATGGCCGTTCAACGCTCTCGGGCGGACGGGATCCAGTCGCCACGAGACCTGCTATCGGGCGACCTGAGAATCGGTATTTGCGAACCGGAGCAATCGGCTCTCGGTTGGTTGACCGGACAGCTGCTCTCGTCACCTCCCTATCAAGGTTTGTATGAACAGCTAAAAACGCGTTCCGCCGTCACCGTGGATGTGGGGCCAACACTGGTCAGCCAATTGATGGCAGGAGGACTGGATGCAGCATTCGTTTACCGGTCCAACGTGATGGCAGACCCGCAATCGATGCAACAGATCGAGGTGATTCCCCTGGCTCCCTCGGCGCACTCGCGGGCCATTCAGCCGTGGGCGATCTCGAAGACGACAAAAAATCGGCAACTCATGCAACGATTACTCGAGATGATCGTTCATTCCGATACAATAAATCGTTTCGAACGGGCCGGTTTTCAAGTTGTGATTCCCAAAAAAGACTGATGCATCCTGGTTCATTGGCTACCGAACGATTTCCGTTCAACCTGGAGACGCTTGACCCCCATGGCGAATGAACCTGGTGAAATGCGTTCTTCGGTCGGCCGCCGTACAGGCTGGTTGTTCTGGACCTCGATGTCCGGTCTGGGCGGGCTCTATTTGGCCCTGATTATCCTGCTGGTCGTTGTCGATTTCCAATACGCCAGCCTGTCGGACATCCGCACTTCCTTGGCGGATGAACGAGTTATCTTCTCGATCTGTCTCAGCTTGGTCACCTGTACCCTGGCAGCCATCTTCTCGGTTTGGGTTGCTGTCCCGACAGGTTACGTCTTGGCCCGCCTGGGGCGCGATGCGATCGAACGACACCTGGGGCAAAAGCCGGGCCTGAATCGACTGGCGAGATTCACTCGACAATCGGTTGATACGATCCTGGACATCCCGATCGTACTGCCCCCGCTAGTGGTGGGAATCAGCCTGCTGGTGCTGTTCCAAACGGGGGTCGGTCGATCCTTGGACCAAGCGACGCAAAGTTTTTTCTCCTGGATTGGGTTTCCCGGGATCCGTGGGATTACCTACGAGATACCGGCAATTGTTCTCGCCCAATTCACCGTTGCTGCCGCGTTTGCCATTCGGACCATGAGAAATACGTTCGAACAAATCGATGATCGGCCCGAACTGGTTGCCTTAACCTTGGGGGCTCGGAGATTCAGAGTCTTTCATCGCATTGCCCTACCGCAAGCGTGGCCAGGGGTCGTAGCCGCCTTCACCCTGGCCTGGGCACGATCCCTTGGTGAATTTGGACCAATCTTGATTTTTGCCGGTACAGCCCGGATGAAAACAGAGGTTCTCTCAACAACGGTCTACCTGAATTTTCAGTTCGGTAATCTGCGCGGCGCTGTAGTTGCTTCTCTGATCCTGATTTCTGTCGCCGTGATGGTTTTGATCGCGACGCGCTTGCTGTTACTGGGTGGCCCAGCCGGGAGGCGCCGATGATTCGTATCGATAACGTCGCCATCCAACAGGGCGATTTTCGGATGGAAGAGTTGAATTTGACTCTGCCGGACCAATGCTATGCGATCCTGATGGGGCCTACGGGCTGTGGAAAAACAACCTTGGTCGAGGCGATTTGCGGCCTCCGTCCGGTAAGCCGTGGGTCGATCCACCTCGGTCAAACAGACATCACCCGCCATGCACCGTTTGACCGGAACGTGGGATACGTTCCGCAGGATTCCGTGCTGTTCCCAACCATGCGGATCGACCAGCAGATCGAATTTGCGCTGGTCGTTCGTAAAATGCCCCGCAATGACCGGCGAAAACGGGTGGCCGAGTTGGCCGAGTTGCTGGGAATTGGTAACATTCTCGAACGTTTTCCACAGGGCCTTTCCGGCGGTGAACGCCAACGCGTCGCCTTGGCTCGCGCCCTGGCCTTTCGACCCCGCTTACTCTGTCTCGATGAACCCTTAGCGGCACTCGATGCCAACACCAAATCCCAAATTACGGCTCTGCTGAAACGGGTTCACCGCCAGGAGAAAGTCAACGTATTACACATCACCCACAGTCCAACGGAAGCGGTGGAATTGGGGACCCTGGTTTTTCAAATGGTCGACCAACAGATCATCCAAACCGCCTTATGAACAGTGCCGAACATCGCTTAACGCATAAGAAATTTGACTATGAATCCACTCAACAGCCTTCCCAAGCAACCGGCCGATTCACTTTCCGAAGAGGAAAGTAAAACGTATGAGTGGCAAATCTGGACCCCGGACTTTGGTGAACTGGGTCAGCGGCGGCTCAAGAACAGTTCCGTACTCATTTCCCGGTGCGGCGGACTGGGCAGTGTTGTGGCCTACGAGCTGGCAGCCGCCGGCGTCGGGCAACTGGTCATTGCCCACGGTGGCAACGTCAAACATTCGGACCTCAATCGTCAGTTGCTAATGACGCATGACTGGTTGGGGAAACCTCGCATCGAGACGGTCGAGCAGCGCCTGCGGGATCTTAATCCGCGGCTGGATATCGTTCCGATCGCTGCCAACCTGGACGAATCATTGGCCGAGGAGTGGGTTCCCCAAGTTGATCTATGTGTCGGTGCGGCCCCTCTGTTTGAAGAGCGATTTGCCATGAACGATGCCTGTGTTCGTCATGCCAAACCGATGGTGAACTGTGCCATGTATGACACGGCAGCAACGATCACTACCTTTCCCGCAGGAGGCCAGCCCTGCCTCCGTTGCATTACACCAGATACACCCGATTACTGGAAAAGAGAATTCCCCGTATTTGGTGCCACCTCGGGAACGGTTGCCTGCATGGGTGCGCTGGAAGCGATCAAGTTGTTGGCCGGTTTCGGCAAAAGCATGGAACGGAGATTATTGCAAATGGACTTGCGTGATATGCGCTTTCACGAGATCTGTTTGGAGAGCGTCCAATCGTGTGATTTTTGCTCTCAAGCGGAAACTGTCGTTGAATCCGAATAGACACTCCCCTGCATACGGCAGGATCTCAGAGGCCCCACCAACAGGGCGATACGGTGGTTGCCAGCCGTGGTACTTCCACTGATCACCACCTCAATCGGAGGTTTCATTTAACCCCGACATACAAGGTTGCGATTCCAAACGTCAGTGGAATAAATCTCGCCTGGGACATTCCGGCCTGCAACATTTTCTCAACCAATTTCTCATAAGCCGGAAATTCGCCCACGCTGTCGGGCAGGTAGTTGTAGGCGCTGGACGAATTCCGAGCCAGTGCCTGACCGATTTTGGGTAAGACGTTTTTAAAATACCAGGCATAGAGACCTTTGATCGGTTGTCTGCGGGGCGTCGAAAATTCCAGAATCGCGATCTGGCCTCCCGGCGAGCAAACCCGCGTCATCTCTCGCAAGCCCAGATCCGTATCCGCCACGTTGCGCAAACCAAAGGCGGCCGAAACGACCTGAAACTCGTTGTCGGGGAAAGGAAGGTCCTGCGTGTCGGCCTCCACGAACGTCACCTGACTACCGGCTCTTTTGCGGCGCTTCTGTTCTCCAACGGCCAACATCTCGTGGCAAAAATCAGCCGCGACCACCGGGACTGCGTGTCGCGTGGCGGCCTCGAAAGCAAAGGCCAGGTCCCCTGTGCCAGAGCAACAATCGAGGATAGGCCGCTGGCTGTAAGGCTTCAAGGCTCCCACAGTGCGGCGCCGCCAGTACCGGTCGACATTCATCGACAATAGGTGATTCATCCGGTCGTAGCTCGGTGCGATTTCACCGAACATCTTCTGGACACGCTTTCCTGATTTATCGACCACCATCGTTTTCAAAGTCACCTGTTGAGAAGTAGGTAAGTTGCCGTGGACGGCTACCTTTCGTTTACCGAAGCATTCAGGATATATTAACTCACCCGCTTTGTTTAGCCACAACCGTATCGGAACCCAAACAGGACAAGCTATGCCTCGCTTACAGGTCGGGCTCTTGCCGTCATTGATCGAGCCCGAATCACTGCAGGACCGGGTCGTCGTCGTGGTCGACGTTATCCGGGCGACCACCACGATATGCATGGCCCTGACCCATGGCGCCAAATCAATCGTGCCGGCTCACAGCATTCCCGTGGCCCGCCAGTATCGAGAACAATTGGGGCCCGACACCCTGCTGTGCGGAGAACGGCATGGCTTTATTATCGAAGGATTCGACCACGGAAGTTCCCCCCCCGAGTACACCAAGGGGATCGCGCGCGACCAAACGCTGGTGCTCTGCACAACCAACGGGACCGTTGCCATGGACCGGTGTCGCCACGCGAAACGGGTGCTGATCGGCAGTTTTGTCAATCTTTCTGCCGTGGCGGCCGAATTGGATGAAGCTGAAAACGTAACCGTCATCTGCGCGGGAACCAATGGCCTGGTCAGCTCCGAAGACGTCTTGTTTGCCGGCGCTCTGCTGGATCGGATTATCCAGCCCGAGGACAGCCTGGACGACTCCGCCCGGATCGCTGTCCACCACTGGCAGCATGCTGCCCACCGAATCGAGCACTCCTCGAAATCCCTGTTCGATTTTTTCGTGGAATCCAATGGGGGGCAAAATTTGCTGGCCAATCACTTCGACCACTTTGTGGACGATGTTCGGTTCTGTTCCCAACTCGACTTGATCGACGACGTTCCCGAGTTGGATCTGTCCGACTGGAAAATTCAATTCGTAGAGCCGACGCCCGACTGACGCCTTGCGATGGACTCTGCACACCTAACCGGCGCTCCGACTCACGCTCCCGAATCGTCCTCTCCTGCGCCGTGGGACGGCAGACCTTGCTGTCGCCCCGTTTTTGTCGGCCGCCTGCCGTAGACTGAGGACCATGGATCACGTTAGACTCTTCTTGTCAGCCGACCTGGGGGTGATCGAAAAAGGATCGTTCCCGAAAGTTCACGTGAAACAGGGATCCTTAGATCATGCAGATGGAATCGATTGTCTCGTTATGTAAACGCCGTGGCTTCCTGTTTCAATCCAGTGAAATCTATGGAGGTCTCAACGGATTCTGGGACTACGGTCCCTTGGGTGTTGAGCTGAAACGCAACGTACGCGAAGCGTGGTGGCAGGACATGGTCGCTCGGCACGACGATATGAATACGCTCGCCGGCGCTCCGACGCCTTACAGCATGGAGGGCCTGGATTGCACGATCATCATGCACCCTCAGGTGTGGAAGTGCTCGGGGCACTACGACCTGTTCCACGATTTCATGGTCGATTGCCGGGAATCAAAGAAGCGGTATCGTCACGACCAATTGAACGGGCGCTGGGTCGAGGCAAAAAACAAACGTGTCTTCGTCACGGCCGAAGCAGGGGACGATGAGCAAAAGAAGATGGAGCAGCGGGCACTGAAATTTTTCAACCTGCGGGCCAAAAATCTTGACGACCTTAAATGGGATGGTGGAGTTGTTTGCCTGACAGAAGTCGATGACATGGAGCAGGTGGTCGGGCCCGACGCCAAAACGACGGGGACCTTGACCGCGCCGCGCGAGTTCAATTTGATGTTCAAGACCTTTGTGGGCGCCTTGTCGGGCGAAGAGGGGGCGGCTTATCTAAGGCCCGAAACGGCGCAAGGGATATTCGTCAATTTTAAAAACGTTCTGGACAGCACGCGGCATCGCTTACCGCTGGGAATTGCCCAAATCGGTAAAAGTTTTCGCAATGAGATCACCCCTCGCAACTTTACTTTTCGCTCCCGCGAATTCGAACAGATGGAAATCGAATTTTTCTGCCATCCCGATCAATCGGCCGACTGGTATCGATACTGGCGTGATCGGCGACTGAAATGGTACACCGACCTGGGTATCTCCATGGAACGTCTGCGAATGCGAGAACACCACGAAGCCGAACTGGCCCACTACTCGGTAGGCACGGCAGATATTGAGTACGCCTTCCCATTCATGGCCGAAGGAGAGTTCGGTGAACTGGAGGGGATTTCCCACCGAGGAGATTTTGATTTGAGAAGTCACATGGAAGGCAAACTGGATGAAAAATCATGTCCACTGGAGGTTCAACTCGACGACCACGGGAAACCGAAATGGAAGGGGAGCGGCAAAGACCTCAGTTACCGTGATGACCTGACCAACGAAAAATACACACCACACGTCATCGAACCGTCAGCCGGTGCTGATCGGGCCACGCTCGCCTTCCTCTGTGAAGCCTACACCGAAGATGAAGCCCCGGATGATAAAGGGAAAATGCAGACCCGCACCTTGATGCGGTTCCATCCTCGCATCGCTCCGATCAAGGCAGCCGTTTTCCCACTGGTCAAAAAAGATGGGATGCCGGAAAAGGCGAAGCAAATCTATCTCGACTTGAAACGGGAGTTCAACGTTTTCTATGACGAGAAAGGCGCGGTGGGTCGCCGTTACCGTAGACAGGACGAGGCGGGCACCCCGTACTGCATTACGGTCGACGGCCAGACACTTTCCGACGGCACCGTCACCATCCGGGACCGCGATTCACTGGAGCAGCAGCGGATCGAGATCGGTCAATGCGCCGACGTGATTCGGCAACGGATCAACGAGTAACGATTCGATTCGCGAAGTCGCACATCTCCTCACTCCGCCTGGTTTACCGTATTTTCATATAGCGGTAACAAGCGGTAGCGAACTTCGAGGGACAGCAGGTTCAAAGTGGTGACGTACAGGCGCCCGCCGTGAGCACCCCAGCGATCCGGCACGGGGCGATGAGGGTGCCAGCTGCCGGACAACTCACCCGATTTGACCTGGGTGCGAACCAGCAGCGGGTGCAATGCCCGGTTCCAAGCGTCCCATGATTCGCCACCCGCGTGCTTGAGAACCTGGGTGGCATAATACCAGTAATAAGTGTCGCGCAATTGCGTGTTGGCGTCACTAGGAAGTTGTTTGAGGAGCGATTGAGCGCCCGATAGAAACCGTTGATCATCGCGGGGCCAACCGGAATATACCCGCATCAACAAACCTACCGCGGTCAGGGAGGGACTGACTTTGCGGCCGTGGGCACGGGAAACTTGTTGGCCGTCGACCGCGTACGGGTTGTATCGAAACTGAGATCCCGAGTCGGCGTCCACAGCAACCTGCAACCACGATTCAATCCCTTGCAAGGTTCGGTCGCGAACTCTCAGACCAGCCAGTTGACCGCTCTTCAGGGCCATCGTCATCCAGCCCGTGACCGAGGTGTCGGAAGACCGCAACTGGGGTTCCGCATAATATCGCCAGCCGCCACGTTGCGGATCTTGGGTCGCCGAAATGTAGTCCAACGCTTTTTGGGCCGCCCGTTCCAACTCTGGATCCTGGGTCATTCCGTAAGCCTCTGTCAGCGCCAAGGCGGCAATAGCATGGCTATACAAACGGGCCGACGCATTCGATTGGCTGTCCGATTCCACATACAGCCCACCATCGGGTTGTTGATGTTCCAGCATCCATTGAAGCGCCCGATTGAGCTGACCGGCATACTTGAACTCACGGTGGTTGTAACCAGCGCCTTGGAATGCCAGGACAGCCAGCCCCGTCGCAGCCGTATCGCTGTCAATCTGGTATTGGCTCAGCGGGCTTTCCTGATCAAAACCGGTCAAAGACCAACCACCATCATCCCTTTGATGTCGGGCCAAAAATTCCAAACCGCTCTGGATCGCCACTTCAGTACTGGGACCCGCGTTGGCAACGGCCCCGGGAGAGCGGGAACGGAATGCATTCTTGGCCAGGACAGCAGCTGGGTTCAAGGCGGGAAGACCACCAAAGTCAGCTCGTTGAAACCTTGTTTCCGTTTGCACCGTTATATTGGGACTGTCGGCCGAAGCGGGTCGACTTCGAATCCCCAAACGAATACTCGGCAAGTCGCCGAGGCCTGCCGCTCCTTTCGGGGCATCAACTTGGAGCGCGGCACCTGGCGCGCGATCGAGAGTCTCCACCGAGTCACGCGTCACCTCGATGGCACCCGGTTGGGTAGGCACTGCCGACTCGCTCGTACGTCCTTTGGAAGACTCTCTCGCCAAGCCAGCCACCTTGGAGAGGTTCGGCTTGTTGAGCGTCATCGACCGACGGGCGAGATCGCCGGAACCCAATGGGGGAGCCTGTTCTGCCAGCCGTTCCTCACCGGCGCGTCGAGCCGGCGAGCCGGCTTGGACGGCCGCCACAGGAGTGTCAGACGAAACATCGCTTTCCGTACTGCGCTGTAAGGAGGCGGCCGTCTCGGCTGGGGAGGAACGCTGACCCATATCCGCCGTCTTCGATTCCCCTGGCTGACCGGCTTGATCGGGGCTCGAGTCAGGGTTCCCATCCGGCCGACCAAACACAACTTGGCTTGCGAGATCGGGCGCAACGGCCGACCGCGCTTCCGGGCTGCCCGCAGGAGGCTCACCCTCGGTTTCCCGTTGCAGGTCAGCCAAGGCTTGCACCGAGCTGTCTGTTGCCCGGCTGCTCGACGACTGCCGCGCCGCGCTGGCCATCGGCGACTCCCTCACCGGCTCTGCCTCCGACCCAACCGGCCTGGCCAGTTCTACCTGCTCGGCCCGCGCCATCTGATTCGCCATCGATTCCGGTTGATTGGTTTCGCTCGACATGGGCGCCGAGCGGGGTTGGCTGACCGTTTGCGGGTTGCCACTCGCCTCGGCCATGATCGTCGGTACCTGATTCGAAGCCGTTCTGCCAGCCGGAGCCTCGCGACTGGATTGCGATTCGGAAAGCTCAGGCTGTCCGCCGCCGCCCCGCCGTTGGGAAATTTCTTCCATCACCACTTTGGTCGGTCCCAGCTCCAACTGGGAATTCCCTTTTTCAGCAGAGGATTCCGAGCGCTCCGCGGTTGAACGGGAATTCACGCTCGAAGCCGATGCACGGATCGCGCGAGAGTTCGACTGACGACTGCCGGCCAACCGGGCATTGAAATCGGTCGTCGCCCGCACGACCGACTGCGGCGAAACATTGGCCCCTGAGCGACGCCCCCGAAACGACTTTTGCTGGGAAGAGAGTGCCATCGTACTCTCCCTGCGGCTGTCCGTCCGCCGTTCGGCCGTCGCGGTCGATGCAATGTTTGTGGGACTGGCAAAACTACCCGCCCCCCTGGCCAGGTTAGCGCTCGGCCCACTTCCGGCCTGTCCGGACTTCGCTTTACTGACCGCGAAAGTTTGGGCAGACGGGGTTCGCACGGCTTTTGCCGACGCGTTGGGGATCGCCGGGGACTCGATGTTGGCCGTCGTTTGCGTTGTGGGCGAATTGACAACGGATCGACGAGGTCGAACCAGGCTGGAATCGGGACTACTCAAAGACGGCTGCCTCACTTCAGAAACGCGCCGCTTGGCCGAGTGCGTGAATGTTGCTGAGGAAACTGTCGGCGCGGAGACCTCCGATTTCGAGCGATTTGTCTCGGCTGACCGACGGCGCATGTCGGCCGGTTGCGCTTCGGGCGCCGGCGACTCCGCGTAGGCGACCTCGCGCCGTGTTGCCTGCGGTAATTCCCCCAAGATAGGGCGTTGGGTCTTGGAGGTCACTGAGCGAGCCACCGAGCTGGATGACTCGACCGACGCGAGTGAAGCGGCCGGCTGGACCGGTCCGGTGCGTTGCGAGGAAGCGGGCGATAATGGTTGACTTTGACTGACAGGGACGCTCCGTTGTACCGCGCGTTCGGCTGAGGCTTCGGTCAAACGGCGCTCCGTTTCAACCGGGGAGGCCGCCGACTCAGCGCGACGGGAGGAGACCGCAACTTTTTGAGGCATTTCGCTTTGGGAGGTTGACGCATTGACCGAGGAGCGTGGTTTCTGGTCCTGTACCTGTCGGCGCAGCTCCGACAATTCCTGGTCGCGGCGAGCTACCGTCGGAGCGCTCTGCTCGCGGCGAACGACCTGGGGCTGTGGGTTTCGCTCTGTCTTTTCGACCGGCGTTGGTTGCGGTTTTTCGATTTCGGCCTGTGGCTGTGGTCGCTCCAAATCAACTTCTTTTTCCGGGGTTGGCTTCTGTTGCGATTTCTGCCAGACAAAGGGAGTCGTCCGGTTTCGTACCGTGATGGTTTTCGGGGGTCGCTGGGCAACGCGAGGCTGCTCGGTCTCAAAGGGATTGTTAAAAACCTCGGTCACCGACGCCACCATCAGGACAACCATGTGGACGGCCAAGCTGATTACCAAGGCGAATTGCAGTGATCGCCGCAAATGTTGGTTATCCAAACGGTACAGCACAAAAATGGCTGCCACCACGGCGGCCGGCAAGACCAGCAGGCTACCCCACATCCAAGCCCCTTGCAGGAGCGTAACGATGGCCCCGGTCACGATCGCGGAAAGCACGACGATCGCCACCAAGACCGGCCAAAATTGCTGGTCGAATGTACTCCGCAGCTGCGGATCAATCCGGGTTACGAAACGACGTGTTTGTCTCATGGCATTAGGTTCAATCGTCGGTGGTAGCCGTGTACTCCTGAATCCCTACTTTTTTACAGAGGTTGAAGGCCGTCAGGACAAATTTCCAGTCGGCAGCCTTATCGGCGCGAATGACCACCGTTTGTGACAGAGGGTTGTTGGTTTGGGCGCGCTTGAGGATCTGTTCAACCTGTTCGATTTGGCGGAACTTCCCCTCGATGTAGTATTGGCCACGAGCGTCAATGTTGATCACGATTTCATTTGGCTGCACGGCCGCCGGCAACGCTTCGGTCGCCTCTGGCAAATCGAGTTCCAGCTGGCGTTCCTCTTCGGAAAACCGGGTAGCGACCAGGAAAAAAATCAACAACAGAAAGACGACATCGATCAGGGGCGTAATACTCAATGCGGTGACCGCACTGGGGCGTTTCAATTGGACAGCCATCTCGATACTCCTGGTTACGGAGAGACCGGGCCGCGGCGCTCGGGACGAGGCACGGTCGGTTTCACCTGGGCCTGGCCCGAATCTGCCGGGCTGACTGATGGGTTCTCGGAAAGTGCCGGAGTGGGAGGCTCGGAACTGAATCGGAGTTTCCCCTCGTAACGCTCGACCTGCGGTAAGAGATTGAAGATCATCTCTTCAATCTCGTTCATCAATAACAGCACGCGGTTTTCAAAAAAGTGTGAGAGGATGGCCGCCGGGATGGCAATCATCAAGCCACACAAAGTGGTCACCAAGGCAGTGTAAATTCCTTGAGCCAGGACTTCGGCTCGATTCTCGCCCGCCACCATTTGGGTCGTATCATAAAAAGCTTGAGTGATACCCCAAACCGTTCCCAGCAGCCCGATCAACGGGGCAATAGCGGCCGCCAGGCTGAGCCACGATCCAAGTTGGCTGAGCCGGGTCGCCTCCCGCTGACTTGACTCGACCACTGCGTTTTCAATCTCCGCCTGAGGGCGCCCGACTTTGATCAACATCGAACGCAAGACCTGGCTGGCCGAGGAGGGATACTGCTGACAGAGCTGGTACGCTTTGCGGGGATCGAGCCCGCCCGGCTCCAGGCTCATTTCGGCCAAGCGGTCAATCAGGGCCTGCGGAAAGACGCGCTCGCGACGCAGGGCAAGCAGACGTTCCAGGCTGATCGTCACCACCACCACCGAGAGGATGGCCAGCGGAAGCATGAACCAGCCACCTTTGGTCAACAGGATCAGGAAATTGATGCCTCGTGGAGCGACCGTCTCTTCGGCACTCACCCGCTCGTCCCCTGCCGTATCCGGGTCAGCAGCCGGGCCAGCAGCCGGGCCAGCAGCCGGTTGGGGACCCGCCTCCACGGTGGTTTCCTGCGCACTGGCCACCTGCACCAGTGCAGAGCTAGCTACGATCCAGAACACGACCCAGACCAGGATCCAGACCATCGCTCGGTCGTTACCGATCCGCAAACCAAGGTGTTTGATCATGTATTCCTCTCCAACATCCGATTCCAGGCTCGTCCCGGCTCACGCTGGGTCACCCGGCCTGCTTCGTTCCGAGCAGCTTTTGAAGTTCTTTGGAAGCCTGTTCGGCCAGACGATCCTCAGGGTAGTTTTCGATCAGGAACTTGAAGTGCTTGACCGCCTCAGCTTTGAATTTCTGCTGGGCTTCGGCCGTACCGGCAGTCCCCATTTGAACAACTCGACAGCGGGCCGCTTCGTAGGCAGCATACGCCTGCCACGCTCGTACTTCCGGGGCCGCCGCGGTTCCACCGTAACCATAAAACGTCAACTTGAACTGCGTGACGGCATCTTCGAATTTTTTGTCCGTGAACAACTGGTCACCTAACATGCAGCGGGCGTGAGCGCCCGTTTCACCCAGGTTTCGGGCTGCCTGCTCCCAACACTCCACCGCCTTGGCCGGTTGCTTGAGTCCGGCGTGGGCAATCCCGATCTGGAGGTAGGCATCCTGCTTCAGCCGTTCCTCGGACTGACCCTCAATGATCGGGCTCATGAATTCGATCGCCTCACGGTACTGCTTCGCCTGATTGGCACTTTGACCCCCGTGCAACATGGTCAGGTGTCGCACTTCCGGGGATACCGAGGAGGACGCATCGACCACCGGCTTGGCCACCCGGTACGCCTGAAAGGCCGAGTCGTGATCCCGTAGCTTGTAGAGTGACTCCGATACCATGAACAGGCCGTCGGCGTAGAGCGGTCCTTCCTTGAACTCGGCAACCTGTTTGGCAAACCCGTCCTGGGATGCTTGAAAATCACCCTGCTGGTAATGGGACCAGGCCAATTTGTAAGTCGCCTTTTCTTTGAGGAGTCGGTCCTGCCCCGTTTTCAGACTGTTGGTGTAATACTCGATCGCCCGCTTAAATTCCTGCTGGTCGTAATGCCTTTGGGCGACGTGAAAGTTCGCCTCAGCTGCATGCTGGCTACCGGGAAACCGGGTCGCCAAATCGAGAAACTGAGCCGTGGCCGCATCCTGCTGTTGATCCGACTTGAGAGCCCATGCCAGTTCGTAGGAATACTGGTCGGCCCGCTCCCCGTCCGGCACCCTTTCCACCAGTTGCCCAAACGTCTGGACAACCGCTTTCCAATCCTTTTCCTGAATTTGCCCCAATCCGAGTTCGTAGAGAAGATCCACCTGGGAAAGGTTACCCGGAAGCGATAAAGCCCGTTTCACATCGGCAATCGATGCAGCCGCCTGACCGGTGCGCCGGAGGCTGGTCGCCCGTCCCATCAGTGCCTGTTGGGTCAAGGCATGCTCCGGGTACGCGTCGATCAGTGTAGAGAACGTGGCAATCGCCGCAGGCAGATCTTCCTGTTGGATCTGGGTCCAGCCCCCACCATACAGAGCGTAGGGTGCAAATTTCGATTGTGGGTGCTGGTCGATCACGGCCTGGTAATCCGACTGAGCCTCGGCAAAGTCTCCCCGGGCGTAGGCATATTCGCCCAGCCGGTATTGGGCCTCGGCTCGCAACGGTGAATCGGGGTACGTCTCCAGAAGTTGCCCCGCCGTTGATTGTGCCAGTTCCGCCTGCTGGCTCGCCTCCAACGCCCGCGAGAGGGTCAGTAGCGTTTCATCCGCTCGTCGCCATTGGGTGTCGGCGGCACGACTGGAACGGAGCGCCTCGATGGCGGCCTCGGGTTGGCCAAGTCGAAAATAACTGGAGCCGATCCAGTGCCACGCCTCGGCCCGGAGCGGCCCCGTTTCCAACGGCTCGACTGCCGGCTCCAACCACTGGATAACCTGCTCATCCTTGCCTTGCAGGTAGATGGCCAGACCCGTCCGCACCCGCCATACATTTCGCTTGGCGTGTTCCGGGTAATCGGTCACCAGCTGGCGGAACGTCCCTTCGGCTTGCGCCGGATCCTGGGTCAACAGCAACGTGTCTCCGCGGACTTCGAGTGTGTCCGGCAAAAAGCTGTCCCGAGGGAAACTCGATTCGAACTGCTCGGTCAGCTGAATCGCCCGTTCAAAAGCACCCACTTCCATCGCTGCATAGGCCGCATTGTAAAGTGCTGTCGGGGCCAGGGGATGCTGGGGCGACTCCTGAACGACCCGCAGGTAGAGATCGACCGAATCTGGGCGCCGCGCGCTGCTTCCGTAAGCCGCATCGGCCGCATCGAGAATTAACGGAACCCGGATCTGTGAGTCGGCCGTCTTCTCCACCCATTGGCTGGCCACGGCAAACGCTTTTTCAAATTGGTTGTTCTGTAAGTAAGTCTTGGCCAACCAGTGCGCCGCCTCGGCCGCGTAGCGCCCCCCCAGGGCCGTCGCCTGCTCCAACCGCTCTTCGGCCAGAGCGGCATTGCCAGATCGCAAGGAATCTCGCCCCGCATACGTCATGGCACGGATCCGCTGGTCCGCCTGCGGTAAATTGGCCACGCCCCAAAAAAGTTCCGCTGAGCGGGCATAGTCCCGCTGTCGACTGACCACCATCGCCAGCTGGAACATCGCCTCGGTGGACAACCGTTCGACCTGGGCATCGATCACCGCCTGGTAGAGAGGCTCGGCTTGCTGAAGTGCCTGCCGAGCCTGATCCGCTTCTCCGCTCGCCTCCGCCTGCATGGCGGTTTGGTTCCAGGTTTCGGCCAGACGAAACCGGACTTCCGCGGCAGACAGATGTTGGGGCCCGTCGAGAAACTGCTGGTAAAGCGCTCGGGCTTGATCCAGTTGCCCCTTCCTTTCGTACAGGTTCCCCAGCGAAAACTGGCCATCCTGTTGAAATTGAACCTTGGGAAGAGCCAGCATTTGCTGGTAAACGACGATCGCTTCATCAAGTCGCTGCAGCGCATCGAGCGCGTCTGCCTTAAAGAAGTAAGCTTGGTCCACATCGGGAAACTGCGGGTGCTGGCCAATCAGGTCATCCAGGCTCTTCACGGCGGCGGCGAATTGCTGCTGCGATGCTTGATTTGGCTCAGCCGGTTCCTCCGACTTTTCGGCAAGCTGCTTGCCCCATCGTAACTGGGCAAACCCGAGTAGCAGGCGAGACTGTGGTAGCAAAACGGTGCGCTCCGCACCCAATTTTTCACCTGCCTGCATCAGATAGATGGTCGCTTTTTCAAACTGTTCCAGTTCGACCGAACAGACACCCGCATTGTAATACGCCTTGCCCAATTCAGGGCTGTCCGCGTGGTCTTCAAACACCTGTTCGTACTGCGAAAGGGCAATCTCAAAGTCACCCGCTTGCTGCGCGTTGGCCGCTGTCTGCAGCAATTGGTAGAGGGCCGCATCATCCTGCGCGAGAGCCGGCGCGACAGGCAGTACGATCCAGGTCAACAAGAAGAGGACCATGGCCGATGGAACAGACGGGGCCCTCATTTTCAAACCAAGCATTACGGATTCCTGAAAGTAGAATTCGACACAACTTTGGGAGCAGGGTCGCCGTTCACACTGCGATCCATTCGCCGTTGATGTGCCAGTCCGTAAGCCGTTTGTGACGCGATATTTCAAGTTGCAGGGAAGCGAGGATGATCCCGGAGGAAACAGCACCTTGTCCGTTCCGCCCGAAATGGGCTCGCTTGAACTATCGCAATTCAACCCTGTCCCGTTTCGATAACCATAGTTTATCGCGCTGCCGTTGGCGTGGAAAAGAGAATTTGACCCTTTGCCGGCAACATTATCTCGAAAGGGATCGAAGCTGGGTCAGGTTTAGGGGAAAACGATAGTTTTCCAGTTAAAGGGGGAGACGGGGGGAGAAAGGGATAGATCCGGGTCCGATGGAGGGGCAGGGGAGTCCGGCGAAGTGCTGGGAAAGACCCCTCGAGAGCGCTGGCTGACGAACCAGGGGAGGCGTGATATTACGGGACAATTGGTTTTTGGGGCACTGCCAGCTACCGAGTCGCGTTCCTCCGGGGGGTACCAGGGCGGCCGGGCGTCCAAAAATTGTCCCCAAGGGGACAAGCTTCCGGGAGAGCCTGATGGGCGCCCTCAGGATTGGAAAAACCCAAGGTTTCCAGTAAAGGCTCGGCTAAAAACGTTGGTTTTGCCGATAGAAACGGGGTAAACGGCCGATAAACGTGTACTTTGTAAGGGAACGGGGTAAAATGAAGTCTCGTCTTTTGTCCCACCTTCTTATAATTTAACTTGGTAATCGAACCTGTTGCGATCACCTGCCGGGCTGCAATGACAGCCTCCTTTTCTCGATCGCCGACAATCGTGGCGTCCGCCACACCTGACCTGCCTGATAGGAGTATCTCGATGACTCGCTCGCCCTTCACTCGATCGCCCTTGGCTCGCCTCGCCGGTTTGACCCTGGTCGAAGTCCTGATTGCGATGGTCATGACGCTGATCGTCATGTTCGCCATGATGGAAGCGTTCAAGTATGCCAGTGGCGCGATGCAGAAGAGCCGTGCCGTGATCGAGATGTCCAGCCAGTTGCGCTCGGCCCAGGAGCTGCTCCGGTCTGACCTAGAGCATATCACGCTCGATCCAAAGCCATGGACGCAGACGGCCCTGCCGAAAGGCTATTTTGAGTACGTGGAAGGCCCGAGACGCGACGCGACCGGTTCCTTGGCAAGCGAAAAGGCCAACTATTCCTATCTGGGTGACATTGATGACGTCATCAGTTTTACGGTGAACCGCCCAGAACAACCTTTTCGAGGAAGGTACAACGGCAACATCATCGAATCACCGATGGCCGAGATCATTTGGTGGACGCATTGGGATGACCGAAACGGCAACAATCAAGTCGACTTTGATGAGTCAGTCAATGTCTACAGGCGAGTTTTACTCATCCGACCCGACCTGAACGACGTCCAAACGGGACATCTTGGCGCGCTGGCGTCCAACGCCGATTTTCTAAAGTACAACGACGTCTCGGTGGGTACCGTCGGTAATTGCTGGTCCGCCAACAGCTTGGAAGATTTGGGAAATCGAGGAAACAGATTCTGCCATTTCATCGAGAACAATCCGGCCACGGCCAACGGGTTTCCCCACATCCTGATGAGGTCCAATCTGATCCAATCCCGCATGGCAGCAAACAACGTCGCCACAGGCGATGATGTGGTGCTGACCAATATCGCCGCCTTTGACGTGAGAGTTTATTCGCCGAATGCTACGGTCAATGTCGTCAACAATTTGGCGATTGAACCGAATGACGTCTTGGTAGCCACAGGGACGCCGATTGTCACACCGGGACCAACCTATGGCGCTTTCGTCGATCTGGCTCATGGAAGAAGCGCTACCAGTTGGTTTGGTGGTCTGCCCGACGACAAATCCAAGCTCGCCTATCCTTTCTATCTCGACCAAGCCTTGACCGAGTACGTCTATGACACATGGACACCCTTCTATGAGAATGATGGCTTAGACACAAATCAAAATACGGACATTGATGAAGGGACCAATGGCGTGAACGACGGTGGCACGCCCGCCGTGGATGAAACGGCCGAGCGCGAGACGATGCCCCCTTACCCCCATCCGATCCGAGGCCTCAAAGTCTCCCTTCGGCTCGTTGAAAAGAACACGAAACAGGTCCGGCAGGCATCCGTGATTCACAGCTTTGTCCCGGAATAACGAATTTCCCACGGTACACAATGACCGGCGGCCAACAGGCCGACCGGTCTTTTTTTTCAGCTTCCCGCGAACATCGATGTCCGATCCGAACTTCCACCCGATCCGGCTCCACGGCCCTTGGCAGATACAGCTCCGCCCGCAGGAATCTGAGGTGTCACAGCCCGCCAAGCTCGCCTGCCGCCTGCCGGGCGACTGGACCGCGTCCCTGGAGCCCCATTTTCAGGGAAGGGTCCAACTCCAGCGCCACTTCAACCGGCCGACCGGCCTCCGCGCGGGCCAGCCAGTCTACCTGGTCGTCGAGATGACCCCGCTGCCTGACTCGATCTGTTTGAACGAACGGCCGCTGCAACCAACGGAAGCTGGGGAAGAATGGGGGACTTGGGAGCGATCCGAGGGGAGTGAGTCGGACGACCGGTTCCGGTTCGAAATCTCGCAGCTGCTCATGGCGCGGAACCATTTGACGATCGACGTCGAATTACCCGGCCAACCGTCGGCAGCAGGGGCAGCCGCCGGGGCGGCTGCCGAAATACGCCTGGAAATCGCTCCTTAGGGGTTCGGCCTTTTGAGTACGGCTTTTCCGTTCGATCGAGGCGGCTCTCCCATCACGAATGTTAAACTTTGACGATCGGTCAATTTCTAGCGTCCCGTTTCTCACCTCTTTCCCCCGCTTTCTCCCCGGGTGACGGTTAGGCAAACTGCAAAAGACATTTCTATCCGGCAGGACGGTCCATCGGCGGACGAGCGGATCAAGTCCTAAAGTTTTCCTAGACGATCCTACTGTTACACCTGTTTCGTTCGGCATGTTCCCAACCAGCCGAATATCCCCGTATGTTTCGCCAAACGCTACGCCCTCAATACTCTCTTGATTCCCATGCTGCGAAGTGAGCTCTTGCCAAACCGTTGCCCATTCGGCCTTGCCGGCCTGGTGGCGCTAAGCTGGATCGCGCTCGGCTTGACCTGCCTGACGGTGGAGGCAAGCGGAAACGGGAGTGGGAGACTGGTCGCTCAGGATCTCGCACCGAGTGACGTACTGAATGCAACGCCTAATCAAGCGCCGAGTGAAGCAGGGGCCGGAGCGGGCAGCCTGGAACTCCCAGCCGAACCACTGGAAACGATCATCCGTCCAGCCCGGCGAGCCAGGAATCGAGATCACTGTCCAGCCGCATCCTGTTTCGGTGACTGGATCACGCCGACGCAACTCGGCTACGGTTGCCAGTCATTCCGGTTCCAGCCCTGTCCCAATAACCGGCTCGACGTCTGGGCGACCGCTCGGGCTTATTACAGTGCCGACATGCGGTGGGAGTTTACAGGACAGGAGGAGACGTTTGCGGCGGAGGCTCAATCATTGATGCACTGGAGCAACCGGCGGGGTGATTGGACCAACTCGGTTACGGGTGAAATCTACTTGAACCAGCCGTTTGACGACAATCTTCTGACCGAGGTGTACCCGGAGTTGCGGGAGTCCTTTGCCCACAATTTTCGCAATCTCAACACGTTCGAGCTGTCACAGTTGTTCCTGACCGTGGGCCGCAACAACTGGGCGGTCGACCTGGGTCGTTTCGTCACGCCTTTTGGGCGTTATTATGTGCCCCAGACCAATAACTTTCGGACCGCAAACTACCGCTTTTACGCCCCATTTATTCGGAGTGAGTGCATCCTGTACCGGGAAACGGGGTTGCAGATTCGCTACCAGCCCGGCTGCCTGCGTCTGGCCACCGCCTACACCAATGGGAGTGATGGACTGGACACCAATTCCAGCAAGGCGATCTGTGCCCGGGTCGGCATTGAAACGGAACCCTGTAATGCGGGGATCAGCGTGAAATGGCAAGATGGCATCGGCAGTGAAACGCAGAAAGAATACAACAACTACGCCGGGTTTGACCTGATGTTGCGGCGGGGACGCTGGCGGATCTCGACCGAGTGGATCTACAACGAATACGGCTTGCGGCGTCCCAACCTGCCCCTTTCGCAGATTACCTGGGGCCGCAGCCTCTACAATCGACAGATGAACAATGGCGACAGCAATCCATCGGTCGGCTGGGGAGGATACCTGAACCTGATCTACGAATCGCCGCGTCTGACGGCCGTATTGGAATATGGTGAATTCCACCCACAGCCCCTGACCGCCAGCAACCCGGGAAACGATCCGTACTGGGAGCAAGACCGCCAGCTTCATGACACGATTACTCGCCGTGGACTAGGACAGTTGACCTGGCGGGTCAACCAGCACCTGGAACTGATCAACACGGGCTTTATCGAGAACCGGGTGCTCAACGCCCAAGACGGGCGGTATCGCCATGGTTTCAGCATACTGAGTGGCATGCAGTTTCACTTCTAGATCTGGCTCGCTCCCATCGCCCGGAAAAATCCGACCAGCTGGATCTCAACGGGCCAGGCTCCGGCAAGCTGTAACGATTTTACCCGATGCAGCTGTTCTTCCCTTCCTGACGGCAAGCGGTTCGGCGGCTTATGGCGGGTCGGTTTTTTCCGAGTCAACCCGGCATTCTCACCGATCTGCCACCCGCTGGATGCTGTCAATGTGTAACGGATAATTCGGTCAATTCAGATCGGAGCGTCGAACTGGCTGGAGCGACAAGCATTCCCGATAAATGGTTTAGTGAGCAACCTTACCCGGTAACGCCAGGTGCACCAAGAAGCTCCTGGGAGTTCAGGCAGGGAAGCATAGCCAAAACTGGACCGCTGGCTGTTCATTCTTTGGCTGGTTAAGGTTGGTCCGAGCCATGAAGGCTACGGACAGTGAAGGAATCAATCTTGTTGGTTC
>JAYZCF010000181.1:0-7714 GCA_036338455.1 Planctomycetota bacterium
AACGATGGGCAATGCCGGTCGGAAGTGGATGCGACCAGCCCGTCGTACTTCGAACCGACCTTGCTCCCACTGCGAACGACACCGCCGGGAAACGGCATAATGACCCCTGGCGATTGACCAATAGCCGACGTGCTGCGGCGAACGGCCTCTAGCCCGGATGCTTGGTCGCGGCTCTGAACCAGGAAGTTCCCGCCCCCGATTCCCGATCCTATCCCAATTTGGTCTTCCACCAGAAACTCACCATCCATGACCGGGATTCGCCAAAATCGCCGCCCCCCAACCTGTTTGCTTTTCTGGTAGCCGTCACCAAAATATTTGAGATGGTCGCCCAGCGGTGCTTTGGATTCCATTTCTGGTAGCCCATTAAAAACCGCGGTGGTCGGGCATGTCATCAGGCACTGCCCCGTTCGTTGCTGGACTGCCTGAGTCAGTTTGGCATCGTCGAAGCCGAAAACCAGGAGTGCAGCGCCGGGCCGTCCGTCGGGGGTACTGGCTGGTTCCAGGTGGTATTCCAAGCCTGTTTCGGCGTCACACTGAATCACACTTGAGCCGTAACCACAGAATTCGCGTACAGCAGCGTCCAGCCAGTAAGCGTCGATCGCCGTGACGATCAGGCGAGTGAATCGCATGGAAAAAGCTTCGGCAAACGTCTCTTCAATTTCGGTGTTTGGCGTCGATTTCGTTGTCATTTGACCTGTTGTGGCAGCATTTGGGAATGGACTGTTTCCTCCATTGGAACGGACTGATTTGAGGTCGACAATCCGTTTGGTTTCGAATTATTATGGACGTCGGAGTGAGGGTGTTTGATTTCCTCAATGGCTGCTCCGTCCCGGGTCGAACCGTCAGCGATTTTGGTATCACCGATCACGCGCATGTTTGCAAAATTCTTTACCAACGACCCTCCACGCTCGCTTTATCGCCGCTGTTTCTACCGTTTTTGGCAATGGTTTTGGCAGATGGTGCTGCTGGTGATGTACAAGGTTCGTGTTCACCATCAACATCGCTTGCCGCGGTCGGGGGCCACGCTGTTGTGTTCCAATCATCAAAGCAATCTCGATCCTATTGTGATTGGATGCGTTTCTCCCCGCCGTCTCAATTTCCTGGCCAAGAAAGGGTTGTTCCATTTCCCCCTCGGCGTGATTCTCCGTTTATTGGACGCTATCCCGATCGATCGTGACGGAATCGGCATCGGCGGTATGAAAGAGACACTCAGGCGGCTCAAAAAGAAGGAGCCGGTTCTGATTTTCCCAGAGGGTGAGCGGAGTTGGGATGGTGAAATCTTGCCACTCATGAAAGGGTTTACCGCACTGGTCAAACGCGTGCCGGTGACCTTGGTGCCGATTGGACTTGACGGGCCTTTTGATGCCTGGCCGCGCGGAGCGCGGTTTCCCAGGCCCGGTCAGATTCAGGTCGTGATTGGCCAGCCTATCCAGACAAACGAAATCGACGGGTTATCGGATGAGCAGATATCGGAGTTGTTGTTCGAAAGGATTCAGCAATGTTTGCGGGAAGCCCGCAGCCACTACCAGCATGTGGGTTAACCCCTGCAGGCAGCCTGATCTGAAAAAGTTTTCCGTTTCCCGAGATGAAACAATGACTATTTTGAAAAAGAGTGTCGATCGCACCTGCGTTGCATCGCCATGGAGCGTGAGCAATTTCGAGAGACAGTAAATCGACCAAATGGAGAGCGTAATGGCGTGTTTCCGGGGCTGCGGTGATGGCTGCCGGAAAGGGTAAAGCGTTGGATGTGCGGTTCGCAAACCGCTCCAAACGGGTTATGGTTGGACGAAACGACGTGGGAGTAAAAGCAGAAACCGGATGAGTAATCAGCAGGAAAATCGAGACGGTACACCGGTAAGCGCTCAGCGCAAGGCTGGGGGTAAGGGCTCCCTGCTTGTGATTTTCCTGACGATCTTTATCGATTTGCTCGGCTTCGGGATTGTCTTGCCACTGCTGCCGATTTACGCCGACCAGTTTGCCACCGATTCCGGTGGTTGGGTGATCGGGCTGCTGATGGCCAGTTTCTCGATCATGCAGTTTCTATTTGCGCCTTTATGGGGTGCGTTATCGGATCGTATTGGCAGGAGACCAGTCATCATTGTCGGCCTCACTGGCTCGGTTGTCTTCTACCTACTCTTCGGAATTGCGACGATTTATCAAAGCCTGACGATGCTATTCGTCACCCGAATTGGGGCCGGGATAGCTGGCGCGACCGTGGCGACAGCCCAAGCCTACATCGCCGATACCACGACCAATGAGAACCGGGCGCGAGGGATGGCTTTGATCGGCATTGCCTTTGGACTCGGATTCACGCTCGGTCCGTTATTTGCGGTGTTTGCCGTGCCGGGCGGGGATTCCAACCCGGGGCCAGGTCCCGGGTTCGTCGCGGCCGCGCTCTCAGCTGTAGCACTCGGTATGGCGATTTTCATGTTGCCCGAATCAAGGGTCCCAGGCAAATCGGCGAGTGCGGTGAAAAAATGGTGGGATACTAAGCGGTTTCGGCGGGTCGTTGGCAATCGGGCCATTGCCATTTTACTGGCTGCTTTTTTTGTCTGTATTTTTTCATTTGCCAACTTTGAGACGACACTCAGCCTGCTGTTGAAAGGCCCGGAAGATCTGCCTGATGCCCGTTTTCATTTTAGCTTTGAAGGTGTCTGCTATACGTTTGCCTTGATCGGCTTCCTGGTCGCGATGGTGCAGGGGGGGATCGTTCGTCCTCTCACCAAGTACGTCTCTCCAGCTAGACTGGCGATCTTTGGGGCACTGGTGGAAGTGCTCGGTTTCGCGACATTAACTTGGTCAATCCTGGCAGCTGCGCCGGAACAGGCGCTGACCTGGTTATACGTGTCCTTGGTGATCAGCGTAGTCGGCTATGCCTGTATCCAACCAAATCTTTACGCTTTGCTGTCCCGATGGTCGGACCCGCAGCGTCAGGGTGAGACACTCGGTGTGGGCCAGAGTGTCAATGCACTGGCGAGGATATTTGGCTCGGGGCTCGGCATCCCGATGCTCAAAGTTGTCCTTTTCCTGCCTTATCTGGTCGCTGCGGTGTTGATGTTTTTCGTCGCTGTGCTGGTTTATTGGGCGGCGCGATACGGTCGGGATTTTGAACCCGACGAGGACCCGGTTCCCGCCGACCAAGATTAAACGACCCTCCAACTGCGGAGGTAGATCGTTGATTTACCGCAGCAAAACGTCCACAATGACGGCTGGTGGCTCTTCTTTTATTTGGCCGAGGTGTTTTCTGTGAACCGATTTTCTGTGAACCGATCTCCCCTGTTGTTAATGTGCTCTGCCGGCAAACCGAGCTGGTTGTGTGGTTGGGCTTTTATCGTTGTTGTCGGGCTGTTATTTGCGGCAGATATGAACCTGCTTGCCCAGGACAGAATCACGGGGGAGACGTTTGCGACCCGCTCTGAGGTGATTGCCAGAAACGGTATGGCGGCTACCAGCCAGCCGTTGGCCACCCAGGTCGCGCTGGACATTCTAAAACGTGGTGGGAATGCCGTTGATGCCGCTATTGCTGCCAACGCAACGTTGGGGCTGATGGAGCCCACAGGAAACGGTATCGGGGGTGACCTGTTTGCCATCGTCTGGATCGATAAGGAGCAAAAACTTTACGGCCTGAATGCGAGCGGTCGTTCGCCTCGCAGCTTGTCCTATGAAAAGTTGAGGGAGCGACTGGGCGATGCCGATACCATTCCGGCCTTGGGGCCATTACCCGTTTCGGTCCCCGGATGTGTGGACGGCTGGTTCGAGTTGCACGGCAAATTTGGTCGTTTGCCTATGCGAGAAAATTTGCAGCCGGCGATCGATTATGCCAGGCAGGGATTTCCAGTCTCGGAGCTGATCGCGTACTACTGGAACCTGAGTCGCGGTTTGCGACGCTACCCCGGTTTCGCCGAGACATTTTTGCCGTCAGGAAAGGCCCCAGCTAAAGGTGAGATTTTCAAGAATCCGATGCTGGCCGATACCTTGCAAAAGATTGCCGAGGGCGGGCGAGACGTTTTTTACAAGGGAGAGTTGGCACGGACAATCGACCAATTTATGAAAAAGCATGGCGGTTACCTTTCGTATGAAGATCTGGCTAGCCACAAATCGGAATGGGTCGATCCGGTGTCGGTCGAATACCGTGGGTACCGACTGTGGGAGTTGCCTCCCAACGGCCAGGGCATTGCGGCGCTGCAGATTCTTTCCATTCTTAAAGGGTACGACTTGCGGGCCGCCGGTTTTGGCAGTTTCGAGCATATCCACTATTTTACAGAGGCTAAGAAACTGGCGTTCGAGGATCGCGCTCGGTTTTATGCGGATCCTGAATTTGTCGATGTGCCTGTTGGTGAATTAATCTCTGATCAGTATGGCCAGCGGCGGCGCGAGTTGATACGCGACCAGTTTGCAGGACGCAGCTACCCTGCTGGAAATCCGAATTTGGAAACCGGTGATACCATTTATCTGACCGTGGCCGATAAGGATCGGAATATGGTTTCGTTGATCCAAAGCAATTACCGGGGAATGGGTTCCGGGATGTGTCCCGACGGGTTGGGCTTTTGCCTGCAGGATCGCGGTGAGTTGTTTGATCTGACGCCAGGGCGACCTAATACCTACGCGCCGGGTAAACGCCCTTTCCACACGATTATTCCGGCTTTCGTGACGCGAGATGGCAAACCTTACATGAGCTTTGGTGTGATGGGCGGGGCGACACAGCCCCAAGGGCACGCCCAGATTCTTATTAACATGATCGATTTTGATATGAATCTGCAGGAGGCCGGGGATGCGCCGCGAATACTGCACAGCGGTTCTTCTCAACCGACCGGTGAGCGGATGTCGGACGGCGGTCGTCTATCACTGGAAACGGGTTTTGACTACTCTGTGGTTCGCCGATTGATGAGGGCTGGGCATCGCATGGGTTACAATGTCGGTTCCTATGGAGGCTATCAGGGCATCCAATATGATGCGGAAAAGGACGTTTACTACGGGGCTTCGGAGTCACGCAAGGATGGTCAGGCCGCGGGCTATTAAACCAGGGAAGTGAACGAGTTTTGCCAGATCTTGTTTTAGGTACCGTCCAGTTCGGCCTCGACTACGGTGTCACCAACGAGCGAGGCTGTGTGCCTCCTGAAGAAGTCGAGTCGATCCTCCGTTTTGCCTACGGTCATGGAGTAACCAGGCTGGATACGGCTCAAAACTATGGGGCTGCAGAACAGGTGCTTGGCCAAGTCATGGATCCGGCGTGGTCCTTTGAGGTCTCTTCTAAGCTTCCCGGCTGCGGTCACCTTCCCCTCGGAGATCAGGCGATGGACCAATGGGATTCCTCGTTGCAACGCAGTTTGGAGCAAATGCGTTTGGAACGCCTCGACTGCTTGATGGTGCATTCTGCCGAAGATCTCTTACGTCCCGATCGCGACCTCCTGTTGCAATGGTTGCATCGCGTGAAAGATCAAGGTTTGATTCAGCGCATTGGAGCATCCTTGTATCATGGTGTCCCTGTTGAGAGACTCCCGCTGGACAGCCTCGATATCGTCCAGTTACCAATTTCCGTTTACGATCGACGTTTTATCGATAACGGGACAATCGAGTTGTTGAAAGGGAGGGGCGTGGCGATTCAGGCCCGTAGCCTCTTTTTACAAGGCTTGGTGCTGGCGGCTCCCGAAGACTGGCCAGATTGGACCCCTGCAGGTGATCGTGAGCAACATCGACAGTTCTGGTTGGCGTTGCAGGATGTGGGTTTGTCCCCCTTGGAATTTGCTTACCAATACATGCGCCGGTTGCCAAGTTTGGACTCGCTTGTTGTCGGGGTTACCTGTTTGGCGGAGCTGGAGTCGATTGTACGTGTCCACGATGCGGGGCCGGCGCTGGAGGAAACGCTTGCTCCCCCGTGTTTCTCTGACCCACTACTGGATCCCCGGACATGGACAGCAAGTTGAGACTTGGCATCATTGGTGAGTCACCCGGTAACGGTCATCCATTCTCGTGGTCCGCGATTTTTAACGGTTACGATCCTACCGCCATGGAAGATTGTGGTTATCCAGCGATCCCCCGATACCTGGAACGGCAAAACTGGCCGCAGGCCAGGATTACCGGTGCCACGGTCAAATCGGTGTGGACCCAAGATCGGACTAGGAGTCAGTGTATTGCTTCGGCCGCTCGTATTCCTCGCATCTGTGATACGGTTAAGGAAATTGTCGAGGATAATGATGCGATTCTCCTGGCGAGGGATGATTCGGAGAACCACTTGCAGTACGCCATGCCCGCCTTTCAAAAGGCTCTTCCCATCTATATCGATAAGCCCCTGTCCTGTACCGTCTCCGGTGCGAAGACACTTTTCGAACTGGCTGGACAGACATTACTTTTCTCCTGCTCCGCGTTGCGTTATGACGCGGATCTCAATATTGAGGCATGGTTTTCTGACCCTCGGGTCGACAAAATTGTCGGTGTTGTTCCTAATCAATGGGATACCTACGCTATCCACTTAATTGAGCCAATTTTAGCCAGTTATCAGCAGGCAGCTGGATTCGAAGGTAAAGAACTGCTGGCGTCCGTAGGAGCCAGTCGGGTAGAGTGTGATTCCAGCCAAGGAGAGGTAAAGGTGAAATGGTGGCTTCCTAGGCCACTCGATCAGGGGCTCATTTGCACCGAAGTTCGGGCGATGGGTATGGCCGGCCGGGCGATCGAGTTGCAAGCGCAAGATGCCGAGGGGAGACTCATTGATTCAAGAGTACATCGGGATTCTTTTTCTGCATTCAAGACGGCCCTCCAGGTTTTCACTAATGCGATCAAGAAGGATTTACGGCCTCTTTCTCAAGAGGAAATGCTGGCATCAGTTACGATGGTCGAGGCGGGAAAATGAGCCAAAATGATTGGGTGATTCTTACGGGAGCCTCTGGCAAGCTCGGGACGGTCATGACAGGGCACCTCCTCCATCAGGGTTGGAAGGTTTTGGCCGTAACTCGTACCGAAGAGTCGGCCGCGCGACTGCGCGGCATGTACGAGGCTCCCGATAACTTGCAGTGTTTGGCGATCGACTTGCAATCGGATTCGGCGATTGCTTCTTTGATCGCGTGCTGCAATTCGGAGCAGGGTGCTTATGCCGTAATTCACAACGCCCGCAGTCTTTCGTCGTTGAAAATTTCCGATCAGGGGATCGCGGCCGATGAGGATTTGCACGCTGAATTTTCGATGGCGGTGACCATCCCTTACCGATTGACCTGCGCGTTACAGGAGCATGGTTTGCAGCGAGTCATCTTTATCAGTAGCCAATACGGGGTCGTTTCTCCTAACCCTAATCTTTATGAAGATGGTCTGAAGTCATCGCCGATTCAATACGGCGTCAGTAAAGCTGCCCAGATCCAGTTGGCCAAAGAGCTTTCCGTTCGCTTGGCGTCTCATGGCACGTTGGTGAATTCTATTGCCTTGGGTGGGGTGCGTGGCAGAGTGGACAAGGGACTGGAGGAGCGTTATTCGCAGATGCTGCCGCTAGGAAGGATGCTTGAGGAACAGGAGTTGTTGCCTGCCATCGATTTTCTGCTGGACCCGAGGAATACGGCCACCACGGGAAGTTTGCTCACGGTGGATGGAGGGTGGACCGTTACATGAATCGGATTGCCATTATTCCGGCACGGTCGGGTTCCAAGCGCATCCCGAACAAAAACATCTTGCCGCTCTGCGGAAAGCCGATGTTGCAATGGACGATTGAGGCCGCGTGCGAGTCTGGTCT